>CAZXFE010000156.1:0-9588 GCA_964639795.1 uncultured Enterobacteriaceae bacterium | reverse complement strand
AAGATGGCTGGTAGGATCGTCATCGAAGCCAACAGACAGGCGCCCATGTTTAACGCCATCATAGCTCCGAGATAGAAGTTGACTTTGAAGTTGGACGTCAGAAAGACTAAAAAGCCTCCTATCACTACGGCGGCGTTAAAGAAGATGGCTTTGCCCGAGGTAGCCATCGTCGCTACGGTGATCAGCTCGGGATCAACGAACCCGTCCTTAGTTTTCAACTGATATTTATTGAGAAAGTGAATCGTGTAATCGATGCCAATGCCAATCACCATCGAGGCGGTCATGGACTTTCCAACTTCCAAGGGGATACCAAGCAGCCCCATGAGTCCAAAACTAAATATCATCACCGCACTGATAGGAATGATATTGATGAGGCCGGCAACAACCGAGCGGAACATACAGGTTGTGAGCAGAAAAACAGCGATCAATGACGCAACAAGACTGGTCAACTGACCGGAGACAACAAGTTCGCTAAACCGGGTAGTCATGTGTCCTTGCCCGGCAAAACCAATGCGAAAACCACTGTTTGTCTCCCAGCCGATGACTGTGGGATCGATTCCAGCTAACCAGCGACCAAACTTTACAGTCACAGGATCCTGTGCCCCAGCCTCAGTACTTTCATTTTCAACACGGCCAAATTCTCGGACCACGAAATCTTCGATCCGACGAATCACACGCTTGACATCCACATCGTGATCTGAGCTCAGATAAAAGGCGACATTGGCGTGCTGGTAGTCATAGTCGACCACCTCATCAAAATCATCTGGGTCTCCAGAGAACGAATACAACAGGAGATATTGCGCGACCAGATCACGGGAGTCTGGAATGACTTCCATCTCCTCTCGATCCTCATTCATGACTCGGTTCATACGTTTGATGAACTCGGCAATGGACAGCGACCCGCCTACGACCGGATCTTGCTCGACCTCGGCCTGCAAACGGTCAAGCTTGCGCAGCAGGTCTGGGTCTTTGAGCAAGTCCGGTTCATGCCCTTCGATTGCCACGTACACGGGCAGGGTCCCTTGAAATTTTTCTCGCAAGGCTTCGTCACCAATACGGACCGGACTCTGCTTGTGAAAAACAGAGATCCACGAGGTATCGACGTAAAGCAATTGGGTCCCTATTAGGCAAGCGAGCATGATGCTTGCAGTTATGCCCCATACCACCGCAGGACGCCGAGCCACAACACGGCCCAGATTAGACAAGAGGCGAGCTGCCCAGCCTGTCGCCGCTAGATCTCCACTGCGGTTCATTTGATTACGCAGACTGCGACTTGCCTTGGGCGACAGCAGACTCAACACGGCGGGGAAGAAAGTCAGCGAGACGACCATCGCAGCCAAAACACCAACTGCGGTAAACACGCCAAAGTACCGGATGGGAACCATAGCTGCAGTCAGAAAAGACAGAAAGCCAGCAGCCGTTGTCAGTGCCGTGAAAACGACCGGCTTCCACATCTCCCGCATGGCAGCAAGCACTGCTTCGATCGCAGACGTATCAGGGTGACTGAGGACTTCGTCGTAGTAGCGGCTGAGAATATGAATTCCATAGGCAACACCGATTGCCATCAGCGTGACCGGCATCATGGTGGAGACGAAGTACATAGGAACACCAACCCAGGCCATGATGCCCAGGCTCCAGATGACGGAGATGATCACAACCGCAAATGGAAGCAGTACGCCACGCAAACTGCGGTAGGTTAAATAGAGCGTTCCCAGGACTATGCACAGCACCAGCGGCATGAACATTTCCATGTCGCTCCGGGCGTCTTCGGAGAATGTCACCTCCATGGCGCCGCGCCCGGCAATATGAAATTCCTCAGGAACGCCGCTGGCTTCCTTCTTCTGAATCATCTCACGGATGGTGGTATAGATTGCCGACCGCCGAGCAACACCCTCGAGCGTGCCTTCAGACGATTCCATCTTGGCCATGATGAGCAGGCCGGTTCCATCTCGCGACACAACCCAGTCAACAAACATGGAGTTACCAAACAGCGCGTCTTTCAGCGCCGTCAATTCTTCAGCCGACTGCGGCGTCTCTTCCATGAAAGGATCGACGGACATGCCGTCGCTCGTGCCGGTAATATTGTCCATGGTAGCGACACTTGCCACGTCTTCATCACGGACGGCTTTGATCCCAGGCAGAAGCGCAATCTTCTCAGAAAATTCTTTGACGATGCCTAAGGTACGTGGATTGAAAACCCCGTCTTCCCGTGGGTTATCATTCAGGACCCCGACAATAATGAGATCCAGCATGCCAAAGCGTTCTTCTACAACGTCGTTGTAATGCAGCACCGCATCGTTGGGTGGGATCATAGACTCGGCGTCACTCTCAAAGCGCAGATTTTGTATCTGCACCCCAGCGACAACAGTCCAGCCTAAGACAGCAGCGATAACGAGGAAACGAAACCGGATAATCAAGCGAAAAAAAGTATCCATTCAGTTTTTCCTCTTCGGTACTTTGCAATTATACCTTGGCTCTACGTTTTACCTGACCCGGCCACCGAGACGAACGCGAACAGCTTCCGCTGATTTTTCTTTGACCAGGAACGGCTGTGAGCAATGCGAGCACTAAATCCGGCAGGGCGGCCAAAACCTGCTCGCCGGACAGGTTCGGAGCAACGTGGCTGACAAGTTTCTGCCCACGCAGCGTGTGGACAATAAGCCCAATGATAGCGAACGGAACCATCTGGGCCGGCAGTGGCTTAAACCCGCCTTGTCGCACGCCTTCGGCAACAATAACCTGTAAGGCCAGGTGCGCACGCGAAAACCAGCGTTCCGCGATAACGGCGGCAATGGAATGATGGTCGTCAATCGCGCGTTGGATCATCTGGAACCGGTGCGGCGCGTCTTGGTAGGCGTCAAGAAACACCTGGACAACAGCGCGGATTTGGGTCTTTGGCTCCTCCCCATTTTCTGCAATCTCTTCAACCTGGGTGACAACGCCACTCACCCCGTCCTCGAGAATCGCTTGGTACAGCGCCTCTTTATTCTCGTAGTAGTGATAGATGAGCGACTTTGTTACCCCCGTGCGCTCGGCAATCTCGCGCAGCGAGGTCCCATCGAAGCCACGTTCGGCAAACAGCGTTTCAGCCGCCGTACCGATCTTGGTCCGATAATCAGGTGATAATGGTGTTTTGACTGGTCGGGACATACTAGCTGGCTATAATTAACCGAACGTTCAGTTAAATCAAGCGGAAGGAGAGGATGAGTAAGAAGACGGCGAACTACGAGACGGCAGACCCGCACTTTAGAATTATTTCCTATATCCAGCGACAGCTGGAAACGAGAAGGCTTATCAAGCATTACCCAATATTATTGAACTAGTATAAGGTCAAGAAATGAAGAAAATAATGCACTTGAATGGTTTCGTCATGCATAGCCCGATGAATCATTCTGTCGGCTCATGGTTACACCCTGACAGCCGGGTCGCCGAATCTTTTTCGAAACCTGAAATCTGGCAGGACATGGCGAGGACGCTCGAACGCGGCAAGTTCGACGCGATATTTTTCGCCGATACGTTTGCGGCTTATGGAAATTACCGAAATCGGATGGACGAAACGCTCACCCACGCCATCCAGTTTCCCATGCACGATCCGACCTTGGTGATTCCCATGATGGCTGCTGTGACGAAGAGGCTCGGTTACGCGGTGACACTTTCCCTGACCTATTACCAACCCTACATGGCGGTGCGTAAATTGAGCACGCTTGATCATCTGACCAAAGGGCGGATTGGATGGAACATCGTCACCTCCACCAACGTCGCCGAAGCCGTGAACCTTGGGCTGGAAAAAATGATCCCACACTCCGAGCGCTATAAGCGCGCAAACGAATATATGGAGGTCTGCCACAAACTGTGGAACAGCTGGGAGCCAGACGCGGTCGTAGCGGACAAGAAGACGGGGGTGTTCATTGATGCTAGCAAAGTCCACCCAATCAATCACAAAGGCAAATGGTTTTCGTGCCCTGGTATTTCGGCGGTTGAGCCTTCGCCACAGGGGCACCCCGTACTTTTTCAGGCGGGCGCATCAGATGCAGGTCGTGACTTTTGCGCCAAGCACGCAGAAGCGCTATTTGGTGTGCAGCTCACCACGCGGGCATTGAAGTCTTTTGCCGACGATATGCGACAACGCTTGAAAAAAATGGGCCGAGATTCATCCAGTGTTAAATACATCTGGGGCATTCAGACCGTCCGGGGTGGGACCGAGGCAGAGGCGAAGCGCAGGCATCAAGAGTTTAATGAATTGGTTCCATATGAAGGCGGCCTCGCGATGCTTTCCGGGCACACCAACCACGATTTGTCGCAGTACGATCTTGATGAGCCGATTGAAGACATCGAGGTCGAAGGCATCCAGGGCTTATTGGACATTTTTACGAAGATGTATAAGGCCGGAGACTTGGGAAAAGACAAACTGACCATGCGCGAAGTCGGGAAAATCTTCGGTGCAACGATTGGCTGCCCGCAAATTGTCGGGACGCCTGAACAAGTGGCTGACCAGATGGAAGCCATACTCGATGAAACCGGTGGCCACGGCTTTAACGTCACGCCCTCGACCCCGGACAACCTCCGAGAGTTTGTCGACGAGGTCGTCCCCATATTGCAAAAGCGCGGGCGGCACCGGCGCGAATACACCGGAGAAATGCTGCGCGACCATCTGAATCAGGACGTCTGTGGGTAAGCAGGCCGAAGCCTGTTGCCCGATGTAGCCGCAGTTGCAACAAGCTTACATATGAGGTCAGACGAGTCTGACCCTACTTTCCGCCAACAGATGATTACGTAAGTGATGCCCGCATCAGGTGCAGATCCCGGAATATTCAGACAGCCGTCAACCGTGGGCATGACAATTTCTTTCTCACCTTGTTGGTCGTCCATTTCGCGGGAGGGTTTTCCGCTTGGTCCAGAATAGGTGGGAATGAGACAAGCAATGAACACAGCGTCAGCGTTCGACAGAGCTTCGTCGAAAGCGCCGGGTCGTGACATATCCACACTAAACAGCTCCAGACGTTCGCGTGCGCCAGCCGATGCATACAGGTGCCCGGTTCTCTCGGTATCGGAACTGTCACGGAGTGTGCCGCGCACCTGGCAGTCCCGTGCCAAGGCAGCTTTGGTGAGATTGGCACCAACAAGGCCGCTGGCTCCGGCAATACAAATCGTCTTGGCGTCATTCATCCTTTTTCGTTGGTCGAGTCACCCTTCTTAGTTAACAGATTATTGTCAAGTTGTTGGTGCCGTGAGGAAGGGGAGCTGGTCACCTGCTCCCAGGCAGTTTAGAAGATCACCATGGACTGTATCATTGTTGAGTCCGGAGTATGACATTGACATGGCTTGAAGAGCGAATCGCGCGCGCGCATGAGCGCCGACGGATCTACATCAGCATCATTGTGTTACGCATGGTGATTGGTTTTGCCTTCATTCCCGCAGGGCTCAAGAAGCTGCTGGGACAGCCGTTTACCGATCCAGCAAACACAGGGGTTTTTCACGAGTTCCTGCATGCCTTTCAAGCCACCGGCCTGTTTTATCAGTTTGTGGGGGCACTTCAGCTCACTGCCGCCGTGTTTCTCATAACGCAGCGCCACGCAACTTTGGGTGCGGCGCTTATCGCGCCCATTCTTGCGGCAATTCTTGTGCTTTGCTGGAGCACAGGAGTGGTGCCCACCGCTATCGTCGTCACTTTGATGAGTTTAGGGCTGCTCGTGTTAATCCTCTGGGATATTCAGCGATGGAACGCGCTATTGGGCATGACAACTCCTGCACCGCCGGCCGCCCACCCGATGGTCAACATACGGCTCTGGAGCCGCTGCGGCTGGCTCATTCTGTTGCTCTATTTGGGCAATACAGTGATAACCGGCCAGGTCTATCGGCCCATGGGCGCAGAATGGTCCAACCCCTCGTTTATTGTGCTTTTGATTATCGCCATTTTACCCGTGGTGACCTTCGCTCTGGACTCATCACCAGCCCAAGATTGAGCGTTTACTAGGGCAACGGGGGGGGTTATCAGATTATCGAGGCCCTTGTAGAGCATTCGCGCTCTATGAGGTGACCGCTGATTCAGTATTTGGGGTCAGTCTTGACTAATGGGACTCCTTCCGCAGTAGCAGGAAAAAATATACGGGGATCTCGCACGTTATGATCTCTCCATACGGCTTGGGTGGATAGGTCGAGTCCCACCCTACTTTCCGTCAATGAAAGCCTAATTTATTGTGGTGCTCGACAGTAAGCGATGTGCGGGCTTGTCCCCGCCTGTGTTAGAATGAGCGCGAAATGAACTAAAACTCGAAGGTCAACTCGGATTCAGAGGGAGGAGCGATGAATATTCGAAACCAATTGATTTGTGCCTGGTCCGCGGTGGGCTTTGCTTCGATTTGTTTGGCCGGGTTTCTGTTTGCGAATTTCATTCCGCCGATTTCGCCGAACCTCAGCGCCGAAGAAGTTGCGGCGATCTATAGCGAAAACGTCCTGTCCATGCGCTTCGGGATTTTGCTAATTATGAGCAGCGCAGGTTTTATTTGTTCGTTCGCTGCGGCCCTGGCCGTGCAGATGAAACGTATCGAAGGCGATCTCGCCCCATTTACCTACGCGCAACTTGGCGCTGGCTGTATCAGCACGCTGGTGTTTGTGTTTGCGGGCGTGTTTTGGACGGGGGCGGCATTCCGGCCTGATCACGATCCAGAGTTGACCCGGATGCTGAACGACCTTGGTTGGATCACACTGTTAATGACCTTCGCGCCGTTCATAATCCAGAACATTGCCCTCGGCCTATGCATCCTAAGTGATAAGCAGGCGAAGCCGGTATTCGCGCGTTGGGTCGGTTACTACAATCTATGGGTGGCGGTGCTGTTTGTTCCTGGCGGGCTTTTAACGTTTTTTAAGACGGGGCCTTTCGCGTGGGATGGCTTGTTTGTCTGGTGGGTACCGTTTGCTGTCTTTTTTACCTGGTATCTTGTGATGTTCTACATCCTTCTGGGCGCGATAAAACGGCAGGCGCAATCTGAACCGACGGTGGCCGCTTAGAAAGACGAATCACCAATGTCTTCAACTTACGAGGTGACGGACTCGGCCAAGCCGCACCTGCCTGGCGAAAGCGGCGTTTGGATGTTCATCATCGGCGACGTCCTGATCTTTTCTCTGTTGTTCTCAGTATTTGTCTACGATCGATCGCAAGAAGTCGCGTTATTCATCGAACAGCAGCAACTGCTCAACCAAACCTTCGGGCTCGTCAACACCTTGCTCCTGTTGACGAGTTCTTGGTTGGTCGCACTCGCCGTTCACGGCGCTCGGACAGGCCATCTTTCGCAGGCCCGCGGCTGTTTCGTGTTGGCAATCCTTGGCGGTATTGGTTTCGTCGTCATCAAATATTTTGAATGGAGCGAAAAGCTTACTGCCGATTTGACTATAGAAACGAATAATTTCTTTATGTACTACTACCTGATGACTGGTATTCACCTGATGCACATGTTTATTGGCATTGGTGTTCTGGTTTTCCTCTGGCAGTGCGTGCGCGATGCGGAATTTAATACTCAAGGCATGGGCGTGCTCGAAAGCGGGGCATGTTTTTGGCACCTTGTGGACATCTTGTGGATCGCACTTTTCGCGCTGCTGTATCTGATGCGGTGACTCATGGCAGTTTCGCTTCAATCGAGAGTTACTGTTATTTGGGCCGGCTTGATAGTGGCGACGGGATTGTCGTGGCAGTTTGGACATGGATTCGGTTTTAGGGAGAAATTTCACTACGCGACCGCCGCCATTTTGATTATCACCTTTGTCAAAATCCGTTTCATCTTTCTGGATTTCATGGAACTCAGAACGGCGCCATGGCCACTACGAATGGCGTTTGAAGTGTGGGCCATCGCGGCCTGTATCACACTCCTTGGACTGTATTCGTTAGGTGTGTAGTGCGGCAGATTTACGCCACCAGTACCAGTACGTGAGTATCCGGGTCAGACTCGACTAATGAGATTCCTTCCGCTGTGGCATTAGAATTAGAAAGTAGGGTCGTAGATGAGAAGAGCATATCGATATAGATACATGTCCCGGTAGTAGAATTATCGGTTGCAGGTTGGCTTATCCTGCGTCCTTGATTGATCTAATCTCAGATTTTCTAAACGAAAAGGCGAGGCAGTTATCGCTTTCGCAAAACCTGGCGGAGCTACATGTTAATCGTTGCAGTCGTTTTTGAGTTCGTGCCGGGAGGATTTGATCGCATCAAAGAAACCGTTACAAACGCGATTGAAAACTCAAGAAAAGAACCGGGCGCTCAAGTTTACGATTGGGCAATCGATGTTACGGCTCCAAACCGGGCAACCATATTCGAAGTCTGGGATAGCCAAGAGGATCTAGACAAGCATTTCACGTATCCCTACATGGATAGTCTTGTGGCCGCATTGAGCGAATCGAATATGCGTGGGGACATTACGAGCTACTCGGCAGAGATCTATGATGTCAGTGGGAAGCGGGATATGGATTTTGTGCTCCCTACTGAGTAAGCGCTCCTCGCACAACGCCTCCTGATAAATTGTTTAGCCGGTGTTAGGTGGCGAAGAAGGTGTTTCGCTGAACACAAGGAGAATCCCTTAAATGACACATCCCGCCTTCACTCCGAACCGTACCGCGGTGGTCACCGGCGGCGCCAGTGGCATTGGTTTGGCCACGGCTGAGCGCCTGGTAGCAATGGGCCTGAACGTGTGCATCGCGGACCATGACGAGGAGCAGCTTGGCTCCGCGGCTGACACTCTCGCAAAGCAGTGCCCGCGAGGTGCGGACGCGATCCTGGCAGCCCCGGTCGATGTGGCTCGCCTTGAATCCGTGCAGGCTCTTCGAGACGCCGTGCTCGATCGGTTCGGCGAGGTTGCCTTGCTGATGAACAATGCCGGCACGCGCGGAGGCGGCACCCCCTGGGAGCACTACGAGGGCTGGCAGAGAGCCCTCAGCGTGAACCTCTGGGGCGTGATTCACGGGCTCCAGGTTTTCACCCAGGGAATGATCGACCAGTGCACCCCGTGCGCGATTGTCAATACCGGATCGAAACAGGGCATCACCAATCCACCCGGCGACGCGGCGTACAACGTATCCAAGGCCGGTATCAAGAGTTTGACCGAGAGCCTTGCCCATCAACTCCGCCTGATCGACGGCTGCCGAGTCACGGCACACCTCCTGATTCCGGGCTTTACTTACACAGGATTGACAAAGCGATTCGCGAAGGAGAAGCCGCCCGGCGCCTGGGTGCCCGAGCAGGTGGCGGAATACCTGCTTGCGGCGATGGAGCGTGGCGACTTTTACGTGCTGTGTCCCGACAACGATGTGACACCCGAAATCGACCATCGGCGCATCGAGTGGGCAGCGGGTGACATGACCAAGAACCGCCCGGCGCTCTCGCGCTGGCATCCGGACTACGAAGGCGCCTTCTCGGCTTTCATGTCCAAAGCGCAGGACTGATCTATGCCCGATGAACAAGTAATTTCAAGTAGAGATCTGTTGATCAAAGGGAGCACCGCAGTCGCGGGAGGTGGGGACGCTGCTTCCCTCCTACCCCCCGATAAGAATCTCCTGAACTGAGAACAGCAAGACTCCTGGATTACTCCGACCGACCAATGC
>CAZXFE010000155.1:0-9602 GCA_964639795.1 uncultured Enterobacteriaceae bacterium | reverse complement strand
CGCCCCTTCAGCAACTCTTGAAGGCCCTTTTTGAGAAGGAGGTCTGCGAACACGAGGTTAATCCGGTCTTGGGTGGGATCGAGAGAAAGTACCGGAAATTCCCCTTTCTGGGCTACGGCAGTGAGGACTTGGTTGAACGGAACGTCTTGAACATCAACGGTCAGCAATCCTTCCTTGAGTTCAATAAAAACATCGAGAACATAGTCTTGAAAGTTATCTGTAAACAGCTCGCCCTGTTTTGTGCCAGTTTCAGTGGTCGCTGAACCGGCCTGCTCGGTTAGGAGGACGGGCACGATTTGGCCGGCATCTGCATCGGAGGTGTTGTCAGTCGCGCCTGCCCGCGTCTTAGCCTGAATTTCAAAGCGCATTTTTCTGAAGCCCTCGAATCTGCCCATGTCTGGAGCGGCAGGCCCATTCCCGTCGCTACCAATAGGGCCGCCCACCGATAGCGCCTTTCGCCTGTGTTCATGCCACAAGCATACCATGTCCTTTGTATTGAGGAGAAGAGTCCCCGTTGAAGCTCTTTTGGCACTGCGCCCACGCTCCTGCGCTAGTACTTTGCCAGGGCTGAACTGAGAGGCCTGTCATTGTGGACCGAAGCAGCGCGGAGGCGAAGAATCTCTCAGGCGCACAAACAAAAAGATTCTTAGTCTCATAGCTTCTCGGAATGATACTTCTCGAATCCGTATTGACAACATACTAGAGGACGTCTGTTGTTAATACGTTGCGGTCAGCTGAAATACTGGAAACAATAATCACGCGTTTCCCCTGCCATCCATTTTGCCGTAGAAAGTGTCGGGTGAGCTCGATCATCTCGCCTCGGTCTGCCGCTCTGTCTGGAAGAAGAAGAGGGGAGACTCCTCTGACTAGGGCGAGTTGCCGGTAGGTTTCCAGTTTGGGAGTTGAGGCAATAATGGGCTGGAGTGGGCGGAACTTGGCCACAAAGCGCGCAGTCAAACCGGAAAGTGTCACGGCCACTAATGCCTCGACGCTCAGGTGGGTGGCCATGTGGCAGGCGGCCTGGGCGCTGGCTTCTACTCCCGTCGAGACGGCACTATCGTCCGACCCCTGTGTACCCGGGGAGAATAATCGGAGCCACGCGCGTTCAGTATCTGTTGCAATGGCTTCCATCGTCTGCACCGCGCGAATAGGGTGCTGTCCAATAGCAGTTTCTTCGGACAGCATCACGGCATCACTACCGTCTATAATGGCATTGGCTACATCCGCGACTTCGGCCCTAGTCGGGCGCGGAGTATGAACCATAGACCACAGCATCTGGGTCGCTGTAATTACCGGCTTAGCTTGCTGGTTGGCGCGATGAATCAGTTGTTTTTGGATCATGGGAACTTGGGAAAACGGGGTTTCTATCGCGAGGTCGCCACGGGCTACCATGATCCCATCCGCCTCGGTCAATATGTCATCGAAAGCGGCGAGGGCAGCGTGGGTCTCGATTTTTGCGATAATCGGAGTATATCCTCCGCGTTGGGCAATTGCTTGCTTTGCGGTCCGTACGTCGTCAGCCGTTCGGACAAATGAGAGGCCAATATAGTCGACACCCTGGTCCAGTCCAAACTGAAGGTCGCGGACGTCTTTTTCGCCCAAAATTGGCAGTCCAAGCAGTCCGGACGGGCAGTTGACGCCCTTACGGGCGCTGAGTATTCCCCCGACAACGACCTGACAGTGGATTTCTTCCTCTGTTACCTGTTGAACGGTCAATTCCAGCGCACCGTCAGATAGGAGGAGAACATCGCCGACTTTTACCTCGCGGGGTAGGCCAAGATACGAGACCGATACCTTATGAGCTGTCCCTTCAACAATGCGGGTCGTCAGGGTGAACTGGTCACCCTGACGAAGCTCAACTGATCCGGCCTGAAATGATCCCACCCGGACTTTCGGTCCGGCAAGATCCAGGAGAATGCCAACCGGTGTCTGCGCCTCATCGGCCAGTTGTCGAATGCGGGAAATTCGTACACCGTGTTCGGCGTGGGTGCCGTGGGAGCAGTTCAAACGAGCGACATTCATCCCGGCCCGCAGCAGATCGCGGAGTGTAGCATCTGATTCTGTCGCCGGACCCAGGGTACACACAATTTTCGTTTTGCGTGAAAGGGCTAAAAATCCATCGCTCATAGTTGTACGTCCGGCTTTATTCGATTACATGGACCTGGCTGGCTTTTGACCTGGAGGACCGCTGCCCCGTTGAGTAGGCCGTCTTTCAGCCGTGTGAGCGCGATGTTGGCTTGGGCTAGGGGAAATACTTCCGTGTGGGTATGCAGCGGGATGTCTTGAGCTAGACTGAGCAATTCGCGCCCATCCTGACGGGTATTGGCGGTCACACTACACAGAGTTCGCTCGTAGAACAGGGTTTCTCCGTAGTCAAGCGCTGGAATCTGGGTCATATACACGCCAGCCAACGCCAAGCTGCCTCCTCGGTCAAGCGCTGCGAGTGCGAGTGGAACAAGTGTTCCCGCTGGGGCAAAGATAATGGCGGCATGCAGCTTTTCTGGCATTGGGTCGTGTGCTCCTCCCGCCCAAGTTGCCCCCAACTGCTTGGCAAGGGTGCGGTGTTTCTCTCCGCGCGTGACAACGTAGACTTCACAGTCCCAATAGCGAGCAATTTGGATCACGATATGTGCGGAGCCACCAAAGCCGTATAAACCGAGGCGTTGCTTTGATTGTATGTTACAGCGCCGTAGCGCCCGGTATCCGATAATACCGGCACACAGAAAAGGGGCAGCCTCAACGGATGAGAGGCCAGAGGGGATTGGATACACAAATGCTTCTGGGGCGACCATATACTCAGCATAGCCGCCATGCTCATCGTAGCCGGTGAATCGCGGCATCGCGCACAAGTTCTCTTCTCCCCGCTGGCAATACCGACACTGCATGCAGGCGGCATACAGCCACGCCACTCCAACCCGGTCGCCTTCTTTGTGTTGCCGGACTCCTGGTCCGCATCGTACCACAGTCCCCACCGCCTCATGACCAGGAACAATAGGGCTGCAGTGTAACGGCAGGTCACCCTCAGCTATGTGTAGATCGGTTCGACACACCCCACACACGTCGATACAAATGCACACTTGACCTTGTGATGGTTGGGGAGTCGGCAAGTCCAATGACTGAAGAGGATGGCTTTCTATCGGACCGGAGGTGACGACTGCCATGGTATTCATACGCGTTTCTATGCACGTTTTCGTGCGCATTTCCCTGCACGCAAACGTGCGCGCTCTCGTGGGCCGACGTAACGTTCTGGAAGTGTCACTCGGACATGTCGACTTGTTTTCCGACGGTATCGGAAAAGGGGAGGTACAAAAAGAGCAACGTCTGGTGTCTCAGCTTGAGGAATACGTTTGCAATACGAGCATTGGGTCGTATCGGCCCGCTGTTACGAGGCGGAGACGTCTCAGAGGAATATTATTTTTAGGGATGTGAGCTGGATGAGTTGTTCGAAATTGTAACGAAGACCTCTGGCTGTCGCCGTCCCTGAGGGACAGAGAGCCGGTCGCGAGTGAAGATATGGCTCAGGGTGAAGCTAAACATAATCACATCTTTAAAAAACCGGCTCCAAAAATGAGCGCGGTAAGTTGACTATTCTGACGCACCTCCACGAAGAACAGTACTAAACCGATAATCAGGTGAAAGGCGTGCAGGCCAGTCGTAGCAAAATAGAGGATAAAGAAGTTCTGCGAATGCTGCGCAATTTCTTCTTCGTATTGGAACGCTGCGCCTGGAATCCGATGCTGCTTGAATTTGTGCGAACCCGACGCTCCTAATGCCCGAAAATGCTAAGCCCGAGGAAATGGCCCACATCAGCCAGCGGACTAAAGCGGCACGATTGCTCGTCTGTGTCGCATGCACTGCTAGGACCATGGTCAAACTACTCCCAATCAGGATAGCGGTATTGGTCGCGCCGAACGTGATATCAAGATGGTGGCTGCCGCTGGCAAAGGCATCCGGGAACTGCGGGCGTTAGACAATTTAGGTCAGAAACAAACTGCCAAAAAATAGCACGGCGGTGACGAGAAAGGCCCAGATGCCAAGAGTGGCCGCATGCTTTTGCTGTTCACTATCGTTGAACTGATGGGCTACGACCGGTGCATATTCAGATGACAACTTTCGTCCCCAGTATTGAATGTGGGTGCGTTTCGTGCGTGACAACCGGTGTCGTCTAAAAATTCTGGTGGGGTGGCGGTGAGGGCACTTCCCATTCTAGGCCTTTGGCCTTCCACGGTTTCGGGCTGGCTGTTTTCCATAGCGCAGTGACCACACAAAATTGGACTTATGCATCAAGCATCCGGCAGCGAGAATAAACGCACCCGCTGTCGACATGAACTTCAGAATTTGCATTTCTTCCGGGTAGACGTGATAGCGGCGCAGCATGCCTAGATAACCGAACAGGAATTGAGGGAAGAAGGTCAGGTTCAAGCCGACAAAAAGGATGAGAGCGGCAAGACGTGCCCACTCTTCGGGATACAGCTGTCCGGTCATTTTCTGCCACCAGAAGCGCAGGCCGCCCAGATAGCCCATGGGCGCACCGCCGACCATGATGGAATGAAAATGAGCGACTACGAAATATGTGTCGTGCATGTGCATGTCCAGGCCTAGAGTTGCTATGAACAGGCCGATCAAACCAACAAACCGAAAACAGTAATTGCGGCGCTAGAGAACGCCACATAGTTGTAGCCAAAGATGCGCTTGCGGGTTCGAGTCCGACGAGGAAGATGATGGTGGCGATAACTGGTGTCTAAGATCATGATTAAGCCGGTCGCATGGTGGGCCCAAATAAAAAGCGGGAGGCGAAACCAGGTCAGGCCGGGTGCCCGCATGATGTGGATGTTCACAACAGAATTGATGCCGGTCAGGATGGAAAAAAGCCGGTGAGGAAGATGCCGAGCGCGGTGAGAATGACCTAACTATTGGCATAGGCACTACTGTAGGGCGTGTAAAACGTTCAACCCGTATCAACACCACGGCCGATAATGGTTCCCAGGGTGAATAGGCCTCTGAACGAACACACATACCTGCTTGCCAAGTTGAGCCAGGGAAAGGTCATGTCTCTGACCCCTATCATGATTGGGATGAGAAAATTGCCTAAGACAGCCAGGATAGCGGGTATCAGGAAGAAGAAGATCATAATGATCCCGTGCACGGTAAACAGCTTGTTATAGGTCTCAGCCTCGACCAGGTCGCCTTGCGGCGTCAGCAGTTCAAGCCGAATCAGCACGGCAAACGCCTCGCCCAAGAAAAAGAACAATGAGATGGAGACAAGATAGAGTAAGGACGATCCGCTTCTGGTCGACGGTGAGCAGCCATGAGCGAATGCCGTAGTTGTTATTGATGTAACGCTCGCTCGAGAAAACCCAGTTGGCCATAAAATTGGACCGGCGCCCGACGACTGTGGTACTCAGCGTGCCTCCCCGCCTTTATCTTGCCCCAGAGCTTTGACATAGCTGACAAGCTGAATCAGGTCCTCTTCGGTGATCAGACCGGCGTAGGTTGGCATGACCGCAGCATAAGCGACGACTTTGGCATCCGGCTTGAGGGCGGATTCGCGGATATAGGTTTCATTGGCAGTTACGCTGTTACCGCCTTGCAGGGCTACGTCGTTTCCGGTTAGACCGGCTAATGCAGGGCCGGTGCCTGTCTCTCGCTCCATATGAAAGGTCACTCACAGCGCTGTTGGTGAAAGAGCTGCTCTCCGACGCTGGTTAACGGCTGTCCTCTGGTATCGTTGCTGAGCCAGAGTTAGTACAGGGCTGGGTTCATCACGACGATTCGGCCCGTCATATGCGAGTGATCTGTGCCGCAGTATTCCGGCCGGAAAAGGTGAAAGACCCCATGCTTAGTGGCATCAAACCAGACCGTCGTATAGTGACCGGGCAAGACGTCCATTTTGGTACGAAACGATGGAACAAACCAGCAATGGAAGACATCTCCCGATGTAATGGTCAGTTCGACCGGACGCCCTATTGGCACGGGCAGTTCATTGATCTCAGGTTGGCCGCCAGGATGCCGAGTCCTGCCACCTGATGTTCATATCTAAGCGGGACGGGCTGTTCACGTGCCACACCAACACTCGTGAGATAGGAAGATCACATCAGGGCAGTACAGATCCAGTCTAGGGCGAAGAGAAAGAATACCGCCCCGAAAATACTCAGTTCTGAGAGGGTATTGGTGCGTGGATGGAAAATCTGCGACAGACAGGGACTCTTATACGTATCCTATTCGTCTATTTCGATGAGAAGAGTCACCGAGTGCCCATCCAGCGTGCCAGAGAGAGCAAGCCACTTTGGCCCGCGGCAGAGCTTCCAGATTCTGAATGTCAGGTCAGGTCAAGCCCAAGAACCTACCACCTATTTCTAGATTCCTCACTCACTGAGAGGAGCCATCTCCAGATCACCAAAAGTCAGCGCACCATACTGGCTACGCGCAAAACAAATTTTGGTCCTGTCTTTCGGCCACTTTTTCTCCTTATTCTGTAGGCGCGGATACGGGGCGCGATTTCAAACAAAGACGTGGTTCTCGAAATTGATTGTGCCGGGCGCCTGAAGTTGACACGACTGATAAACCTGTGTTTCTCTCGCTCCGGAGAAAGTGTAGATCATAGGTAAGGAGGACAGTATGGAATATGAAACTTTTCGTGTGGACCGATCCGGTCAGATCGCGACGGTGTTGTTTAATCGTCCGGAAAAACTCAACCCGATCAACGAACAAGTAATGCAAGAGTTTCTGGATATCGCTCGAACCTTTCAAGCAGACGAGGAAACCCGCGTAGTGGTGCTCACCGGACAGGGCAAATCGTTCTGTGTCGGGGCTGACATGAAAGTGCTGTCTGCCGGGAGTAAACCTGGCGCGCAGGCGCAGATGAGCGACGCCGCCCGCTTGCGCCTATCCAAAACCGGCTGGCGTATCATGGACGAATGGGAGCGTTTGGATCAGATTACGATAGCGGCCGTCAACGGCTTTGCTGTTGGGGGCGGGGTGTCGTTAGCCATGGCTTGCGACTTTCGGATTGTGGCGACCGAGGCGCGGATGTGGATCCCGGAAGTACGCCTCGGGGTGCCGTATATGTGGGGCTCTATTACCCGTCTGATCAATCTTGTGGGTATGGCCAAAGCCAAAGAACTCGTCATGACATGTGATGAACTCAGCGCCGAAGAGGCCCTCGACGTGGGACTCGTGAATCAAGTGGTGCCGCTCGACGAGCTTGAGTCAATAGCACGGGCATTGGCACAAAAACTGATTGCTCGACCACCCATGGCGCTGCGACGAACCAAAGATTTTTTCCGTGCGCTCCAGACAAATCGGTCTGGTGATATTACCTATGCAGATGCCTATCTTGGCCTGTCCTGCTTCGGCAGCGAGGATATGCGTGAAGCAGTTAGCGCGTTTCAGGAAAAGCGAGACGGGGTGTATCAGGACCGCTAGGTGACTTGTCGCGCAGCGAGCTGAAAATACCGAAAGTCCACCCCGCCGTGCTACTAAAGACTCTCACTAAATCCGGTCTGATCCGAGCCGTCGATGACGGCTCGAAGATGCGGCAGCAGATGTGTGTGGTAGCACTGTCCGTGTTCTATCATGATCCAGCGCCGTCTCATCTTATACGCAACCGCACCTGTGGTCCTGGAGCCGGCGGCATCCAATACCCAATCCCCCGGTTGGATAGTCATCCCGATAATGCGTTTTAAGAGCGCTTCGGGCTTCTTACCCTCGGTGAAAGTCACTCCTCCTTCATTACCCAAACCCGTTCTTTTAATGTCTGCCCAAAAGTTTCCCGAGTGGAGGTTGAGATTGTCAGGGGCAAACAGGATGCGCATACGGGGTTGCGCCGGGTCTGGATTGTAGTGGCGGGTCATGACGTAGAGTTTACGCCGGGCTGTCTCGATGGTGAATGCGCCAGTGTCTGGATCGAGTGATCGGCGTGTTGCTTTGCGGTGGTGCTGGTCGAGCACGTTCGGGCAACACGCCAGACATTGGCCCGGAGCCATTCCGAGCTGAGGCAAACGAGGGTTTCTCGTTTGCAGACGGCATCGAGTGGTTCAGACGAGAAATGTTGACAGATAGCGTCCGCGTGGCGCACGTCGTCCGACATGCGTCACGGATTCTCAATCATAGTTTTTAGGGTGTATATTGCTACGATACTTGCCTGGCTTACGACTCATCTATACTCCGGCTCCCAGGTATCTTTGCCGGTCCGTTCCGGGTGTAAACCACGGACGTCAGACTTGCCTGCTAAAAGGAGATATTCTTTCAGCTAGGGAATACTGCCATGTGGTCTGAGGTCTGCCATTTTAACCCATATCGTCTTGAGGTTGTGTTGCCCTCAGATGTCGGCCAGTAAGAGATACAAGCGCGCAAGTTCATCGTCATCGATTTGTATGACCAGCAGCCCGTCTTTACGCAGGAAAGACCAGAGTAAGGCGAGTCGAGATTTCCGGTCCGTAAGCCACTGCTCGTGGGCCCTGCCATCGTCATAATGGGGAAACGTGTTGCCGGTGTTGTACGGTGGATCGAGATAGATGCATTTGATGCTGTTAGTGAATTTCAAGCACAAGGATTGCAAGACTGGCAAATTGTCTCCATAGATAGCACGGTTTTGAGAGGAAGCCAGGCCTGGCTGCGACTGGGCTAAGGCATGACTATAGTATGGATTCCCAAGGAGGCAGAATGTGGCACCGGTCGCGTGCCTGAGTATAGCTGTTGAAGGGTATTGCCCTGCTCTCAGGGCATAGCGTTTAGCGTTTTGTCCGGCTTGAGGGCAAAGGTGGTCAGCCGTAGTCAGATAGATGCGCGTGTCAAGGATCTCAGCAAATGTTCAGATCTCAGGTTGCAGCGAAAACTCGAGCGTCTTACCCTGCTCGACTTCGTGGATCCGACCACGGATGCCAATTTTTGCTGTGGATTGCCGACCGGAGTCAAATGTCACTCGGATGGTTTGCCGGGTTGCCCGAATGGAGAACCAGCAACGGCGATACTGAAAGCGGAAAGACACACCCTGCGCGAGCGCTTCTGGTAAACACGGATTAAACGAGACAACCTCATCTCGCATTTCCATACCTATATAGCGGCGTTGGATCAGGTCGAGCGTTCCGGCCATGACTCCGGTGTGGATACCTTCTGCCGTCGTCCCTTCTTGAATATCGTTAAAATCACTTTCTAACGCCTCGACAAAAAGCTGCCAGGAGAGCTGAGTATTAAGCCGTGCCAGAATCCAGGCATGCACCACCCGGCTTAAAGTTGAGCCGTGCGAAGTGCGACGATAGTAATAGGTGATGTTTTTCTGAACAGTGTCCTGATCCAGGGGATAGCCGAGCTGTTGGAAGAGCTGGGCAACTTCGTCCACAGGAAGGAGATAGAACAGCATTAAAGTATCGGCCTGTTTGGCGGCCTGGTAGTGATCGACACTATCTCCTTCGGCTTCAAGGATACGGTCGAGCCGGTAAATATTCTCGTATTTGTGTTGATACCCGTCCCAATCGAACTCGCGCAGCGTTTCAAAACCTTCAAATTGACTGATGAGGCCATCAGCCTGGAAAACGACGCGCATCTTGCGCGTGATGTCCTTCCAGTGCGCACAGTCATCCTGGCTCATGTCGAGTTGAGCC
>CAZXFE010000154.1:0-9675 GCA_964639795.1 uncultured Enterobacteriaceae bacterium | reverse complement strand
GTCGCCCCCTCTGGGGACTCATCGGTTTAGTGGTGTGAGAGCTGGGAGCAATCTTTCTACCTGCCGGATAGTATTTAATGTCTAGGCAAGGCGAAAATTGTAACGACCATTCTTTGGCCGAGACAAAGGAATTTTTGTCTCGGCGGTTCTATTATCTTTGGCCTTAGTTGTTATGGTATTTAATCCATGTCAGGCTGCAATTCTAGGTTTTTAATTGTATAATTTTCAATTTGTCAAATAATCCAATGATAGGATAAATAGGGTCAAATTCAAACCATCTATAGCCAAAGTTGGTGCTGTGGCGGAATTTGTGATGATTATTATGGTAACTCTCTCCTAGCATCAGAAAATCAAAGGGGAGGAAGTTTTTGGAAGTATCCCCAAGGTCAAAGTTGGTATAACCATATCTATGTGCAAACCAATTTATTATGGCGCCATGTAATGGCCCCATAATAAAATGCATCGGTAAGAATAAATACATCCACCATTCTGTAGAAAATACGACATAAAACCCAGTGTAAAATGTTATCCAAACAAATCTTATCGTCCAACTTTTCGCAAAATTTTCAAAGGATAGCCATTTCGGTACCCCATCTTTAAATCGCTTTTCCACCTCGACTCTTCCGTGGAAAATATTGGAATATAAGACTTTGGTGCGCCACATCATCGCAAACAAATTTCTATCATATTTGGGAGAATGAGGATCTTTCTCCGTATCGGCAAAAGCATGATGCATGCGATGCAAAATCCCGTAGGCATACGGGCTTAAATAGGATGATCCTTGCGCAATAAATGAGAATACAAAAAATACTTTTTCCCATGATTTCGACATATCGAACATCTGATGGGCAGCATACCTATGATGAAAAAATGTTTGGAAAAACAAAGATGAATACCAATGAACTACGATAAAAGTAAATATTACCATGAATTTTTAGCTCACATTCAATTGCAGTAGAAGTTTTAGGAGTGAATAGCTGGATACGTTCAGCCGGCCTGGTCGTTCATATATTTGCGGTTACAATCTTCATCCATTTTTATACATAACCCTTCTTCTAATGCACGTGCCGCACGATCTGTCTGCTTATTTTCTCAGGCACCCTCTCCTCCTCATTCCACAATCCTAGCATTGCTCCTAAATCTGCCGTTCCGGGCTCTTTCGGTCTGCGCCGCCGCGGCCGGATATGTTGTTTTCGTCTGTCCGCCACGCATCTGTGCATCTTGCCGCATTGCCGCCTTGCAGTATCGTTGGTGTTCTCGGGCCGCATGGCACTGCTCCCTCAAAGTCGATCCGCAGGACTATACTCTCTCGTTTTCCACATTTTAGCGCATGAGTATAGACCATTGGCAGGTTTACGTCACGATGGCGGAGTCGCGCATAAATGCCTGGTGGCCACTGTCTACTTCAAAAGGCATTTCTGTGCCTTTTGTGTCACCTTGAGGCTGTTGCCGGCTGTCGTGTGACTGCCGTCCGACGGGAGGGCAAGCCGGCCGTGTTCACGAAATATCTGCGGTATAAGGCGAGGGCCGCATTACCCGTTGGCGCTCCGGATCAAGAGCCAACGCTTTACCGGCCCGTTCCTTCGCTATGTTGCTTTGATACGCCTTCACCATTTCAACGTTATTGCTGTTGGCATCAATAAACATCTGCGGCGCCTGGCATTTTCCGTCGCGTGCCTCCTTCATGACCGCTCTCATGAAGTCAGGGCGTGGATCATCGTTGGGATGAAATCCGTACAATATGCCCGGGGAAAGGGTTTGGTCCACGATCAACGCCTGCTTCATTACTTCCTGTGCCGCCGCGAGGTCTGCGGGCATAAGGCGCTGTGAACCAGGAATTGCTCGATCTAGGTGCTCACAAATAAATTTCAAATCGACAACGACTTTGGCCTGGGTATGTTCGACCCGTAGGGGGAGGACATAGGAATCGAAGCCTTCAGTCTCGACCGAGAAACGGTCCGGACTGCTGTTCGGCGTAACTTTTGCGCAGTTGGGTGCCCTCAGACATTTCCAGCTGCACGTAGCTGGGCCGATAGTTTTCGGCGGGTTTGAAGTCTTCAGCGTAGACTCCATGGCCTGCGACAATAACCATTTCGCGCGAGGTGTAGGGTTCTCGCTTCTCGGCCAGGAGGGTCCGAACCTTGTAGAAGCATATTGACAAGCCCGCGTGGTAGAGTTCAGAGGGCACGGTCTCCCCGCCGCGCGGTCTCGTCATCCGGTTGCGTCTCGGATCATCCAGATCCGCACTCGCCGCCGCGACCAATTCCTGCAAAGCATTCGCGCCGGACATGTCGGAACAAACCTGCAATCTGGTACTCCAACGTCTGGCGGAGCAAGCCCGTGCTGTAGGGGTGGATGCGTTGATCGGGATGCGACTGGTTATCTCCAATGTGGCAGAAGGCGCAGCCGAATTGATTGGTTATGGAATGGCAGTTCGGGTTGTGGATTAGCTCTCGCGGCTCCTCACTCTTCCGTCAAATCCTGCAGCCCGACTGTGTTACGGTGATGCCTGATCGAGTAGGGACGTCCAGCCTATTCCTAAAGTATCTGATAAACCAAGAGTCAAGATCTGACCCCTTATCTCTTCCGATCGTCCCCTCACGCTCGTCACCGAGCCAAACCAGTTGCTCGTGATACCCCTTGTGTAGGAAACTCCACGCCGCTTCCCTCCTCCGAAAGGCGCTACGTTGCTCACGTTGGAAAGATTGGCTCGGTGCTGATGATGCGCTGTGCTTCGAGCTGGTCGACTTCTTCTGCGGAGAGCCCCAGAATTGACCGAAAGACATATGTATTATGCTCGCCAAAACACGGTGCAGGCTGGCGTACGGTCGAGGGCGCAGGAGAGAACCGGGGCACAAATCCAGGATAGAAATGAGTACCGGCATCGGCTTTGTCAATACCAAGCAAGAACTCTCGATCAGCCAGATGTGGATCGCCAAGGATCCCTGGACCAGACAGGGCTATACCTGCTGCGACTCCAGCGTTTTGCAAGGTTTCCATGACGGCGGCACTTTCGTGTTCTTGTGTCCAAGCTGTTAGGTGACGATCAATCTCTTCCTCAGTAGTTTTCCTCCCCTGAGTCGTGGCAAATCGTTCATCCCGCCCCCACACTGGGTCGCTGAGGGCAAAACGCAATTTTTCCCACATTTCATCTGAAGCCACAGCGATGACAACCCATTCATCTTCTCCCTTACACGGGTAGCAACCGTGAGGAGCCATCATAGGATGACGATTCCCCCGCCGTCCTTGAACACGGCCATTCATAGTATAGTCCAGCAGTGCGGCAGCGTTCATAGGCAGTAGCCCTTCGACATGTGAGAGATCAATGGCAACGCCTGCTCCTCTTCTGTCCCGCTCAAACGTTCCCACCAGGGTGGCAAAGCAGGCGTTGAGTGCAGAGCCTGGATCGCCGATTGCATTGCTCAGCATTTGGGGTGGGCCGTCCGCATACCCGCTTACCCCAGTGATCCCGGCCATAGCTTCGGTCGTCGTGCCAAAGCCAACATACTCGCTTTCTGGACCGGTGTTGCCAAAGGCGGGAAGCGTTACCATGACGAGTTGCGGATTGACTGCGGAGAGCACTTCGTAGTCGATACCCAACTTACGAAGAATACGCGGCGGGTAGTTGGCAACAAGCGCATCGCTCACTCGGATTAGCTCCTTAAAAAGCTCGTGCCCCCGGGGATGAGTAAGCTCCAACGCGATCCCGTGCTTATTCCGGTTCACGGTGTTAAAGGTTGGCGATTGCTCATAGAGCTTAGGTCCATCGACCTCCCCCTGGAGCCCAGCCCCGCGCCACCAGTCCATGTGTGAGGGCGATTCTACTTTGATCACTTCCGCTGCAAAATCACCCAGGAGACAGGTCGCCAGCGGCCCAGCCCAACCGTTGGTGAGATCGACGACGCGTAAGGGTTTGGTCATGATCGTTCTCCTTTGTCTCTCCGTTCTCCAGCGTCAATCCCCATCGGGTGTTTCGACGACTTCTCCCTGTCTTCACAGCACCCCGCTGTCTCGCATCTGCTGTACATCGGTCTTGGTATACCCCAGCTTCCCGCATGCGGTCGCTTCCGTATGTTCTCCTAACAACGGTGCCCGCCGGAGAGGCCAGAGAGGTTTGCCATGCTCTCGGAACGGCGGACCCGGAATCTTGACCTGCCCACCTTCAGGATGTTCTATCTCAAGAAAAGCATGCCGCGCTTTTAAGTGCGGCCACTCCACTACTTCTGCTGGTGAGGGAACAGGAGACAGAGGAATGCTTCGAGCTTGGGCAGCGTGATAAATTTCCCATTTCCCTCGCTCTCGCATCCAAGGAAGCAATGCCTCATGCAGTTCCTGTGCGTGCTCACCCAAGCCAGCCAAGGTTTGAAAACGTGGTGCAGAAGCTAAATCCGGCCTACCAACCAATTCCAAAAGCGCATAGATCTGGTGCGGCAGTCCAGCATGTACTCCAACATACCCGTCCGCACACGGGAGGGTGACTAAGTTAGGGAATCCAAGATGAAACTGTTTCCCAGATCGTTTCCGCACAAATCCAGAGTACGAAAAAGCGACAAAGTCATAAAGCGTTGTCGCGATGAGCGCCTCTTGAATGGAGACTTCTACGTGTTGTCCTTGTCCTGTCACGTTCCGATTACGGATGGCCTGGAGAGTACCAATTGCTGCGTATAAACCGGCCATATACTGTCCAAAGGCCCCACCTGGTTGGACTGGCGGACGGTCCAGTTCTCCCATCGGATACATCCACCCCCCCAGAGCATATGCCACATTGTCAGTCATGTGGTAATCGCGGTACGGCCCAGAGGTTCCAAAATTCGATATTGAGACACGTACTAAGCGCGGATTTGCCCGCTCCAGCTTCTCCTGAGTCAAGCCTAATTGGGCCAATACTCCAGGCCGAAAGTTTTCGACCACCACATCAGCAGTCTTGATGAGACGTAGGACCATCTCCAGCCCACGGTCAGCCTTGAGGTTGAGCGTGAGCGATTGTTTATTGGTATTTAGAAACAAGAAGAGACCGCTTCTCTCCTGTCCGGGTTGGTCCGCAAAAAAGGGAGGAAGACTCCTGGCTCCATCTCCAGTCCCAGGTCTCTCGATCTTGAGTACCTCGGCACCGTAGTCTGCCAACAGCTTTGTACAATACGGACCAGCAATGTAATGGGTCAGGTCGACAACGCGAATCCCGTTTAAGGCATGCTCCATAGGACGGTTCCTTCACCTGTGTATCTCCCGGTAATAAAGCGAGTATGAGTATCTGATATCAGACCAGGACGTGTCAAGGTGAAAGGAAAACTTATCGCCCGGCTCCCAGTTGTATTAAGGACATAGATACGGCAAAATCTCATTGGTAAGACTACAGAAAAAGAGAAAGGCTGGAGAGATAGTAATGCCGCCTTGCAACCGTAACCAGTTGGCCAATAGTTCTGGTTGAGCGATCCCGCGATCAGCAATAAGGTTAAAAAAGTTGCAACGAACCCTGTGCTTCCCCCGGGGGAGAGCTGCAAGGGTATTCGGACATGTTGGAACAAACCGGCAATCTGGTACTCCGACGTCTGGCCGAGAAAGCTCGCGCGGGAGGGGCTGATGCGGTTGGTTCCCTTGAATGTAATAGAAGGCCCCTAGAGTTAATTGGGTATGGAAAGGCGGTTCGGGTGGTAGATTAGTTCTCGCGGTTCCGCCATATCCGCTCGACCTCTCTCCTCAGCAGAATGGCGGTCAGATGGCGCGACTGGTGAGACACCAAGTTCTCACGATTCCAATTCATACTCTGGTATTCCTGATTGTCGGATGATAGATCGTCGGGTCCCAATCTGGATTTCATTATGATCAGGGATAGGAACCGTTATTGTTTCCTGGGCTATCCTTATTCTGTGTGACGATATGGCTGCCACGGTGACGCAGGTCCATGAAACCATAACTTGCTAAGAGGGAGCAGCCCTCTTTGCCAGAAAGAACTGGCAGTTCATCCAACTGCTACCTCAACCTGTGTTACAAATACCTCATCTTGAAGACGACGTTTGATCTCGTCCGATGATGCTGTTTCAAAAAAGAGTTCCGGTGCTTCCCGTAAATTGTCCCGAGCCTGTTCAACGTTATCTCCTTGACTGGCAATGTCGAGTTCGGGGCATAGAGATACATATCCACTGCCCTCGCGTCTGACAATTGCGGTAAGCATCATAGACATAGCCTCCTTTGATATTCCAATTTTAATGACGCCTCTTAGCGTTTCTATCTCACCTTGGGGCTGGGAGATGGGTTCTTGAATATTTTCAAGCAAAGGACTGACATTCCGAACAAGAGTTTCCCCATCACGTGTAAGCACAGTCGCATTATGAGAACGGTTGAATAAATTTAGGTTCAGCAAATCTTCTAGTAGTAACATCTGTTTAGGGACCGCTTGTTGAGTGAGATATAAATCTCCCGCTGCTTTCGGACTAAAAGATATGGCCCTGGAGCCTCTTTACAAACGTGTGACGACTTTTATGACTCAGACTAAGGCTGGGACGGGTCCTACAATTCAAGACCTTCAAGGTGTGATGAGAGATGTGTATTAATCTCATTTTTTGGTTACTAAGGAAGTGCGGATGCATACTATACGTAAAGACTTTCAGCTATAGAGTGGCTACTTCTGCTCACGCACAAAACCGTCGCACGCATTGCGTTGGGGGGGTCCTCTGGCCCGTCCGCCGATCCTTTTATATATTTTCCTTGGCCTATTTCGGATACTGGGTGATGGTGAGGATCTGGTAGGTATCGTCCGCGATCCGGAAATACATCCGATAGTCCGGCGTCACCCTGGCTTGCCAGGTCGCCCGGCGCGTATCGTATTTCTAGGCATCTAGGGACCGCTGGCGCAGATTGTTCCGAAGAAAACGGAGCTGCTTATCCATACCGGCTTGGATGCAATACAGGAGTTCCTCGTACTGGTGGAGAGCTTTCTGGGTGAAGGGAAACTTCATCTCTTCTTTTTGAGATTGCGCTGAAACTCTCTCACATTTAGAGATGCCCTATCACGCGGGCGGCTTTCAGATAGTCCAAACCTTCCTGGATATCGCGTCCAGCGTCTGGATCTTTAGCAGCCGGCGCTTTGTGAGGAAGAAGAATCCCGTCTTTATGCACGGTCGCTTCAACAAGGTCCCCCTACACCAATCTCCCAGGCGCCCCTTGCAGCCTTAGGGATTGTAACGCTTGATGCCATCGGTGTATTCTTCAGAGCATCCCTACATCCTCAGTGTAAAAGAAAAGCGCAATATGCTAGGCTACTAGTTCACGCTAGGGTCTCTCACCCTTGCTTTTTCCGCACAATAGCGCCATGCAGACAAGAGGGGAGGGGGGATGGACCTGTCGTTTTCTCCTGAAGAAGAGCAATTCCGCCAAGACCTGCGCCACTGGTTGCAGAGCAACCTGCCCGACGGCTGGGGTGTGTCTTTTAAAATGCCAAAGGGAGAATCTCGGTTGGAGTTTCTGCGCAGCTGGCAGCGCCGGTTGCATTTAGGCGGATATTTAGGCTTGTCATGGCCTAAAGAGTACGGCGGGCGTGGGGCGTCCATGATCGAAATGGCGATCTTTAACGAAGAAATGGCCCGCGCCGAGGCTCCTGGTCCGCTGAATGTTCTAGGGCTGGCCATGGCCGGCCCGACGATTATCGTGCACGGTACAGAAGAGCAGAAACAGCGCTATTTACCCAAGATTCTAAACTGTGAAGAAATTTGGTGTCAGGGCTTTTCTGAGCCTGACTCAGGTTCGGATGTGGCCTCGATACGCACGCGTGCCGAGCTCAGGGGAGACGAGTTCATCGTAAACGGACAAAAGGTGTGGACGAGTCTGGCGCATGTGTCAGACTGGTGCATGCTGCTGGTGCGGACCGACCCTGATGCCGCGAAACACCGCGGCATATCTTATATTCTAGTTGATATGAAAAGTCCCGGCGTGACGGTCAAACCACTCCGGCAGATGACCGGGGATGCGGATTTTAATGAGGTCTTTCTTGAAGACGTACGCGTGCCGCGCCAGAACCTTGTGGGCGAGCTGAACAACGGTTGGGGCGTCGCGTTGACTACGCTCATGAACGAGCGCGGAACAGCATCGTTTGGAACCCAAGCGCGGTTTCGCATTGTCTTGGATAATCTGGTTGCTTTGGCAAAAAGGTCTCCTATGGGAGAGCAGCCCGCCGAACACAATCCGCTCGTTCGCCAGCGGCTCGCCCAGCACCATATTGACGTTGAGATTCTAAAGTATAATTGCTTTCGGAATTTTACGCGCTTGCTGCGCGGAGGAACGCCCGGTCCGGAAGGCTCCATTTTGAAACTCGGGTGGAGTGAGCTGAACCAACGTATGCAAGAGACTGCTATGACGTTAGAAGGCGTCTATAGTCAACTCACCCGCACTTCGCCATGGGCCGTAGAGAATGGTCGCTGGCAACATCATTTTCTCCGCTCGCGGGCGAATACGATTGAGGCCGGCACATCGGAGATCCAGCGTAATATCATTGCCGAACGAGTGCTGAAGCTACCAAAAGGGCGCTAGACGGAGGCATTTGGGACAGAGGGATGTGCGCCATGGTAGAGACGCGTCAGGCTCCGCCTCTACCGGCTTGCAACAAGCTGATAGAGTGTCTTACTCTGACTAGGGGCACCCGGAAATATGGCAACTGACTAAGGGGAATCAGTATGGATAAAACCCTGATACTCGGACTCTACCGCGATATGATACGTATCCGTCGCTTCGAGGAAGAAGCGGCGCGTTCATACTCGCGAGGCAAAATAGGTGGCTTCCTGCATCTGTATAATGGACAGGAGGCGGTTGCCGTTGGGGCGATGTCGGCCGTTGAACCTACGGATTATATTGTCGCAACCTATCGCGATCACGGCCATTACCTGGCCCGGGTGGGCGACATGCAGGCCGCTATGGCTGAGCTGTTCGGGAAAGCGGCTGGATGTTCCAAAGGCCGCGGTGGCTCGATGCACTTTTTTGATGTAGACAAACGCTTTATGGGCGGCCATGCCATTGTGGGCGGCCATATCCCGATTGCCGCCGGCATTGCCTTTGCCGCAAAATATCGTGGTGAGCCGGATGTCACCCTGTGTTTCTTCGGCGAAGGCACGGCCAATATGGGTGCCTTCCACGAAGGGCTGTCGCTCGCCGCACTGTGGAAACTCCCCGTGGTTTTTATCTGTGAGAATAATTTGTATTCGATGGGAACACCGTTGTACCGCACGCTGTCGGTTGAGGATGTTGCCGTCCGTGCCAAAGGCTATCCCATGGCACAGGAGATTGTGAACGGCGACGACGTCCTTGAGGTCAGAGAAACGGTGCTACGCGCAGCGAAGCGGGCGCGGACGGAAAGTCTCCCCATTTTGGTCGAGGCCAAGACGTATCGCTTTCGTGGCCACTCCATGTCTGATCCGGCCAAGTATCGGACCAAAGAAGAAGTCAAGAAATGGATGGAGCGCGATCCTATCCGGCTTTTGGCAGACCGGATCTACGCCTTAGGGATTGCTAATGAAGAACAGCTGAAAGCCATTGACGACGGGGCCAAGCAAGCGGTTGCGGACGCGGTCGCGTTTGCAGATGCGGCCGCCCCGCCGGAACCGTCCACTTTGTTCGACGATATCTATTACGAACCGCCCCAACAGGAGCACGATGAGCAAGACGAGAAAGATGAGGACGCTCTCTCCC
>CAZXFE010000153.1:0-9735 GCA_964639795.1 uncultured Enterobacteriaceae bacterium | reverse complement strand
CGGTTATTCTCGACATGGGAACAGGCAGCGGGTGTATTGCCGTTGCCCTCGCCACGGAGCTTCCTCAGGCAGCTCTCTGGGCGGTGGATATCGAGCATGATGCACTGGTGCTGGCGCGCCAGAATGCCCGCCGCCATGCTGTTGGCGAACGATTTACCTTCTGTCAGGGGGATCTGTTTGTCCCTGTCTCACACCTGACTGAGCGCTTTGACCTCATTGCCTCCAATCCCCCATACATCGCCCACGAGACCCTCTGCACGCTCCAGCCTGAAGTCTGCTACTGGGAGCCTCAGGGTGCTTTAGACGGCGGGCAGGACGGTCTCGATTTTTATCGACGCCTCCTGTACGATAGCCCCAACTATCTGCGACCTGGCGGATGGCTCGTCATGGAGATCGGGCACGACCAAAGGGACGCTATCCTCCAGCTAGCAAACGCCCAATGCCGCCTTTCCATCCTGAGCTGTGTTCAAGACTACGCCGGACATGATCGGGTTGTGGTGTTCCAAAGAGCAGCCTAAAAAGGATGCAGTCAAAAGCGGACACCGATGCATATAAATGGATAAAATCATTGTCCAGGGCGGCATTCCTCTTCACGGTACAGTGACCGTAAGCGGGGCAAAAAATGCGGCTCTGCCGTTGCTCTTCGCCTCTCTTTTAACACCAGATGGATGCACCCTGCGCAACATACCGAGACTGGTTGATATTCAAACGGCGCTTCGCTTGCTGAAGGAGATCGGGGTGCAAGCCGACTGGCTCTGCACCAACGAGGTAGTACTGAACGCCGGAAGAGTGCAGCAAATCGAAGCACCCTACGATCTGGTCAAAACCATGCGCGCCTCGTTTTTAGTGCTCGGGCCGCTCTTGGCCCGCTTTGGCCACGCCCGAGTCTCAACGCCCGGAGGCTGTGCCATTGGCGCTCGCCCGGTGAATATTCACCTCAGCGGCCTGCAACAGCTCGGCGCAACTATTTATATTCGACAAGGCTATGTCGAGGCCGAAGCTAGTCGACTCAAAGGAGCGGATATTACACTTGACTTTCCCTCTGTTGGCGCAACGGAAAATCTGATGATGGCTGCTACCTTGGCCACTGGGACAACCGTCCTCAACAATGTGGCCCGCGAGCCGGAAATCGAAGATTTAGCCGCAATGCTTGCCGCCATGGGCGCTCGCATTCATGGTGCTGGCAGCCAAACCATTGTGATTGACGGCGTAGAAGGACTACACGGCGTGACTCACACCGTTATACCCGATCGCGTTGAGGCTGGCACTTTCCTGATCGCTGGAGCGATCACGTCGGGCAACGTGCTGGTCCGTGGCGCGCGCGCGGACCACCTCAGGAGTTTTTTGCAGGCACTTCAACAGGCCGGAGTACAGATCCACGAAGAATCGGAAGGCATCCGCGTACTCGGCAATGGTCGACCAGCCGGAGTCCAGATTACAACCCAACCCTATCCTGGTTTTCCGACTGATCTCCAGGCGCAAATGATGGCACTCTTAGCCTTAAGCGAGCAGCAAAGTGTGCTGACTGAAATGATCTTCGAAAATCGGTTTATGCACGCCCAAGAACTCGTACGTTTGGGCGCAGATATTTATGTGCATGGACATACGGCCACCATTAAGGGTGTCGCCGTTCTGAGCGGAGCGCCGGTCATGGCGACCGATCTGCGCGCCAGCGTTTCGCTGATTTTGGCCGGACTCGCCGCACGCGGAGATACTGAAATCGCCCGGATTTATCATCTTGATCGTGGTTACGAGCGGATAGAAGCCAAGCTCTCGCAACTGGGGGCAAAAATCCAACGCCAGAAAAGTACATCACAGCAATGACCACTGCGCGCATGCCTACACCCCTGGTTGTTCCTCTTCTGGCCACAACGGATCCTGCCTGCCAGCGTCATCTCAAGAAGATCCTCTCTCGTGGAGAGAGTGCAAGCGCGGAAGTCGAAGGGACAGTCCGCTCGATTCTACACGACGTGCAGAACCGCGGTGACCGAGCACTCATTACTCTTACCAAAAAGTTTGACCGCGTCGCGCTCACCCCATCGCAGCTGGGGGCGGCCCCAGCTGCGATGCAAGCGGCACTCAAAACCCTACCCGTACCGATCAGAAAAGCGCTTCAGGCAGCTGCCCGACGCATTCGACTTTTTCACCAAAAGCAGCGTCAGTCCTCCTGGACGTATCGAGATGACCTCGGGGTGACACTGGGCCAAAAGATCGCTCCGCTCGAACGTGTCGGCGTATACGTTCCTGGAGGTACTGCCGCCTATCCCTCCTCAGTTCTGATGAACGTCATTCCGGCCAAAATCGCTGGGGTAAAAGAGATTATTATTGTCTCTCCAACGTCACCCCAGGGACCCAACCCAGTTCTCCTGGCTGCGGCCCATATTGCCGGTGCAGATGCGTTCTTCCACGTAGGCGGGGCACAAGCAGTGGCCGCGCTTGCATATGGCACTAAAACCATTCCTCGCGTAGACAAAATTGTCGGCCCTGGCAATATCTATGTAGCAACGGCCAAGCGACTCGTCTTCGGACGGGTCGCTATCGACATGATCGCGGGGCCCAGCGAGGTCTTGGTTATTGCCGACCAGAGCGCAAGACCAACCTATGTCGCGGCCGATATGCTTTCGCAAGCCGAGCATGATCCGCTGGCTGCAGCCTTATGTCTGACAACGTCACAGCGTGTCGGCAAAGCCGTTGTCCAGGCGCTCACTGAGCAGCTGAGCACGCTGGCACGACACGACATCGCAGCGGCATCACTGCGTCGCTTCGGGGCTGTAATTGTCGCACGGAATAGGTCTGAGGTAGTCGAGCTAGCGAATGATATCGCACCGGAACACATCGAGCTGGCGGTCAAAGCCCCGCGCAGCTGGCTCAAAGACATTCACAACACAGGTGCAATATTTCTGGGGCATCTCTCAACGGAACCGTTTGGAGATTATATTGCCGGCCCAAACCACGTCTTACCCACAGGCGGGACGGCTCGGTTTTCTTCCCCGCTCGGGGTGTATGATTTTCTGAAACGGACGAGTGTGATACAGGCCTCATCGCGAGCGCTTGCCACCTTGGGCCCCGAAGTTATCCGACTGGCCGAGCTTGAGGGACTTGAGGCCCACGCCCGCGCGGTGCAGTATCGTCTGAACGGAGGGAAACATGGCCGCACGTAAAGCAGAGGTGCACCGTAGAACGAACGAAACCGATATCCACCTCAGCCTCCAGATCGACGGAGAGGGCACGTACACAGTGTCGACCGGCGTCCCCTTTCTGGACCACATGCTGGAGCTCTTTACGCGACACGGTTTCTTTAACCTGACGCTGCAAGCAATAGGTGACGTTGCCGTTGACGACCATCACACAGTCGAGGATGTCGGCTTGGCACTCGGACTCGCCTTTCGAGAGGCACTCGGCGAAAAACATGGTATTCGGCGCTTCGGGGACGCCACGGTCCCACTAGATGAAGCGCTGGTATCATGCGTGGTCGACCTCAGCGGGCGGCCATTTTTGGCCTATAATCTCGACATTCGCCAAGAAAAAGTCGGCAATCTTGCTACCGAACTCATCCACGATTTTTTTCTGGCTTTTACCAATCAGATAGGCATGAACCTCCACTTCAATATGACCCAAGGCCGAAATCCACATCATATCATTGAGGCGAGCTTCAAGGCCTTTGCCCGTGCGCTCAGCAACGCGGTTCAGCCCGATCCGCGGGTGAAAGGGGTCCTATCTACAAAGGGCTCCTTGTAAACACCAATAGCAATACTCTTCAAAAAACAAACGGGGCGCCATATGCGGCTCCCTGTTCATCTGCTCACCATTGAACCGATATTCCATCAGCCGATCTTACGCATTTGTAAAGTTCGGGAGGACTTCTTCTATCAGCATGCGCTGCGAGTTTTCCCAGGCTTCATTATTTTCTGATTGATCGAAGGTCAACGCCAGCAGACACCCGAATCCACCCGTCTCTTCATGCATATCGCCCAACTTTTGAGTGACGGTTTTGTGCGAGCCCACGAGCCAGACATAATCGGCCAAGTATTCCAGCGTCACATCAGAATCCGGCACTTCGGGATGGTGTTTGAATAGACTCAGCATGCCGTAGGACCGAAACAACGGCAACAAATATTCTCCCCAGACTCTTCCCAGCATACCCTTCAGGGCTTTTTCACGAGCCTCCTGATCGGTTTCTGCGATATAGACCTCGCGCGAAATGCGCCAGTCGCTGCGTGAAGGGGTTAGCCCGGATTTTTCCGCTCCTTCCACTACCGCTTGCCAATGCGTTTTGAGATAACTGTTACTCAGCGCGATGCTGAGCGGCAAAAACCCGTGTTCACCGGCGAATTTCAAGGTCTCGGAGCCAGGGGTCAGTCCGGCAATGCCGATGGGCGGATGCGGCTTTTGATATGGTCGCAAATGGAATTTGAGCGAGTCCAGCATAGTGTCAATGCGGTTGAACGACCAAAACTCGCCTCTATATTCGAAAGGCTCTTCGCTCTTCCACAGCTTGAGCATAATGTCGAGCGCTTCAAGCGTCATCCGGCGATTTTCTCCAGCGGCGCCGTCCACATTAAATAGCTTCCAATCGCTAGGCAGCCCGCTCGTTCCCACCCCCAGCATGAAACGACCCTGAGCCATATGATCCAGAAAAGCCACTCGATGAGCCAGCTCAACAGGGTGGTGATACGGCAGAAGATGCGCACCAGGGCACAGCTTGATCTTCTTTGTTCGTAGCAACGCCTGAGCAATGAGCAGATCCGGAGCCGGATTCGGCTCCCACGGCGCCGTAAAATGTTCACCGATCCAGGCCTCGTGAAAGCCCACCTTGTCAGCAAATTCTAAGTGGTTGAGGTCCCACTGGTGGCCCTCGAATAAACCCCTTTCAGGCGGATGGGAGGGCATCATAAAGACTCCAGCTTTCATCTTTTTCTCCTTGCTTCATACCTTCGTAGCGAAATGAATACGTATCGGTTTTACTCTTCCGCCTCAAGTCCGCAGCCTAGCTTTCTTATTTACAGTCCAAGCTGGTATGAGACATCAGTTCTTTACGACCTGCCTCTGCGCGCCTTCCCTTGAATCTCGTCGCTTGGACCGCAATAATAGCCGTCCAGTGATGACAACGTAGGATGATTGCATAGGATGATCGCCATTATTGATTACGGTATGGGAAATCTGCGCAGCGTTCAAAAAGGTTTCGAAAGAATGGGCCACGTTGCGGACGTCACCCGTGATGCGCAAAAGATCGAAGCTGCCGCTGGTGTGGTGCTACCTGGCGTCGGTGCGTTTGCAGCCTGCATGAACGGGCTTGCCGAATGTCGGCTGGTTGAGACTGTCCACCGGATCGTTGAGCACGGCACTCCGTTTCTTGGAATTTGTGTAGGGATGCAGATTTTGTTTTCCGAAAGTATTGAGTTCGGCCGGGTGAAAGGCCTCGATATTCTCAAGGGGACGGTGCGGCGTTTCGATCTTGCCACTTTACACGGCAATAAAATCCCGCACATGGGCTGGAATCAACTCCATATGGAACATAAGGAAAACGGCCCGCCACATCTTGACGGTATCGAAGAAGGAGCGAGCGTGTACTTCGTCCATTCCTACTACCCCGTTCCGGACGACCCTGCGATCATTGCGACCACAACCGAGTACGGCACCAGCTTTGCCTCAAGCGTGTGGTCGGGCAACGTCTTCGCCACTCAATTCCACCCGGAAAAGAGCCAGGCTATCGGCCTGCGCATTCTTGCCAATTTTGGCAACCTGGTCAAAGACCACACGTCGGGCACCACCTCCCTACCCCCTATCCCCTAACGTTACGCTTTTATGCTTATTATTCCCGCAATTGATCTCAAAGGTGGCAAGTGTGTCCGTCTGTATCAAGGCGATATGACCCAGGCAACCGTCTATTCAGAAGATCCGGTCGCGACCGCTCTGCGCTGGCAACAGGAAGGCGCGCGGCGTCTGCACGTCGTCGACCTTGACGGCGCAGTTTCAGGCAAAGGCGTCAACACCACAGCTATTGAACAAATCTGTCAAGCGCTGACCATTCCAGTCCAGGTCGGTGGAGGCATACGCAGCCTCTCAAGCCTGGAGCATATGTTGTCTCTGGGCGTAAGCCGGGCGATTCTCGGTACGCTGGCCCAACGTCAACCGGAGGTCGTTGCCGAGGCATGCAAACGATTTCCAGGCCAAATCACAGTCGGCATAGACGCGCGCAACGGCAAAGTAGCTGTCCAGGGTTGGACCGAATCGACCGATTTGGATGTCACTCACCTTGCAAACCGCTGTCAGGATTACGGCGTCAGTGAGATTGTGTATACCGACATCTCCCGGGACGGCACCGAACAGGGGGTCAATCGCGAGGCGACTGGCGCGCTAGCGCAGGCCATGAGCGTGCCGGTGATCGCATCCGGCGGGGTCGCCAGCGCTGCCGACATTGAGCTCTTGCTTCCGCTCGAAGCCCACGGCGTTATGGGTGTGATTATCGGACGCGCGTTGTACACTGGGGCGGTAAAATTGGACGCGGCTATTCGAATTGGCACCGGTCCAACCTAGCTCGCCCGGTATCGAATTTTTGCGACTATTCTTTGGCCTACGGAGGGGCCGATTCCGGCTCTACCCCCTCTTGCATCCGTTGGAACGCCTGAAGCAAGTCGGTCGAGGTCAGGATGCCACACAGCCGCCCGTTCTCATCAATGACGGGCAGACAGTTGAAACGGCGGCTCAGCATCTGACCCGCAGCCTCAGACAGCAAAGTTTCCGGCCGGATCGTCAGAACCTCAAAACACATCACATCCGCGACGATTGCTGACTTGAGGTCCGCCCCGCTACTCATAAAACGAAGCATATCTCGATCAGAAATCACACCAGCCAAACGTGCATCAGTTTCAATCACAATGAGATGGCGAAAACGATGCCGTGCCAAAAGGGCCAAGGCTTCGGTAAACGGCTGCGGTGGCGTGAGTGTCACGACCTCGTGCGTCATCACATCTTGCACCTGTCGAGGGAGGTTGATCTGTGCTGACATCGGACCTTTCCAACTCTATCAGGAAATTCGCAGAGCTGTGGAGCCATTAAGGTAGAGGGACCCTAGCATAATACAATAGATTGACACACTACACGCACTGGCCGTGTCACAACTTCGGGGCTCCTTGTCGTCTCCTATTGGCTTCCTTTACAATATGCATACGGGAAGGCGATATACATGCCAAAAGGGTTACACCCGCTTCGTCGTATACGACAAACAATGATTCGGCAATTTGCGAGTCTCCTGACCAAACCGCTCAAGAACTATGCCTTTCGTTTTCCCAACGACCTCGATGCGCTCAAAGGACAGATCCAGAAAGGCGACATTCTTCTGGTTGAGGGGTCACAACGAATTAGCGAAGTTATTAAATACCTCACCCAGAGTTCCTGGTCACACTCGGCCATCTATATTGGTGATGAGCTGATTCGGCGTAAACATTTTTTGGCAGGACAGGCGCAAGCCGTCCTTGGCGAAGACGCAAAATTCCTTTTGGTTGAAGCCCTTGTTGCCGAAGGTGTGGTCCTGTCTCCCCTGTCCAAATATGTCGAGTATAATATTCGTTTATGTCGACCACACAATCTACAACAGGAACATTTACAGGTCATACTGGACCATGTAATCAGTCAGTTCGGCTATACCTATGATCTTCAGAACGTCCTTGATCTGGCACGCTACTTCCTTCCCGTTAGCCTCGTTCCACGTCGCTTCCGGCGGAGCGTGCTCCACTTTGGAAATGGGCTCCCGACTCAAGTCATCTGCTCCAGCATGATCGCTAAAGCGTTTGGCAAAGTCGGCTTTCCCATCTTGCCCCAGATCGAGCCAACCTCAGCGTCTCAAGAACAGCCGCCGCCCTTGCTGCGGCGGCTGTTCTCCAAAAGTGCAGGTGTCACCTCACAGCCCATCTTTCGCCGTCGCCATCCAACGTTGATTACCCCTCGCGATTTCGACCTCTCGTCATACTTCGACACCATAAAATTCAATGTCATTGCCTCGCGGCGTTTCGATTATCGCAATATCGTGTGGGCCGAAGATCTTGAATCAGTAAGCGTCGCGTCTGCGGAGACAGATGCAGTCGCAGAGCGCCAAGCACCGGGCCTTCCGTCGCCTGAAGATCCAAAACCCGCTGCTTAGCCGCCGCCTCTCTTGACACCGTATCCCAAACCTCAGACACTTCAGCCATGCTGAGTAAACGCATTATTCCATGCCTAGACGTAAAGGACGGCCGCGTGGTCAAAGGCGTCAATTTTGTGGATTTGCGCGATGCCGGAGATCCGGTTGCAGTGGCTCAGCGGTATGACGAAGAAGGCGCAGACGAGCTCACTTTCTTGGATATCACGGCCTCACACGAGCGCCGTCAAATCATTCTAGACGTAGTCCGGAAAACAGCTGAAACCGTTTTTATGCCTCTCACTGTTGGCGGGGGCGTGCGCGAAAACCAAGATATTCGCAATCTACTAAACGCCGGCGCCGACAAAGTATCTATCAACACCGCTGCTGTGAACCGTCCCGACTTTGTCAAAGAGGCTGCGCAACGGTTTGGCAGTCAGTGTATCGTGGTCGCCATTGATGCCAAGCGCAGGCCAGACTCCACACCCCTGAGCTGGGAGGTTTATATTCACGGCGGACGTACGCCAACGGGCATTGATGCCGTAGAATGGGCTCAGCGCATGCAGAGCTACGGGTCGGGTGAAATCCTGCTTACAAGCATGGACCGAGATGGCACCAAGGAGGGCTACGACGTTGCCTTCACCAGTGTCATCTCGCAAGCAGTCACGATTCCAGTTATTGCTTCTGGCGGCGTAGGGAATCTCCAGCATATTTATGAAGGGCTTACTTCCGGGAAAGCCGATGCTGCCTTGGCAGCATCCATCTTTCACTACCGTAAATACACCATAGGAGAGTGTAAGGCGTTTTTAGCTGAGCGTGGCGTACTGGTTCGGCGTCCAAGTTAAACCTGTTTTAAGGAGGGATACATGGCCAAGATCATGATAGAGGCGGCGATCAATGGGAACGCGGATAAGGCGCTCAACCCCAATATTGCCTACAGCCCGGAGGATATTGCCAACGACGCGATTGCCACCTGTCGGGCAGGAGCGGCTGCTGTTCATTTTCATGTCCGTAATCCTGAGACAGGCGAATGGGTCCAGGATGTATCGTATTACAGCGAGGTGTTTAAGCGGACACGAGCGCAGTGCAATCCCATCTTGTGGCCCACTTTTCCTTTTGGCGCCGATCCGGTCGAACGATTTGCGCATTTTTTGGAATTGGCGAAGGACCCGGCAACCAAACCGGATCTGGGCTGGGCAGACCCCGGCTCAGTGAATCTGGTTTCCTATGATGCGCGCACGAAAACCCTCTCCGGGGGGAACTTCGTCTATCAAAATTCTCACGATGCCAATCGGTATTTTCTCGAACAGTCACGAGAATGCGGGGTGAGACCGACACTTCAGATTTTTGACCCGAGCTTCCTGCGCGCTGTTTTGGTTTTTCTTGACCAAGGACTCCTGACCGAACCCCTGCTACTCAAGTTTTATTTCGGTGGACCGGAGGTGCCATTCGGGCTCCCGCCTTCGCTCAAAAGCCTGGAAGCGTATTTGGACATGCTGAAAGACGTACACTACAACTGGTTTGCCGCCACCCTGGGCGGCGACAATCTGCCGCTTATTCCGCAGGTTGTCAGCTTGGGCGGCCATGTCCGGCTAGGGCTTGAAGATTACCAGTACGCG
>CAZXFE010000152.1:0-9793 GCA_964639795.1 uncultured Enterobacteriaceae bacterium | reverse complement strand
CATGCCGATCTACGAATACTACTGTAAGGCGTGCGGGAAGCAACAAAGTCTGCTCTTCATGAAGATCGCAGACGTTGAACCGTCTCCCCAATGTCAGCACTGTAAACGTCGTCGATTGGCGCGTATGCTGTCGCGTTTCGCATACCACCAAGGCGAAGATGCGCGACTCAGCACCTTTGACACCAGCGCTCCACGGGATGAATCGTTTTACCGTGACTCTCGCAACGTTGGCCTGTGGGCAAAAAAACGGGCCAAGGAAATGGGAGTTGATCTCGGCTCACAGTTTGACGAGACGGTGGATAAAGCACGCAGTGGGAAAATTCTTGACGACCTCTAGCCTGTCTCGACCCGACTCTGAGGTTGACTGAATATGCTGCGCGCAGCACGCGATCAACTCTGGCGTTTATGCCGGATCGGCGCTGGGTTTCTGCTCCTCCTTGCCGGCCTCTTTCTCAGCCTGCCTGGCATTCCTGGTCCGGGTGTTGTTCTGGTTGTTTTAAGCTTTGGGATTCTGAGCCGAGATTTCAAATGGGCAGAACGGTGGCACACTTTTCTTAAACAAAAGGCCCAGGATTTTATAAACCGTCGGAAGATGGGAAAACAACAGCAGGAGCAGACTAATGGACAACAAGGACCACCTCAGCAATAAATTTCGGGACAAGGGCAAAGCTGACGAAGACCAATACTTTGCCAAACGAGATCGCGAGCTGCTCGAAAAACTCAAGAAAAAGGAACAAAAAAAAGCGAACCAAGGGCCGTCCCTGGAGGACACCGAATGATAAAGCTGTATGATTTCCCTTTATCGCCACGCGTGCGCAAGGTTCGCATCGTGCTCGCAGAGAAAGCTCTCCATTACGAAAAAATCAATATCGATATCACCAAGGGTGAGCAGAAAACGCCAGAGTATTTAGCTATCAATCCGTACGGAAAAGTTCCAGCATTGCAGGACAACGAAACAACAGTCTATGAGTCAACCCTCATTATGCAATACCTTGACGACGCCTATCCGGACCCCGCGCTTTTTCCTGCGGATTCGGGCCAGCGGGCTCGTACACGGGTGCTGATGAACTATGCCGATAATCCCTATGAGAGCGCGGTGGCAACGCTTGCAGGAGAACTGCTGCTCAAACCCATGCAAGGCGGTACGGCGGATCGAGAAGTGGTCAGGACAGCCGCAGCAGACCTGAATACCTGTTTTGATCACATTGCCAACGAGCTAGGAAATAGTGACTATCTTCTGGGCTCCGCGTTTACCATGGCGGATATTCCGTATGTTTCCTGGGCTATACTCTTTCCTATGCTGAAGGTTGAAGTCCCGCACGCCAAGATTGAAGCATGGCTCGGCCGGCTCAAAGAACGGCCGAGTGTCCAAGCTGCAGGTTAAAGTCGACTCAGGCATGTTTAGCGGCATTATCGAAACCATTGGGACGATTACCAGGATTGATACCATTGATGAAGGTGCACGTCTGACACTGCGGACGAGCATTCCGAGAGAAGAAGTCAGCATGGGCGAGAGCATCTGCACCAACGGCACCTGTCTTACGGTAACACTCATAGAAAAGGATGAACTGAGCTTTGATGTCTCAGCTGAGTCACTGCGGCGTACCAACTTGTATGACTTACAAATCGGCGACAACGTCAACCTGGAGCGTTCGCTACGTCTTGATGACCGGCTGTCGGGGCATCTGGTATTCGGGCATGTCGACGGAGTCGGCCAGGTCCAATCCATCCAGCCGGAAGGCGACTCGTTTCTCTACACTTTTACTATTCCAACCGAGTTAAGCCGCTATCTTGTGGAAAAAGGCTCAGTGGCAGTGGATGGCATCAGCTTGACTGTGTTTGACAGCAAGCCCACGGAGTTCACCTGCGCTATTATTCCCCACACCCACGAAGTCACCACACTGCATAGCAGAAAACCTGGCGATCGGGTCAATATCGAAGGCGATATGCAGGGCAAATATATCGAGAAATTCGTCCAAGAAGCGGTCGAGGGCACCCTCGCTACGCAGCTCCAAACCTTGCGAGACGAAATCGGCGCCTTGCGAAAACAGGTCGAGCAAAAGTAGCGTCGACTCGTCCGATACCTAGGGAAGAGATTCTTCGCTTCGCTCAGAATGGCAGAACCGGACGCCTCTGGGTATTCGGCTAGGAGTCCTCCTCTCGTTCACGTCGATCCATTCAGATTGCTCGTTCTCATCCACTCGGATAAGAAGGGGCTCGACCGTGATTAGGAGGGACAACTATGGCCATCGGCGACGCTCATACGCTCATTCAACAGGCAAAGTTTCTTGGCCGCACCTTGCTCACCGAAGTCGAAGCGAAGGCGCTCGTGCAAGCCGCAGGTATATCCGTTGTGCAAACAGAGTTGGCACAGACGGCGGAAGAGGCGGTATCGATAGCCCGCAACGTGGGCTTACCTGTCGCGCTCAAAGTCAGCTCACCTGACGTTGCGCATAAGAGCGACGTAGGCGGTGTTCAAGTGAATCTGACTTCAGAGGATGCGATCCGTGAGGGATTTGATGCAATCACCAAGAGCGTGAAAAAAGCGCGACCCAACGCGACCCTCGACGGTGTGTCTGTTCAGCCCATGGCCCAGCCTGGGATCGAAATCATCATCGGTCTAACTATTGATCCACAGTTCGGCCCACTCATCATGTTCGGCTTGGGCGGCGTACATGTAGAGGTTCTCAAAGATGTCGCCTTTCGTTTAGTTCCGCTCAGCCAATACGATGCATGCACAATGATACAGGAGATTAGAGGCTTGCCGTTGTTAACCGGACATCGTGGCCAAGCCGCCGTTGACCTCACCGCCCTGGAGCAGACTCTTCTCGCGCTTTCCGCCTTGGCCGAAGCCCAGCCCGATATTCAGGAACTCGACCTCAATCCCATTTTTGCTTATGACGACGGCTGCCTCGCCGTTGATGCGCGGGTCGTTATTCGTTCCAAAAGGCCGCTGAATGCTCCTCCTCCACTCTCTGCAATAACCCGGGCCTCGTTGGAGCGGGCGTTTAACCCCAAAGCGGTCGCCGTGATTGGGGATAAACGCGCGATGAATTACCTGTGGCTGCGCAGCCAAAGCACCTTCCAAGGTAAAGTCTATTCGGTACAGATCGATGAGCGCGAAATCCCCGGCATCGCGGCTTTAGGGATCGACAATTATCCAAGCTTGGAGGCAATTCCGGAAGACATTGACTATGTCATGACTGCAGTCCCACGCCAGATTGCACCTCGGATTGTGACCGACTGTGCAGCCAAAAAGGTCGCTGCCGTCATGCTCTTCACCTCCGGTTTCTCTGAAGTAAAAGATGAAGAGGGGAAACGTCTTGAACAGCTGGTCACCCAGACAGCGCAGGAAGCGGGACTCGCCCTCATCGGCCCGAACTGCATGGGACTCTATAATCCCAAGATCGGGTTACGCAATTATCCAGACTTGCCGGCCGGAGAGCCCGGCACAGTCGGCTTTATTGGTCAGAGCGGCACGCATACGATCACCTTTAGCCTGGCCGCCCCTAGCCACGGACTCAAAATTAGTAAAGCTGTCAGCTTCGGGAACGCCGCCGTCCTTGATGCGAGTGATTACCTCGACTATCTCGCCCACGACAATGAGACCCGAATCATCGGCATGTATCTCGAAGGTGTAGGCGCAGGCCTCCGTTTTTTCTCCTTGCTGCGACGGGTCACGCCTAAGAAGCCCGTCGTGGTTTGGAAAGGGGGGCAGAGCGAAGCCGGCCAACGAGCGATAGCGTCCCACACTGGCTCGTTGGCAGTCCCAGCTGCAGTGTGGGACGCTATCGTCCGTCAGGCCGGTGCGATTCCCGCCAGCAGTTTTGATGAACTCCTCGACGTCATTAAACTTTTACAGTTTGTGAAACCCACAACCGGAGATAGGGTCGGCCTAGTTGCCATGACAGGCGGGCCGTCGGTAATTATGACGGATGCGTTTGAGCACGCCGGCCTGCGCGTCCCCCTTCTCAGCGACACGTCCTACGAAGAACTCTCTTCGTTCTTTAATGTGATTGGTGGTAGTTTTCGTAATCCACTTGACTCCGGCCATACCATCGGCATGGGCCAGATGACAGACACGCTGGGTCGACTCCTGTCCATTCTTGATCGTGATGCCAATATTGACGCAATAGTCATGGATACCGGGGCCAGTTTGGTCGCCGGACAGTGGCAGGCGCGGCCTGAGACGCTGACCGCCTTGTTAGATACCCTAAGTCGTTTTGCCGCACGTTCACCCAAGCCCTTTTTCGTGGTGCTGCAACCTTTTGCCCGCGAAGCGGAGCTGCTTGAAGCACGCTCTCAATTCCATGAACGTAGGATCGCCACCGTGGCCACACATCAGCGAGCAGCACAGGCCCTGCGTTTAGTGACCGATTATCATCGTGCACAGAGTGCACAGGCATCGCCATCCAGTGGACCAGCTGAAATGTTGCGTCACCAATAAAAACCAGGCGAGGATGGAAAGAAGGAAGGCCAGCAAGGAATGCCTACCAGCACTTGTCCGCAGTTGAACAAGACCATGCTTTGATGCCTACTGTGTCGCGCCTTATTTGCCCGCAAGGAAATACGTTGGTCTTTGAGCTTGCTGACTCACGCCAACATGAGCGGCTGCAACACCTCATCTCTATTCGGACGGCGGAAAAAGACCTACTCTTTTTCCGAAGCAACCATGCAGCCCGTCGGCCGAAGCCGATCCCGTTTAACCGTGCGTAGCAATGTTCGCACTGCCGCCCCCAAAAGCCGAAAACAGGCCGAACGCACACGTCTGACTTTGCATCTTCAGGGTACAGTGCTGCCGGACGATATCACCCTCTTTTCCCACCCGGCGTGTTCATCACCAGCGAGCTCAAAATCCCCGTAGGTAAGCGCCACGGCTCCCAGAGATCCCTCAGGTCTCCCCCGAGGTAGGCATCATCTCTCCGAAAACCCACGGGTTTTCTTCGCCCCATCCGGAATTGACCTTCCCGAAGTGATGCGATAGCACAGGGAGGCTCGCGGAGCTGACCTGTCTTTCTCCGTATACAGAGCGTGTTAGATATGAAGCAAGGAGGACGACGATGACTTACATCATCACCAGGTTGTGCCGGGATTGTGTTGACACAGGATGTGTGGCGGTGTGTCCGGTAGACTGTATCTACGAATATACGGGCGAAGATGCGGAGCGGTTTCCCAAGCAGCTCTATATTCACCCAGATGAATGTATTGACTGCGGGGCATGTGAACCCGAATGTCCGTGGCAGGCCATTTTTGAGGAAGTTGCGGTGCCAGACGTTTTTACCGCAGATACACCACTCAACTACGCGATGGTCGACGATATGGATAACTTCGAGGTCGCCGAGCTAGAGAAGATTGAACATCCAACTTCGGACGAAATCACAGCCAATAAACAAAAATGGGGCTGGGATGGCTGATGGAAGCGGTTAGGGGTTAGGAAAGAGGAATGTCATGAGTGACAAGCCCCAAACCCCTAATCTCCATCTCTCAGTTGCCCTCTTACACGCTCCGCTTCAATTCTTCCTCAACCAACACCAGCCGATCATTTCCAAAGAACATTGAGTCACTATTGACAAAGATAGTTGGCGTGCCAAACCCACCACGTTTAATGACTTCATCCGTGTTGGCCCGAATCTGATCTTTATAGCTCTGGCGTTTAATCTTGTCGAAGTACTCGTCTGCATCAAGACCGACGTGGTGTACAATCTTTTGCAGCACGTCGTCTTGACTAATGTCTTGATCCTCGCCCCAATATGTTTCAAAGACGCGGTCACTGTAAGGCAAGAACTTGCCAGGATGTTCGAGCGCGACGAGAGCCCCGCGCAGGGCTTTGATTGAATTGACGGGAAAAACAGACGGCGGCATTTTGATGCTCAGGCCGTAGTAGCGCGCCCAGTCAGACATGTCTTTAGCCATGTAGTTCTGTTTGGCCGGGACACCCTTTTCCCGGAACTCATAGACTGAAGGATTAACGGTATTAAACACGCCACCAACAAGAAACGGACGCCATTCCAGTTCAGCGCCGTATTTTTGGCACAGACCATCAATTTTCACAAACGCGAGATAAGTCCACGGACTCGAGTAATCATAAAAAAATTCCACTTTCGGCATAACACGCTCCTCTTTCTGTCCAATACTTATGACTGAAGGAACTCAACTAATACGTCGTTGAACTGGTCTGCATAGGCGAGATGAATATTATGTTTGCCATCCGGAAAGACGTGCAGCCGTGAGCCGGCAATCTCCTGCTGCAGAAAATGGGCATGAAAAAGGGGGACCAGGGGATCTTTTCCGCCGTGAATAAGGAAAGTCGGGCAGGTGATCTGGGACACGCGCTCACGACATAGATCCCCACCTGCTTTCAAGAGAGCCTGCTGGGCATCGCACCAACGAGACCACAACGCCTGAAAATCATCTCCGTATATAGCCTGCAACGGGGCTGCCATACGTGGTGACCAGTCCGAGACGGACCGCGTTTTCTCGTATGCCTCAATATCATCCTGCGAGACATACGCATTGCCGCCCCAGACGGCCATCTTGGTCACCTGCTGTGGATAGGTCAAGGTGAGCAGTAGGCTGATAATCGCGCCATCGCTCCACCCTCCAACAGCGTAGGTTTTGCAGCCCACCGATTTCATCAGGGCCGCAAAATCGTCCGCGTCTTGTTGATAAAAACCGATCGGGAATTCACGCGCGGGGGGGCGCGACTTCCCATAGCCACGCGGGTCGGGAGCAATCACCCGCAGCCCGCGTTGCGGCAGCGCTTCCAGTTGTGGGTCAAGATCCGATTGCCCGGTTCCGAGCGCTCCAGGCAACAACAATACCGGCGGGCCTTCCCCGAGGTCTTCGTAATACAGTTTCGCCCCGCGCACTTCAGCGTATGACATGAATCCTCCCTGCAGTGTTCGTTCGTCGTGATAACATGATCGAGACAAGGAGAGAAGCTGACCATCCCTTGCAGCGGGCTGCTATCTCTGCCACAACCGACACACCCAAGACCTAACACGAGGCAATACTCACATGAGAACAATTGGACTCACTGGCGGCATTGGTTCGGGGAAGAGCACAGTGTCTAAAATCCTGGCCGATCTAGGCGCATTTGTGATTGATGCAGATAAAGTCGGTCACGAAATCTATCTGCCTGGCAAAGGCGCCTGGCAGCAGATTAGCGCGGCCTTTGGACAAGACATCTTGGCTGAAGATCAAACCATTGATCGCAAAAAGCTTGGGGCTTTAGTCTTTAACAGCGCAGATGCTCTCAAGCAGCTCAACACGATCGTCCATCCGATTATGTTCAAAGAAATCGAGCAGCGCATTAGAGCTAAGCGAGACGAAGGATACGCGTCGCCGATTGTAGTCGAGGCTGCCATTCTGATTGAAGCAAACTGGCTCCTCCTGGCTGACGAGGTCTGGGTCGTCGTGACTGACAAAAATACTGTTATTGATCGTGTCGCCGAGCAGCGTGGCATGGCACCAAAAGATACAGAAGCCCGCATTGCCAGCCAACTTTCGAACCAAGAGCGCCTCAAGTACGCCACAGTTGTGATCCACAATAATGGCTCACTCGAAGACCTGCAACTGCAAATTCAGCAGGTCTGGGGTCCACTCACCGTATGAGAGATTTGGATGTCAAAGGCATTATCTTTGATGTCGACGGGACGCTCGCCAGTTCAGTCGAATTCTTCTACGAAATCGCGCTGGAAGTTCTCAAGCTAGCAGATCTCCCTCCGGTTCCCAGAGACCGGGTGTACGCCTTCATGCGGGCGGGCGATGAGTCGCCGCTGGAGAAGCTCTTTCCGTCTGATCATCCCGATCCTGCCGGAACGCTCAAACAGATTGTCGATAGCCGCATGGATGAATGGTTGCGCCGCTACCACGAAGAGACGCAGGCCATTCCGGGCAGCCTCGAATTACTCCACAGCCTGCATCAACAGGGATTTCAGCTCGGCATCGCGACCTCGTCCGGACGTGCCCTGCCCTTTCTCGATAGTTGGGGAGTCCGCCACCTCTTCAGCGGCATTGTTGGGCGTGAAGATGTAGAGAACCACAAACCCGATCCGGAACCTGTGCTCAAATGCCTGCAGCATCTCTCCCTCGATCCCTCCGAAGCCATCTATATCGGCGACTCACCGATTGATATCCAAGCAGGCAAGGCCGCCGGCGTGCGCACGGTGGGCGTGCTTACCGGCACGAGCACCAACACCATCCTCCAGGAAGAACAAGCAGACTATATTTTGTCGACTGTTGTTGAGCTGCCGCGCATCCTCATCGAATAGGCCCCGGCCGCATAGCCCCTATACGGAACTTTTCCTCTTGTAAAACGTTATTTCCTCTAGATCCGCAGGAACGTGCATGGGTGAAGAACCGAAAAGCACACAACCAACGTTGCGCAAGCACGTGACGGAAAAAGAAAAGAATACGTCCATTTCGGCAGCGGTCTACAACCAATCTGATCAAGTAGAGGATCTCGCGCTTGTTACACGGGCAAAATCCGGTGAACGGGACGCCTTTGGTTTACTGATGCAGCGGCATGGAAAAACCATACTGAATCTTATTAACAAAATGGTACAGGATAGAAGCATTGCTGAAGATCTCTGGCAGGAAACGTTTGCCCGAGCAATTGAGAACATAGACAGTTACGAGCCCCGTGCCGGAGGCTTGGGACTCGGCTTTGCCTCGTGGCTGTATCGCATCGCCACAAATCTTACCCTTGACGAACTCCGACGACGCGGCCGCTGGCGGATGTTTTCTTTGGATAGCCTGAAGCCTCGCTACTCCGATGAGACAGACGGTGAGGCGCCGTATGATCCCCCTTCGGATCAGCCGGAAGTCTCGGTTTTGCTTGAAGCCAAGGAAGATATCGAACGCGTTCGTCGTGCACTTGATAGTCTCCCGCCAGACTGGCGAATAATTTTGCTTTTACGTGAATATCAGGACTTACCGTATGATCAGATCGCCATTATACTACGAGTGCCACTGGGCACTGTTCGTTCGCGCCTCGCACGCGCACGCCAGCAGCTGCAAAAGGCGCTGCTTCAGGAAAGTTGGGGCAAGCGTCAAGGGAAGATGCACTCATGACTTGTCGTCGGTGTCAACAATCGCTGAGTTCTTACCTGGATAATGAGCTGTCAGCGCATGAGCGACGAGAGGTCCAAGGTCATTTGCCTCACTGTTCAGCCTGTACGGAGCGATTGCGGCAATTCCAAGAGAATCGACAACTGGTACAGCATCTTCCCGAGCAGACGGTCACTGACGCTATGGAAATGCGGCTGTGGCTACGCCTCCGAGGCCTACGCCTAAATCCGTCCACCGACAGTATATGGACCAAGTCGACCAAATGGATGAAGAGCGGCACAGGCTGGACCAAGGGGGGCGATCCGGCCAAGTGGACCAGATGGTCTGTAGGTACGCTTGCAACCTGCGCCGCCTCATTCCTGTTCTATTTCACCACCCTCAAGTCCCCACCTGAGGTATCTGCCGAAGAGGTGGTTGTGAGCATGGACAAATTACTAGACGTGCTTGACCCAGACGATGGGGTACGGATGCTGAGTGAAGAAGTACCAGAAGAAGCTTTCCCTGACTGGCTGGAAGAGGATGCCTGGATTTTTGACGAAAACAGTCAAGAGGACCTATGGGGATGAAGAAGCACGTGATCCTCTATTTTGTTCATTTTGTGCGTTATCCGCACTATATGATTGTCCTCACCATTGGCATCTTGTTTGTCCTGACCGCCGGCCAATTCTTCCCAGTTAGAGGCCAAAATTTTCTTCCGCCCCAAAATCGACATAATCAACTG
>CAZXFE010000151.1:0-9831 GCA_964639795.1 uncultured Enterobacteriaceae bacterium | reverse complement strand
AGCCTCCCCGAAATGAATGCGGTCAGGCTAGCAGCGACCTCTATTCTTTGCAAGGGTGAGAAGGCCTCATCACCGCTAGAATGCGATTTTAGCGCTCCGGGTCGGTCGAGTGGTTTTTCGTAGGTTACACGAGTCCCACAGACAAATAGGTGAGCACTCCGCGCAGCCCGGTGGCATCGAAGCGGGCATTGATCTTAGAGCGGAAAATAAAATGATAGAAGCCATCCTCGGATTTGGCTTCTGCTGGAGGATTCTCATCCCAGGCGCCTTGTTGGCAGGCGTCGAGCAGACTTTCATCTACTGCGTAACTTCCGGACCGTGTATGAAACGTGAGTCCTCGCAGTACGCCTTTCCCGTCCAATTTGGCTTGGATTTGCACCGGACTGCTTGCTGCAACAACATCGTCGACTTGTAGATTTCGACGCTGGTAAATCAGCAGATTTTGAAAAACACGCTGGGCGACACGGCGAACGAATGGAGCAAAACGGCTCGCCTTTGTATTCAGGAAGGTCAGATTGCCTTTGCGGACATCAGGCAGATGATCCAGGGTGCCGCGCGGTCCTGGCATAGTGAGAAAATTCTCGCGGGCTGGTGGCGGAGCCATGGCAAGGAGCTCATTACCGCTCGGAGGTTGACGATTCGCGGCTTCATCCTCGGCATCGCCATCCGTTAGCCAGCCTCTTGCCAGTAGATCATCCGGGCGGGCAAAAAGCTGCGGTTTGGCTTTTCGCGCGTTAGGGTCCCCCTCGGTCAGCAAGCGTTTTTGCTTGGCTTCTTCAAGTGCTTTCTCCCTAGCATTTTTAACCGGCGGTTTACGGGTTGGTTTCTCGAGTGGGGTATTCAGGGCCAGCTGAGTCGGCTGCTCTTGTTGAATTTTATTCGAGTCGACTTTTTCGGGTGTCTGCTGCTTTTTCTCTTCCTGTGGTTTAATCAGGGGGGTGCCAATCGCGACGGTTTGTTCTTTGACCGCGGTATTGCGGTCGCTCAGCAGCCGTGTCTTTTCCGGAACTTGGTCATTGACCTCATCTGGCACGCTGACGATCTGCTCCTCTGGGACTGGTGGAATTGGCTTGTCTTCTTCATTGGTCTGCTCTTCTGGAGGTGGCTCTTCTTTAGCCTGAGGCTGGACCTGGGCTACTTCTGGTGGAGCCGCGGCTTCCGGGGGGAGAAGTTCGACCTCGGTGAGTTGCTCTTGTAGGGGGCCTGCCGCGCGTTTGAACTGTGGCCAAAAGAGTAAAAGTACAATGTGCAGGATAAGAGAGACGATGAGGAAGCGCGCAAGCGGGTCCTGTGGATCGCGCTGGGCAGGGCGAGGCATTGTTGAAGCCATGACCGACATCGGGGCATTCTAGCTGTCAGGCGGAGAGGCCGCAAGGAAACGTTGGTATGCCGACACAGCCTTGCTTGGCGGTGTACACCAGCTTATAGTGAACAGTACAATGTTTGGTCTTGGCGTGGGGGAACTCCTCATCATACTGGTTATTGTCCTGATTATTTTCGGGGCAGGAAAATTGCCGGAAATTGGCGAGGGCCTTGGAAATGGGATTCGCAGCTTTCGGAAAGCGGTGAAAACGCCGGACGAGATTGATGTCACACCCGAGCAGGAATCCGAAAAAGACTTCAGCGAAAAATCTCAATAAGACTGTCCGAACTCGGCGGCAATCACTCGGCTACTAAACTCCGCGATCTGAGATGGAGGGTCGGTAAAGGTAATCAAAAAATCGACGGCCTTCCCGGCCGGAACGCGAAACTGTTTCGGCGGCATAAGACTCTGCAAGATATTCACCTGGCGCCGGGTGAGACTCTCAAGCACTTCTGGCGCGGTCTCGGTTCCACAGAAGATCATCCGTCGTTCCAAAACTTGTCCATTCGCATGCAGTAGGGTGCCTTCGATTTGGATGCTCTGCGCTCGTGTGCCAGCCTGATTTATTGCCCTGCCGGCAATGGCAAAGATCCGCTGCTTGTCTTTCGTAAGCCAAAATCCACCGCGCATTTTTGTTAAGGCAATATGTCGCGCTGAGGGGCGTTCTGCGTCGAGCATGCGGCCTAATACAGGAACGTGGGAGAGGCTGGTTGCCGCGATTTCCAAATTGGAGAAGGCCAGAAAGGTGAATGCTGCATATCCCGATACGACAAGGCCGAGAACCAGTATCAACAGCTTCAATGAGAAGACCGTTTCTTGCGGAGCTGAAGGAGGAAGCGGGGAAAGTTCAATCCGGCCTTCGTCTTTCTCGGCCCCCTCGAAAAATGGAGCATCCGAAGACGAAAAGTCCCCGAGCCGCGCCTCTTGGCCTTGGTCTGTCTCTGGCATGGTGTCTGAAGCAGTAGCCGCGGCGTCAGAGTCGGCCCACTCTTCATGAGCTGGGAGCGAGCCGACGGTAGGCCTGGAAGGCTTGGGAAGAGTGATAGTGGGGTCATAGCCAGGATCCTCAGCGGGATCGTCTGAGGGAGGCTGGGCCGTGGCCTCGGCTTCATGCTCTGGGCACTGTTCTGTCTGCAGAACCGGGCTTTCGTAGGGAAAGACGTGCCCGCAGTCTGTTTGCGTGCACTCGAAAAATGTTGTTTCGTCGGGTGCCCCTGCCGCATCGGTCTTGTAACGGGTATGGCAGGACGGGCATTCCACAATCACACACCACCTCCTCATAAGGCGACTCGAATTGTAGGCAGAAGTGAAGAAAAATCAACAGCGTTGACGGCAAGTCAGAGAAAAACCTATAATACTCACGTTATGTGTTCAGACGTAAACGAGAGGAATATTTGATCGTTCTTGCCGCCCTCCGCATGAGTTTCATTGCGCTGCATACGCTCTTTTGGGGCGCACCGGTGTATCTGTGCTCTTTCTTTGACCCCTATGCTGAGCGTGCGGCACGTCTGATCCGTTTCTGGGCAAGAGGAAATTTGCGAGCGTGCGGAGTGACGGTTCACTCACGAGGGCTGGAGAGACTCGACCCGCACACGGCCTATCTTTTTATGTCAAATCACCAGAGTCAATTTGATATCCTGGCTCTAATGTCGGTGCTGGCAGATTTTCAATTGCGCTGGGCTGCAAAGCAGGAATTGCGGAAAATTCCCATACTCGGCGCGTGTATGCACCGGACGCATCAGGTACTGATTGACCGCGACAGTCGGACTCAGGCGGTCGCCACGTTACGCAAAGTCAGAGAACTGCTGCACGCTGGTATCTCGGTGTTGTTTTTCCCTGAGGGGACGCGAGGTCCGGACCGAGGCTTGCTGCCTTTTAAACCGGGTGGTTTTGCGGCTGCGGTGGAGGCGGGGCTGCCGGTCGTACCGATCACCATAAAGGGCAGCCGAGCGATACTGTCGCCAGGGGACTGGAAAGTACGATCCGGAGAAATAGAGATTGTGTTTGGAGCACCCATTTCCATTAAAACAGACAGGAGTAAGAAGGCTGCTCGACAAGCGTTGTTGGCGCAGGTTGAAGCAGCAATTGCGGGGCAACTCCACCCGAAGTTGCCCCGCTCAGCCGCGGGAGAGGCCGCCGGGATCCCGGCTTCGATACAGTCTGGACGGCTTAAACAGCTTGAACATTCTGAATATTGTCAGCCTGGGACGGATGTATGAGTGATGGGAGTCTGCGTATAATTCCTTTGGGTGGATTGGGTGAGATCGGTCTCAATCTGATGCTGATTGAGTACTGTCCGGCTGGATCGGGAGACATGGTCGCTATCGCAGTCGACTGTGGCCTCATGTTTCCTGATCAAGAAATGTTGGGGATTGATATCGTCATCCCGGATTTCAGCTATCTACGCGACAAGCACCATCTCCAGGCCGTTGTGCTGACGCATGGACATGAAGATCATATTGGCGCGTTGCCGCATCTCTTGAGAGAATTCAACGTTCCCGTGTACGGCAGGCCGTTTACCCTGGGCCTGCTGCGCGACAAACTCCGCGAACAACGCCTCCTAGAGAAGGTTGAGTTGCACGACTTCCGGCCGCGCGAATCCTGGGACATCGGTCCTTTTACGGTTGAGGGCATTCATGTCACCCACAGTATTGTGGATGCTTCCGCACTGGCCATTACCACGCCACTTGGCACGATTATCCATACTGGCGATTTTCGGCTGGATCAGACGCCGATAGATGGGAAGCAGTCGGATCTGAATCGTTTTGCTGAGTGGGGGGAGCGCGGCGTCCTGCTCCTCTTATCGGACTCGACGAATGTGGAGCGGACAGGTTCGACACGGTCTGAAAGTGTTGTGACGCGGCCGATTGAGGATCTCATAGCGAACGCCCCAGGCAAAGTCTTGGTGGCAACCTTTGCGTCGCATATTCACCGCATCCGACAAATCATCGATCTGTCTGTGAAACAAGGACGCAGCGTGGGAGTTGTTGGCAGACGTCTGGTCGGGAATATAGGGATTGCTGAGGAGACGGGGCATTTGCAGCTTCCGTCCGATGCGATGATCGATCCGTCGACCGTGCGAGACCGAGATCCACAAACGGTGACCTTGCTTACCACCGGGTCTCAAGGCGAGCCGCTTTCGGCTTTGTCTCGTATTGCCGCCGGGGGACATAAGCAGATTCAACTTGAGGCTGGGGATAGGGTCATCTTGTCGTCGCGCGTCATTCCGGGCAACGAGCGTACGATTGCGCGCTTGATTGACCATCTCTACCGCCGCGGAGCTGAAGTCTATTATGAGGCTATTGCCTGCGTCCACGTGTCGGGCCACGCTGCTCAAGATGAGTTGCGGATCATGCTGAATCTTGTCCGGCCTACATACTTTGTGCCCGTACATGGCGAATATCGTTTCTTAGCCCGGCACTGCGAACTTGCGCGTGAGGTCGGCGTTGATCCGAACGGTGTTTTCCTGATTGAGAACGGGCAGGTCCTAGAGATTGATGCGCACGGAGCGCAACTCACCGAGCCGGTAACGGCTGGCCGGGTGTTTGTGGATGGGTTGGCGGGTATTGAAGAAGAAGTCTTGCGGGACCGTCGTCATGTCGCAGAAGACGGATTGGTTGTCGTCATTCTGGGCATTGATCTGCAGACCGGTCAGCTGGTGAACGGACCGGACCTGCTGTCTCGTGGATTTCTGCCCTCAACAAATGGGGATGGATTTTCCGAGGTAAAGGGTGCCGTACGGGCCATGATGGACCAATTGCCGCAGGAATCGTGTACGGACGTAGGTGTCGTCAAAGAACAAGTCCGCCTGACGCTCCGGCGTCATTTTCGCAAGACTCTGGGGCGACGACCTGTGGTCCTGCCATTTGTGATGGAGATGTAGAGGTGGGGAGGTGGAAATGGCGGTGAGACGGAGGCTGCGACAAAGAGAGCGGTCCTTTCATGGTGAAGCCGGTGGAGTCCTGTGTGTCACGCTGGCCGTTTTTCTGTGTTTAGCTTTTTTTTCTTATCAGCCCGGTGCAGCCGAAAGTAATCAGGTTGGGCAGGCAGGACATCTTCTGGCCAGCCTGTTCTTCCCGGCTTTTGGCCGTGCCGCTTACTTGTTCCTTGGCCTGATGCTGTACGGAACCGCACTGCTGTTTCACTTGGTCCGCCGTCCTGCGCCGATCATCCAGGGGGTTTCTTTTCTGGTCTTCCTGCTCGCAACTGCGGCATTTCTGGCCTTGTGGTTTGAAGGGCGCCCACGCTTACAGGCAGGGGGGTGGGTTGGTGGATTCCTTGCCCTGCATCTGCGACAGACTGGGAATCTGATTGGAGCCTACCTCCTCCTTTGCCCTCTTTTGCTGGTCTCCTTTATGGGGGCTACGCAGTTCTCGCTTGCCGTGGCTGGCGCCGTGCTGACGTCGGGAGCGCAGACCATTTGGCGTCAACTGCGGACTGTTCCGTCGGGGTTAGCAAAATTCAGGAAAGGTGTTGTGGCCTGGTGGGCGGCCCGGAGGAAGGCGGCTGTCTATCTTTTGCCCTCCGAGGAGTTCGAAACGGAAGTCTACACGATCAAGAAGGAGCCGACACGTCCACGGGCGACGCGCAGGAAGAACGTGCACCGAGCCGAGGAGGACGAAGAGAGTGGGGCTAGGGAAGAGGCCAAGCCGCCGATTATCATTAGCCGGATGATCTCCTCAGAAGGCAAAGCGAAAAAGGACCAATTACGCCCGGCTTTCGTGCCGAGCCCAACACAAGGGGCGGATGATCGGCCGTATGACCTGCCATCCCTATCTTTGCTCGACCCGCCCGTGCGGTTAGCGGTGAAGGTCGATGAAGGGGCACTCCATGCCAGCTCACAGATTTTGGAAAGTAAACTGAATGACTTTGGTGTGTCCGGGAGCGTGGTGGCTGTGCGACCTGGGCCGGTTATTACAACCTATGAGTTTGAGCCCGCCCCCGGTGTCAAGGTCAATAGGATTGTCTCATTAGCAGATGATCTGCAGATGGCTCTGCGTGCGGTCTCTGTCCGTATCCTGGCGCCAATTCCTGGCAAAGCCGTTGTGGGCATAGAAGTTTCGAACCCCAAACGCGAGAAGGTGTGTTTGCAGGAGATTCTGAACAGCACGGTGTGTCAGCAAACAGAAGCGCCTCTGGCGCTTGCTTTGGGCAAAGATACGATTGGCAATCCCGTGGTCGCAGATCTCTCTCGTATGCCCCATCTGCTGGTTGCTGGGGCGACGGGGACAGGGAAATCCGTTTCCCTCAACGTTATGATTATGAGTATCCTGGCCCGTGCGACACCCCGAGACGTACGGTTTATCATGATAGACCCGAAGATGTTGGAGCTGTCGCTATACGAAGGGCTGCCGCATCAGCTTTCGCATGTGATTACGAATCCCAAAGAAGCGGCTGTTGCCCTTTTTGAGGTCGTCCGGCGCATGGAATATCGCTATAAGCTGCTCAAGGATAAAGGCGTGCGGAATATTGCGGGCTATAATCGCGCGCTCGAAACCGGGGGAGTGGAAACCGACGGGATTATTAAGCTGACGGAGGTCATTCACGATGATGACGACGGGGCCGGGCCGCCGGCCCCAAAACGTTCATCCAAGGCTGCTTTTGATCTGAAGCATGAACGCTTACCGTATCTCATTGTCTTGGTCGATGAATTGGCCGACCTCATGTTGACGGTTGGTCGGGAAATAGAGGAACCGATTACCCGGCTGGCACAAATGGGCCGCGCTGCGGGGATCCATTTAATTTTGGCAACCCAGCGACCATCGGTTGACGTTATCACCGGGCTTATCAAAGCAAATTTCCCCGCACGTGCTTCCTTTCAGGTGTCGTCCCGCATTGACTCTCGGACGATTTTGGATGCCATTGGTGCAGAACGCCTCTTGGGCGATGGGGACATGCTGTTTCTTCCGCCGGGAAGTGCTAAGCCGCAGCGTATTCACGGTGCCTTTGTTTCAGAGCCGGAGATCCGCAAGTTTGTTGGCGCGATTAAGAAGCAGGGAAAACCCGTTTTCGATGCGGACTTAGTCTCTGCGCTGGAAATCGCGCGTACCCAGAAAGGGGCCAACCTGCAGGAAGACGACGATTACGACAAGATGTATGAGCAGGCACGCGATCTTGTGATAGAGAGCCGCCAAGCGTCTATCTCCTGGGTCCAGCGTCGTTTAAGGGTGGGCTATAACCGGGCAGCGCGGATGATCGAACGTATGGAGCGCGAGGGGCTTGTTGCCCCTGCGGGCGCAGCCGGGACACCGCGTGAGGTCCTCGTTCAAGCACAGCAGGCAGAGGGAGAGTAGGCAGGTACGCTTCTTTTCTCATCCGGAGGTGTTGACACTTGCAATGATACAAACCACTCGACTCTATCATCTCGTTGTTATCGTGGTTTTACTCCTGCCTGTCGGCAGTCTCTTTGCGCGCCCATCCGGTATGCCGGATGGGCGCGCCTCCGCACCGGATGTCAAAACCGGTGTTGAAGATGTTACTGCACGTTTGCAGGCTCACTACGATGACACTGAGGGTTTTCGAGCTGATTTTATCCAAGAAGTGACTTCAGCCACTTTGGGGCAGGCGCTGAATTCGCGCGGACGTGTCTTCTTTAAAAAGCCCGGACGCATGCGCTGGGAGTTTGAAGAGCCTAAACAAACGCTGGTGTGTGATGGCAGCTTCCTATGGTTATATCAGCCGACTGAGCAGCAGGTTATAAAAACACCTTTTCAACATGCGTTCAGTTCGCAGACGCCGGTGTCGTTTTTGACCGGGGTAGGGCGGCTGGAAGAGGACTTCTTGGTTGCTGAACAAGACGAGACCCAGACTGTTTACCAGCTTCGGTTGACGCCGAAAAAAGCTCCTGAGGTCGTCGGGCTTTTGGATATTGAGGTGAGTAAGCAGACGTTCGATATTCTTCAAGCCATGATCACCGACCCGCTCGGCAACACGACCCGTTTACGATTTGTGAACATTGAGCGTGGTATTGTTATGGACGAAGCACTGTTCACCTTTGAGTTGCCACAAGGCGTTGATCTTGTTGAGCCGTTGTCCGGTTTTTAAAGAAGAGGGGAAATCTTCCCGTTAAGGTGAGAATTCGTCTTTCCTCATCGTACGGGCCTAGACTGCAAAGCTGGGGGCCTTTCTCTGCCTGTGCTAGTACCAACCGCAGAAGACAACCAAGACAAATTGGGTTTTCTGCGGTTACACTGCGCCACGACATTACAGAAGATAAGCGCATTAAAGTTCGGATGCTCTTGCCCGGTACGTGTATCAGTGGACGATTTATGAGACGTCTGCCAAAACTTGCTGAGGCCGCCGGATTGTACAACGCCTTCAGGGGCCGGAATTCCTGGGGCAAGTCTAATCGCGGAAGATAGCTTTATGGCTATTATTATTAACACCAGAGTTCTGTCGCTGACCACGCAGAACAAACTAGGCCAGACCCAAAACAAATTGGGTAAGGCGGTGACCCGGCCGTTCACCGGTCTGCGCATTAACGGCGCGGCCAGCCTGGCCATTGGCGAAGGCTTGACCGCCCAGAGCCGTGGCATCGTTCAAGGCCAACGAAATGCCAATGATGCCATTTCGACTGTCCAGACCGTCGACGGGTCCTTACCGGAAGTCACCAACCTGCTGCAGCGGTCGTGTGAGTCATCCGTCGAGTCCGCCAGTGACCTTAATAACGCCGGCGCCGGCAAATCGCTTAACGATGAGGTCACGCCCAACCTGGCCGAGATCGGACGATTGGCCGCGTCGTTGATCCGATCAACGAGCAATCAGGCGTGAACAACGTCTCCGCCCAACAAGGCAGCCAGGCCAGTCCGGTTGCGACCGGCTTTACCGCCATGGGCGTCTCAGCGAGCAAGTAGTACGCTAGCCATTAACAGTGTGAATATTACCTTGAGCAGCGCCGATTCTAGTGGTTTGGCGGAGTGTGTGATGCACGTCACACACCTTCTCGAACAAAACCGGTGTCACGGTGAGTGGCGTGGCGACGGTGTATACGTTCACCAATAATAGTGGTGGTGATATTGCCATTAAAGAGCAGGCTACGCCGATCGGCCAGTGGCTCAATAATATTTCGCACCTGACCTCTGGCGGCTCGAACAGCGCTATCGAAACCATAGACTTTTCGCCGGACCAGCTGAGTAATATTCGGAGCCGTATTGGTGCGATCAAGAATCGCTTCTCCTCAACCATCAGTAGCTTGCAGTTGGCTTTGGAGAATATGTCCGCCGCTCGATCCCAGATTCGGGATGCGAACGTTACGCATGAAACTGCAGAACTGACCCGAAACCAGATTTTACTCCTGGTTTGTGTATCTATGGTGGCACAGGCCAACCAGTTGCCACAGTTAGGGTCGTCCCCCCCCCCCTAACAATAATCCGACCTTAACCAGAAAGGATGAGAGCCCGCCTGGGCGAACGAGGGGATGAGGTTTAGAACCAGAAAGGGGGCTTTGTACGGTCCCTTTCTGGGGATAT
>CAZXFE010000150.1:0-9848 GCA_964639795.1 uncultured Enterobacteriaceae bacterium | reverse complement strand
AAACGGCGTTCACATTCTTCACATTCGCGCCGGCGTCGCGTGACATTGCCGTCTCGGCTCAGGCGAGAGTCAATGACCCGGCTTTCAATATGCGTACAAAAGGGACACTTCATATAGCAGCTTAGACAGTAGCTTAAAAGCGAAGACGAAGAACAGAGCGGTGCGATTCTTGGTTTGACTATCCCTTTCTGCTCAGCCCAGGCTGCCTATGTAACACGGTGCTCATAGACAGGGAACCGCCAGCACAGATCCCGGACCTCTTCGCCAATCGCTTCCAAGGCCCGTTCATCCCCAACCTGCTGCAGGGCACGGAAAATGAGATCAGCAATCTGATCCATCTCGGCCTCTTCCATACCACGGCTGGTCACTGCGGGTGTTCCAATGCGAACACCGCTGGTCACAAACGGCGAGCGCGTATCAAACGGGACCGCGTTTCTATTCACGGTAATTCGAGCCTGATCCAAGGTTTCCTGGGCCACTTTCCCCGTCAGTTCAGTCCCCCGAAGGTCAAGCAACATGAGATGATTATCCGTCCCACCAGAAACAAGGCAAAATCCTCTCCGCGACAGGCCTCCGGCAAGCGCTTTCGCGTTGGTAATTATCTGTTGTTGATACGCTTTGAACTCCGGAGTCGCGGCTTCTTTGAAGGCGACTGCTTTAGCGGCAATAACGTGCATCAGAGGGCCACCTTGGTTGCCTGGAAATACAGACGAATTCACACTTTTCGCCAGGTCCTGACGACACATGATCATACCGCCGCGCGGTCCTCGGAGCGTTTTGTGCGTGGTCGTGGTCACAAGATCGGCATACGGGACAGGGGAGGGATGCACCCCCGCCACTACCAGACCTGCAAAGTGGGCAATATCGACCATGAGCAGCGCTCCGACCTCATCCGCAATCTTCCGAAACGGCGCAGCATCAATCTGGCGCGGATAGGCGCTATGTCCGGCCACAATCATCTTGGGCCGATGCTGACGTGCCAAATGGGCGATTTCGTCATAATCAATACGCTGGTCAGACTCCCGTACGCCATAAGGTACGACCTGAAAAAACTTTCCGGAAAAATTGACCGGACTACCGTGGGTCAGATGCCCACCGTGTGAGAGACTCATGCTCAGAATCGTATCCCCCGGTTTCAACTGAGAAAAATAGGCGGCCATATTGGCCTGGGCGCCGGAGTGGGGCTGGACATTGGCATGCTCCGCGCCAAAAAGCGCTTTGGCACGGTCAATCGCCAGCTGTTCCACTACATCCACATATTCGCATCCGCCGTAGTAACGTTTGTCTGGATAGCCTTCGGCATACTTATTCGTGAGCACCGACCCTTGCGCCTCAAGCACAGCCTCGCTCACGATATTCTCTGACGCAATCAGCTCAAGGTTATATTCTTGACGTGTGGTTTCGTTTTGAATTGCGGAATAGACTTCCGGGTCCTTGCGGGCCAGCTCACTTGTCATAGTAGCTCCCTTTCTCCCCCCGCGCTTCGGCGTCCTCGCGTTTGCTTTATCCTTTCGTCCCGCAGGCCGTATACATAGAAAAATCGCAGGGCTCCTCACCGAAACCACTACGATTCTTCAGGTCTGGGCACATCTTCGCCCAAACAAACAGCAACTACTTGTGGCTATCGATGTATTCGATAACGTTCCGGACCGTTCGAATCTTTTCGGCCTGTTCGTCAGAGATTTCGGTATTGTACTCTTCTTCGAGTGCCATCACGAGTTCAACAATGTCTAGAGAATCTGCGCCTAGGTCTTCGATAAACGAAGAATCTAGATTGACCTCATCATTACTTACACCGAGTTGCTCGCAGATAATTTCCTTGATACGTTCCGCGGTTGAAGCTTCTGCCATAGCCGGGACCTCCTCTCTCGCTCGACTGGACGGCATCTCGGGGGTTGCCACAACGGCTCCTCCCGTCTCTACATATACATGCCGCCATTGACGTTAATAACTTGCCCAGTGATATATCCCGCTCCGGGGTTCGCCAAGAAGGCAACGACATCAGCAACTTCTTCGACAGTTCCCCATCGGCCAACAGGAATATGGCTCAGATAGCCTGTTTTTGCCTCTTCTGGCAAGGACCTCGTCATATCGGTCTCAATAAAACCGGGAGCTACGGCATTCACGGTAATAGATCGAGACGCCAGCTCTTTGGCCATCGTTTTGGTAAAGCCGATGACGCCCGCCTTTGCTGCGGAGTAGGCAGCCTGGCCGGTATTGCCGGTTTGCGCCACGACTGATGTCAGATTTATGATCCGTCCTGAGCGCTGACGCATCATAGAACGGGTGACCGCTTTCGTGCACAGGAAGACACCTGTAAGATTCGCATTCAGTACCTGCGTCCACTCGTCCGCTTTGAGCCGAACGAGCAGTGTATCGATGGACATCCCGGCATTATTAACTAAAATGTCAATCTTTCCCCGCAGTTCAAGAACCTCTTGAACTGCGGTTGTGACCGCAGCCCCATCCCCAACATCGAAACGACACAATGCAGCCTGCCCACCGTCTGCTTGAATCTGTTCAAGCACTTCCTCAGCAGCGGCTTGATTCTGCACAAAATTGATAATGACAGCTGCCCCATCGCGTGCCAACCGTTCGGCAATCGCTCGGCCGATCCCGCGCGAAGCGCCGGTAACCAGCGCCACCTGTCCATCGAGTCTAATCGTCACTTTGGACGAACTCCAGGCTCTTGGTCAAGCTGTCAGGGTCACTGACTGAAACACATGAGAATTTTTTATCGATACGCTTCAGCAATCCGGCTAAGACCCGGCCCGGCCCAAGCTCGACCGCCGCCCCACAGCCCAGGCCACGCACCCGCTGCATGCTCTCTTCCCAACGCACGGGCGCAGTGACTTGGCGCACAAGCAAATCCTTGACCTGCTGCGCATCCTGGTTGACCTCTGCTGTAACATTAGCAATCAGTCTGATCGTCGGTGGGCTGACCGGAATAGGTTCTAAAACTTTCGCAAGACCCTCTGCGGCCGGGGCCATAAGCGCACAATGAAAAGGGGCGCTCACAGCCAGCTCCACTGCGCGCTTTGCCCTGCGCGCTTTGGCAATCACCACGGCTCTCTGAACCGCCCCGGTATGGCCTGCCACAACAATCTGTTCACCACCGTTCAGATTCGCTGCAGACACGACTTCGCCTTGCCCCGCCTCTGCACATACTTCTCCGACAATCTCCTCCGATAGGCCAAAGAGCGCAGCCATTGCCCCTATCCCTGGCGGAACAGCCTTCTGCATAAGGCGGCCCCGCTCTCGGACGATCCGAACCGTATCAGCAAAATCGAGCGCGCCGGCAGCCACTAGGGCAGAATATTCGCCTAAGCTGTGCCCGGCAACACAGACGGGTTGAACATCAGATTCCTGCATCAGGACGCGCAGGGCGGCAATACTGGTAGTCAGAATAGCAGGCTGTGCATTGGTCGTCAGCTTGAGTTCTTCTTCCGGTCCAACAAAACACAGCGTCGATAAGGGAAAACCCAGTGCAGCATCAGCCTCGGCAAACACATCAGCGGCCACCGGAAATTGTTCAACCAAGGCGTGCCCCATGCCGACTGCTTGAGTCCCCTGTCCTGGGAAGAGGAATGCCAGAGGGTGGCTCACCCGGAGGTCTCCGGCGTATCGATATCAGTCTTTCCCTTCTTTTCAATCCTGGATTCAGGCTCCTCACCGTGGTCTTTTGCATGACCGAATTTCTGGCGGAGCTGTGACCAAATTCTGCGCCCCCGTCGGTCATCAACGGCGAGTGCTGCTATTTCTGGCAAACTTTTCAAACTTTGTAGACTTTCACCGATTTGCCGATTGAATCCTCGCTGGACCGACTCGTTAGCCACCCGGATGGCATTCTTTATCGCTTTGGGCGAAGACGCACCATGCGCAATGATGGTAACTCCAGCGGTCCCCAAGAGTGGAGCGCCACCCACCTCATCCTTGTCAAGGCTCACCCGCAGATCGGCAAGAGAAGACTTGAGGAGAAGAAAGGCAAGCTTCCCACGCCAACTCGCGGAGAATAAGGAACGCAGTTTCCCTTGGCTAAAGTCCCAAAACCCCTCCATCGTCTTGAGGGCTATATTCCCGGTGAACCCGTCGGTCACAGCGACATCAACTTCACCACTATTCAGATCACGGCCCTCGATATAGCCGCAATAATTTATGGGAAGTTTTTTTAGGATGTGGTGAGCCGCCCGGGTCGTCTCTGTACCTTTGGACTCTTCGGCTCCGTTGCTCAGCACCCCAACACGCGGCGACTCAATCCCACGCACAACCCGGGCATAGACTTCGCCCATCACAGCAAATTGCACCAGATGGAGAGGCCGGCACTCAATGTTTACTCCTGCGTCGACCAGACAGGTGCGACCGGTCAAGGCGGGCACATCCGTAATAATAGTTGGACGATCAATGCCCGCCAGACGGCCTAACATTGTGACAGCGAGCCCCATCACGGCCCCAGAATTGCCAGCACTCACCACCGCTCCAGCTTGCCCGTCCTTCACCTGTTTGAAAGCGACTCGCAATGACGAGTCCCGCTTACGGCGCAGCGCAGCAACAGAGGAATCCCCCATCTCAACAACTTCACTTGCATGTTGGATGGCAATCTTCGAGGACTCACTACGCCTCTTTCGGGTAAGTTCCTGCAAAATCTTCTCGCGGTCGCCAACCAGCAGAACCGAGACGCCGTATTCCTGTGTTGCTTGGATAGCACCTTCGACAATGGCCTGGGGAGCAAAATCCCCTCCCATGGCATCTACAGCAATATACATCGTGGGCTTCTCACGACCGCTCTTACGCAGAAAATGCAGAGGTGCTTTTCACGGCGGAGGACCTGAGCCGAGTCTTACTCTTCTTCTGCTACCGCAATAACCTGCCGGCCACGGTAATAGCCGCAGGTGACACAAATGCGGTGTGGAAGAACGGGATCACCACATTGGGAACACGTCGACCATTGTGGTGCTACCAAGGCATGGTGAGCGCGACGTTGGTTACGTTTCGACTTTGATGTTTTTCGCTTTGGTACAGCCATATTCTTTTCCTTGCAGCTACTAGTGTAGTTTCTCTATCTTCGGAGAAGAAGCCTGAGAAGAGGGTGTTTGATGAGGGGACACACGTAGAGTAGAGAGCACCCCAAGACGCGGATCCTTCCACACAGGGCGGCAGGTACAGGTTTCGACGTTAAGATTCACCCCACACTGTTCGCACAGCCCTTTGCACTTGTCTTTACACAAGGGGCAACTCAAAAGCGCTAAGAAGAACTGTTCCTGAATAAGGGCTGATACGTCAACACTATCTCCGCTGTAAAAACTCGCGGCTAAGTCCTCGTGATTGAGTTCAAGCTCGCGGCTCGGTAAACCGTTCACCGAGCTGGGCGAATCAAGAGGCATAAGCACGCAAGAAAACGCACGGTCTAGTAACAGCGGGAATTCCTCAAGACAGCGTGCGCACTGGCAGACCAGATCTCCACACAACGTTCCGTCAAACAGCAAATCTTCGCCTGACCGCACATAGTTCAGAGCTACCTGTAATGGACTCGTCAGTCGGTACTCCGTCCGGTCTCTCCCCTCTCGCTGGCTCAAAGACCCATTGAGAGTCTGGGCGTCCACACTGAAATGTACGTCTGTCGGAGACAAGACGATGTGTTCTATGCGTATCTGCACGTTTCACCTGCTTGAGCGGAGATTTATATTATGAAACTCATCACAATGCAACGCAATCTCACTCCGCTTACCTTTTCGGAGTTTTCTTTTTGGTCCTGCACTGCAGTCCCTTTCCTCTACAAGATATGTTGGAGGTCACGGACATATTTCATAGCCCCGTTTCTGTATCATGGGACGGCTGAGGCATCTGCGACTGATTGCCCTTATTCTCTTCATCGTGTGGATTTTCAGCCTCTGGCTATTAGTTACCGAACGCCGCTGGTTTCCCACCCGGAAAATGCTCCGACCTCTCGCATTACTTGGGGGAAATTGCTCTTTGTTATTCTGAGCTTAACAGGCCTCGTCTTTCTCCAAGTACTTTTTCCAAGTCAACCCGACTCGCCCCAGACGGTTCTAAACACCCCCCGCCCAACGCCTCTGACTAGCGCTCTCTCCTTCTCTTTTGTTCTTTTGGAGGAGCAAGACTTCCCAAAAATGAACAGATTGTATGCTCCAGCCGTCTAAGCGCCAGTGAAGCGCAAATTAAATAGAAGGCGAAAATTTCCCTATCGAGTTCGCCTTTCTCCTAGAAGCATAAGAATGGAACTTTTCCCCCTGATTGCTGTTTAACTGAGGAAAGGAATATGACCTATGGCTTCACGACACAGAAAAAGCAAGCAAACACAACGACTTCATCAACCCTCGCTGCCCCTGCTCTTGTATGACCTGGGGGCAGCGAATCGTCTGCTCCCGGCAGTAACGGTTCTGCCAGAGCAGTTTTATTCTCGTCAGTCGGGCGCCAATCTAGCCAACGGCGCAATTTCCCTCATGCGAGCGGTCCTGGAAGACGCAATTAATTGTTTTCAGAGACGGTCTATCACAAGTAGCAACCGTGCTCTGCGTTTGGCACAAGAAGCAGAGGAATGGTTTTCTAGCGACGATACCTGGTGGTCATTTTCCTTTGTGAGCATCTGTAGTGTTCTTGGGCTTGATCCGGAGTATATCCGCCTTGGGCTCAAGCGTTGGAAGAAAAACTACCGGGAACTTGGACCGCCACAAAAGACTCGGCGTGCTGCCCCAACCGGACGACACATTAAAATTACGGCCTAAACCTATAGCGACGAGGCCATCTAATCGTCCAGAGTAGGCTAATTGTCTAACGTAAGCTGTGCCACGAGTTCACGATTCCAGGTCGCATCGCCGAAGGTCACCTCTGATCCCTTCGCCCGCTTAAAGTAAATATGCATATCGTGTTCCCAGGTAAAGCCAATGCCGCCATGGACCTGAATCCCTTCGCTGGTCACCTTACGGTAAGCGTCGCTGCAATACGCTTTGGCCATAGCCGCCGCAAGGGCTGCATCCGAGGTATCATTTGACACCGCCCAGGCCGCATAATACGTGGCAGACTTTGCACTCTCGACCTGGACCAGCATGTCGGCGCATTTATGTTGAATGGCCTGGAACGAACCAATCGGACGACCAAACTGTTCACGGACTTTGGCATACTCTACAGTCATGTCCAACACTTGCTGCGCTCCACCACACATCTCGGCACATAAGGCCACTTTGCTCTGATCGACGCTACGTGCTACTAGCTCCCACCCCTGTCCTCGTGTCCCGAGCAGCGCATCTGCACCGACTTGGACGTTCTCTAACGTGACTTCACACAGCTTGCGTGTCTGATCCATGGTTTTGAGCAGCCGCGTTCCAACGCCGGCTTGTTGCCGGGCAAGGATAAACAGCGTCACCCCTTCGGTTGTTCGTGCCGCGCAGATTATCTGATCGGAAACGTGAGCATCCGGTACAAAAAGTTTCACCCCATTCAACACGTATCCGCCGCCGTCTTTCTCTGCTTTCAGGTGTATCCCGGACTCATCCCAGCGGGCACTTTCTTCTAGGAACGCCAAGGTCAATTTAGCCTGCCCAGAAGCCACCCCAGGCAAAAACAGCTTTTTCTGCTCCTCACTCCCCGCTACCTGAACACATAGCCCACCAAGCGCAACAGTTGAGAAAAAAGGGCCAGGCAATACCACCTTACCCATTTCTTCCAAGACAACGACCAGATCAACAAGAGAGAGCCCGGCTCCACCGTATGCTTCCGGCACGAGCAACCCCATCCAGCTGAGTTCGGCCATCTTTTTCCACAGGTCGTCGGCGTAGCCGCGCTCATCCTCCATCATTTGGCGGACATAGGACATGGGACATTCATTGCTTAAGAAGTCCGCAGCAGCTTGGCGCAACAAGTCCTGCTCTTCACTAAAACCAAAATCCATGGTGCCCCCACAAAAAAGAACGAGGACTGAGTTCGTCCCAGTCCTCGTTATACGTTGTACAATAGTCAGTTAGCTATTCGCCAGAATAGTCACACAGCCAACTGAGCCTGGACCGCCTAGATTGTGTGCGAGGCCAACTTCCGCACCTTTGACTTGTCGATCGCCTGCTTTATTCCACAGGTGTTGGGACACTTCGTAAATCATGCGGATACCGGTCGCACCGATAGGATGGCCAAAGGATTTCAGACCACCGGACGGATTCACCGGCACAGCACCACCATCGATGTCGGCTCGGCCTTCAGCCACATAACGCCAGCCTTCACCCTTCTCACACAAACCCAAATCTTCATAATTCAGGATCTCTGTAATGGTGAAACAATCATGGCATTCCACTAGATCAATATCCTTAGCCGTCACACCAGCTTGCTCATATGCAGACTGCGCTGCTTGTGCCGTGGCAGGAAAACCAGTGTAGGCGAAGCTCGGTTTCAAGTACGGTTCCCCCGATGTGACAGATAGGCCAATGCCTTTTACTCGCACCGGATCAGGCCGGAAAGACTTGGCCAATGCTTCTTTGCAGATAATGACCGCAGCAGCCCCATCCGTTGTGGGGCAGCAATCGAACAGGCCCAACGGACTACAGATCAGCGGCGCGTTGACCACCTGATCTTCGGACACTTCCATCTGAAAATGTGCCTTTGGGCTCATGGTTCCGTTGTGATGATTCTTGACCGCGACTTTAGCCAAGGAACTCTTATCAATGCCATAGGTTTCAAAATAACGGGTAGCAGCCATGGCAAACAGCGACGGAGCCGTCGTCCCGTAGCCCACTACCGGGTGCGCTCCAAACGTCCCCAGTCCACGCTGGCCAGAGTCACGCAACTTCTCAAAACCAAGCGCTAGGACGACGTCATACATCCCCGACGCAACGGCCATACACGCATTTCGGAACGCGTCCATGCCCGAGGCGCAGTAGTTTTCCACACGCGTAATCGGGATGTTAAACAGTTTGAGAGGATCAGCGAGAGCGTTGCCCGCGCTAGCCGAGCTCAGCGTACCAACCCACGCCGCTTGAATCTGACTCGGATCAATGCCTGCATCTGTATAGGCCTCAAGCGCGGCATCAACAATCATGTCTTCGGCGCTTTGATGGTAGTTCTCACCGAATTTACAGCAACCTGCCCCAACCACGGCCACTTTATCCCGGATATTCATACTGCCTCCTTTCCAAGATGAGTTGCTCAGTTGCTGCGTTTATTGATGAGCAGAACTACTGAGCGGGTCTGGCCTTCCAAAAATAATTCTTAATGCCATAGCCTTCATGATATTTGCGAAATGTCAACTCAAGCGGCATCCCAATCTCAACACCTTCCGCTTGGCAATCTGTGAGTTGGACAAATACCCGACCGCCGCCATCTAAATCGATAACCGCATGCGTTGTCGGAGGATCGGGCGTGTCAGTCAAATAATCGTGCGTAAACGTAAAGAGTTTACCCCGGCGTGACAGCTTCACTTCTTCAAGCCCGTTGCGATATCCACATTCAGTACAAATCCGATGAATGGGAAACTGAATCACTCCGCACGCGGGACATTTCCCCCCATACAAAGGCAATATCTGTTTTTGGTCGCGCAGCAGCACAACCGGGGTGGATTCGTCGTCTGTTGAGTAGTCTTTACGGATGAGTTTACGGAACCGGGCGTATTTTCCATAGGATTCAAGCGTGCGCTTAACTTCAATCTGGGAGTATACGCTTCGCACAACCTGAAAATTTGCAATCGCATCAGTCGCCCGAAAGATCGCGGCATCCCCACCGTCGCCGTAGCCGGCAACAAGGAGCAGGTCACCGGGTTTGGCCCGCTCAAGGACCGCGGCTAAAAGCACTAAGGGCTGGGCCGTTCCTGCGTCCCCAATCGTATTCCAAAATGTTTCCTGCACCTGGGT
>CAZXFE010000149.1:0-9880 GCA_964639795.1 uncultured Enterobacteriaceae bacterium | reverse complement strand
AATTTGTCGAAGAGACGTGGAATTCGAGCATCATTCCCACCCTCACGGAATACCTTGCTATTCCCAACCAATCCCCAGCCTATGATCCGGACTGGCAGACCAACGGCTACCTCGACCAGGCAGTCGAGCTGATTGCAAACTGGGTTCGTGGCCAAGATGTCCCGGGGCTGATGCTTGACATTGTCCGACTTGAAGGCCGGACGCCTTTGCTTTTTATCGAGATTCCGGGCGATTCGTCTGAGACGGTATTGCTGTACGGCCATCTCGACAAACAACCGCCTATGGACGGCTGGCATGAGGGTCTGGGCCCGTGGAAGCCGATAATCAAAAACGGCAAGCTGTACGGCCGTGGCGGTGCCGACGATGGCTATGCCGCGTGTGCGTCGCTTACCGGAATCAAGGCACTCAAGCGCCAGGGTGTTGCCTGCGCCCGCTGCGTGATTGTGATCGAAGCCTGCGAAGAGAGCGGCAGTGGGGATTTACCTTTTTATATCGATGCGCTGGCTGACCGAATTGGAACCCCGAGTCTGGTGGTCTGCTTGGATTCGGGCTGTGGCAATTACGAACAGCTCTGGATCACGACCTCTTTGCGCGGTCTCGTGTCCGGGAATCTGATCGTCTCTACCTTAACCGAAGGCGTGCACTCCGGCGCGGCCAGCGGTATTGTGCCCTCGACGTTCCGTATCCTGCGCCAGCTGCTGAACCGTCTTGAAGACGAAACGACGGGAGAAATAGTACCGTCTGCATTCAAGGTCGAAATTCCGGACGAGCGGCTGCAACAAGCCCAAATAACTGCACAGGTGATGGGCCAGACTGTGGCTGGGGAATTCCCTTTTCATCCGACAACGCAAGCGGTTACGGACAATATTCATCAACTCCTCCTCAACCGCACCTGGCGACCGCAACTTGAAATTACCGGCGCCTCGGGGTTGCCGTCGCTCGAACAAGCCGGCAATGTCCTGCGGCCTGTGACCGCAGTAAAGATTTCTTTACGCATTCCTCCGATGTTAGATGTGGATGCCGCCGCCGCTGCTCTCAAACAACTGTTTGAACACGATCCATCGTATGGCGCCCAGGTCTCGTTCGAGCCGGAATGGGGCGCGGCAGGCTGGAACGCCCCACCCCTTGCGCCATGGCTGGAGCGTGCACTGAACGGTGCTTCTCAAGAATTCTTTGGCAAAGACGTCTGCGCCATAGGCGAGGGCGGCACAATCCCGTTTATGGCTATGCTGGGCGAGAAGTTTCCGAACGCTCAGTTTATGATCACCGGCGTACTCGGCCCGCACTCCAACGCTCACGGACCGAATGAGTTTTTAGAGCTGTCTATGGGTAAACGGCTTACTTCGTGTGTAGCACGGGTATTGGCGGAGCACTTTCAGGCGATGTGTACGTAACGGATCGCGTGCCTCCAGAGTTTATTCTTTCTCTTTCCATACAGAAAATTCCTGCTTTGTATTAAGGACAGCTTCCCCTCCTCCTAAAGATGCCCGGGCAAACGAAAGCAGCGGTATACACCCCTGAGTTCTCGTCTGAACAGGTGAAAGACCCCATCCTGGGTATATTAGTAAAGGAGGTAGTCGACCCGCCTGCGGTCAGCACCTGGCTGAAGAAGCGCTAGCCTGTATGTGTGGTGTGGACTTACGCATCAACTGCAGGGCCGAACAGAACCCGTAGGGCAATGTCGGCCAGGATAAGAAACAAGGCAAGAATGATGAGAGTATTTTCGAGCGGGTGTAGAAGAATCTTCTGTCCGCCGCGTTTTTGGGAGGTCAGTTCTTCAAAGGTGGGATTGAGTTTTCCTCCCGTGCCTTCAGCCAGTGCGTGCAGGAGAGGACGGTTGGGCTGCTGCTGGCGATATTCTTTGAACGACTCGTTTGTATCCTGACTGATCAGTACGGTCTGGCTTTTTTGGCTGACGATCTTGCTCTCTTTGCGTTTGACTATCGTCACCGGCACCCTGCCCTGATAGCGTGCAGGTAGAGTGGCTTCGTAGACCCGAGGAGCGATCGGCATGAGGGTCAAGGCCTCACTCTTTGTGCCGCGCGGAAAGTGGGCCTGAAGGACGCCACCGTCTTCATCGTCATAGGATTCAACCCGCAGAATGGTGCGTTTTCCACGTTTGGTAGCGCTCAGTCGGTAATCCAGCGCTGTCTCGTTGCGCATAGCCCAGCGGACAGCCTGAGACCAGAATTTACCGAAACGCTCCCAACGGATCCAGTCGCCCGATCCAGCTCCACTGGGATCAAAGGGGATGGCAACGACTTTGCCGAGACCGTATTGCCACGTTGCGAGCAGCGGGTCCTGTTCCTTGTGGATGTCGGTATAGAGCTGAACGTTGGCCCCCCTCTTAGGCTTGGTTAGCATGTATTCACTCAGGGTGGGGAATTGGGTCAGGCCGCGCAAAATCTGACCTCGTACGCCAACATGCGGAATGATGTCCTTAGGACCCTCGTCTTCTTTGTTTTGTTGACGGATAGTGCGTCGGGTATCTTTCACCAGGAGTTGGGGGAGGGAGGCAGCGTTTTCTACATGGTAGAAGCGTCCATTGGTTTTTTCGGACATATAGGACAACAGTTGCAGGTTGACTGTGTCCGCCCCAATACGGATGGTCGTAATCGAGATTTGGCGCTGAGCAATAGTTTTTATAAGCGGATAATGGTCGGCAGGACTGCGATTGGTATCTCCGTCGGTCAGCAGAATAATATGTCGAATCGACCGACGACTGCGGCTGAGCTGATCAGCCGCAGCCTCCAATGCATTGTAAAAGTCTGTCCCCCCACCGTAGCGCAGCCGTCGAATACGGCTTTTTAAGATGGAGCGATTTTTTGACAGTCGGCCTAACGGGGCAAGGGCGTAGGCTTCTGAGTCAAAGGCGATTGCACCTGCCAGGTCACTGTTTTGAAGCTGGCCTAAAACGGCAGTTGCCGCCTTCTGGGCATACAGCATCTTTTGTCCGTCGTGCAGTCCACGAACTCGACTGTTGTAGCCCATGCTGTTCGAGCGATCGATTAACAGGAAGAGGGCAATAGGGATACGTTTTTTCTTTTTTGGACGTTGCTCATGAAATGAGACAGGCAGGATGCGTTCGATCGCTGAGTTTTTATAATCGAGCGCTCCAAAGGTCTGGGCCCCGCCCGCCATAAGAAAGCCGCCGCCAAAGTCTCGCACATAGCGCTCGATGACAGCCATTTGCTTCTTGGTAACAGCGTCACGGCTGATGTCGTCAAAGACCAAACAATTATAATCGAGGAGGTCTGTGAGCTTGGTTGGCAGCCCGTCCGGCCGGCGAAATTCAATATCGACCTCTTTGAGCTGTAACGCACGGGCGAGGTGGGTATTCGCATTATCGGTAATGACCAGCGAGCGGGTTTTCCCCGCAACGGCAAGATTGGTGCTCTGTGTATTGTTGCCGCTAATAGTGTCGTCGTCTGTCTGAATTTCCGCTCGCATCAGATAGTTGCCGCGCTGAAGAATTTGGGACGGAATCTCAAGTACGGACAAGCCCGGCTCCAGGCTGACCTCTTGACGTGTCAGCAGCTGATCGTCGGCGAAGACAGCGGCGTGGCCCTGGACCGGCTGTGCATGACCGTTCCGAACGACCATACGCATATTAAACACGCTGCCCTCGCGCGTCAGAGGGGGGACAACGAATTTTTCAAGCGAGACCTCAGCGTGTCGTCCACCTGGGGGAATAACCGTATAGATGGCGATTCCCATCTGCTGGGCTATAGGAACAGTCTGGCGTGCCCTGCCGGTTGTTTCGTTGCCGTCCGTTATGAGCAAGAGACGTTTTTCCGCGCCCTCCGGGTAGAGGGCAAACGCCCGTTCAAGAGCCTGCCCTATATTAGTGCTGGCCGCCCGCTCATGGAGTGGCAAGGATTCCGGCAGGATGGCTTCGGTCGCGGGCCCAGGCGGAAGGACAAGTTGGGTACCTGTTGCGAACGAGAGGATCGAGAGTTCATCTTCCGCCGTAAGTGCTCCTCGAAGTTGATCCAGGTAGACTTGTGTCCAGGTGCGCCCTTCTGCCGAGATACTGTCCGATGCATCAACGGCGGCAACAACGGCGAGGGTATTATCAGACAGGATGGTCCGACGACTGAGGCCAGCCAAGGCGGCAATAACTAAGATAGCGGTCAAAGAACGCAGCAGCGTAGCACCGAGCATGACACCGCGGTAAGATTGGCCGCGAAGCGGGAGCCACAGCAGAGGGAGTAAGACGACCAGCCACAACGTCTTTGGCGAGAGAACGGTATATAGCTGGCCAAGGATTTCCGCAGTCATGAGAGACGTTCCAGACTCGGGCGCTGTAGGGCGTATAGCCACTCACCTATGAGAATGAGGGCCGCCAGCCAGTAGAGACTATGACCGAATTCGACTGGGACATCCCGCTGTACTTTCTGGGGCGTAGATCGTGCTGTTTCAACAGCGACAGAAAGCTCTCCCGCCGGCTCTTCACGTCCGATATCGGATTCGGTTTCGTCAAACAAATTAGCGTACACTACCGCGCGATAGTGATCGCTTGTTATGCGGTAGGCTCCGACATGGTCAAGGGTCACCGCGTCTGTCTTAAGGGTGAGTGTTCCTGCCTGGGGTGTGGACAAACCCAGGCTATCCGGCGCAACATCCGCGGGTAGAAAAAACGTCTCACCTGTTGGGAGGATGTGTGGGTCGAGCGGGCTCGGTGGACGGAGCCAGCGCAGCGCGTTCAAAAAGAGCACCAATAGAGTCAGATTGTCGGAATTCGTCAAATTGCCGGCACCAAGATCAAAAGCCAGGCAGACTACACGATGGCCGTCTTTCTCTCCGGTCAGTGCGAGCGGGATCTCGCCAAGCTGGGTGCGCGAAGAAATCAGGATCTGAGCCCAAGAAGGCAGGGCAAGGACGCGTGCCTGTTTGAAGGGCAGCGCCTCCACGTACTGGAGGTTGTGGAGAATTTCATGGTCTTCGTGCCAGTCGAGGATATTCAGATCCGCAGCCTCGGTGAGAACCGGAAAAAGCGGATTCTCGGCGGGCGGAAAGATGTACAGACTATTAGCCGGAACAATTGCACCAGGGACGAATTGGTGGAAGAGCACAATATCCTGCTCGTGTAACTGCTGCGACAAGAACGCCTCAGGGGTAGTGGTGACCAGGCTGAGACCAGGCAGGGATTTGCTCACCTGCCGAAGTTCCCCGTGTAGATGTGTAACTGGGGATACCAGGACGAGCTGCCACGGGCGACGCTCGGCTATCCAGTTAAGGGCGTGGTTATCAATCGCCAAGGCGTCCTCAGGTCCCAGGTAGACGTCCAATTGTCCTGGCCCGGTAAAACCATTGAGAGAAAACGACCGGGTATCGTTGGCGGCAAGGCTGAATTCGCGATGAAATAGTGTCGTGCCGTTCAGTTCTACGGTCAAGGTCGCGTTTCTCTTGTGATCCGTATAGTTGCGGACAAGAATATAGGCTTGAGCTTGAGAATAGTCTTGGAACGGGTTCTGGTACACATGGACAGAGGCCAATGCCAGATTGTCGTCTGTTTCCCCGACCCGATGATAGGTAAGGAGACGGCGTTGCGTTTCCGAAAGACCGAGCCGGCTGAGTAGCAGATCCGTAAAGACATGAATCCGGGCCTGCCGTCCGGCTCGATCGCGCTGGACCAGAGCGAGTTCAATACCGAGTTCGAGGTTGGTGCTCGTATCGAGCGGCTGTAAACCCTCTAGACGATGCAATAAGAGGCGGTGATCTGTGGTGTAGCCGCTGACCACGCGTGGCCGGGCGGCAACACTGATGAGCATGACCTCGTCGAGCGGGGCCAGGGAGTGCAGCACGTCTTTGGCTTGATCCAGGGCGAGATCAAACCGCTGCTGCCGTCCCTCACGGGCTTGCATGCTGGCTGAGATATCAAAGACGAGAATGTGCCGATCCCCGCGTGTTTCCGTCACTGCACGTGACCAATACGGATGCAGGAGGCCGCCGACCAGCAAGAGCAGCAGGGCGGCTTGGAGAAAGAAGAGCAGGTCGGGCAAAAAGCGCCGGGCGCGGACTCTATCTTCTGTGATGGTTTCCCAGAACAGGAGACTCGGGACCTCAATCCGTTTGCGCATCCGCTCGCGTAGATAAATGAGTATCAGGATGCCGAGCACGGACAAGAACGGTAGAGCAGCGAGATTGAGAATACCCATAAGCAGATGAGAGAGATCAGTGCAGTGTCAGTAATCCGGAACGGGCGAGTGTATCAGTGACCGTCTGCGTAATAGGCTGGGCCGTGGAGACTCGGGTATACAAGATCTGGTGCTGATGGCAGAACTGCTGGAGCGCCTCACAGTGCGTTGACAGAGCGTCTTGATATTGCTCAAGGTTGGCGCGGCTCAGGGTGACCCAGCGTTCGGTTTGCGCTTCTACATCATACAGCTTGCCGCGTCGAAAGAGGCGTTCCGGATGCAACTCACTGTCACCCATGACGTGGATGGCTTTGACCTCATACCCGCGGGCGATTAGGAAGAGGAGGGCGGTTTCATATTGTGTCCGCGGAGTCAGGAAGTCCGAGACCAGGATGACCACCCCAGGCTCCTTGGTTTGGCCAACATAGGCTTGCACCGATTCTCGCAGGTAGGTTTTCCCGAGCGGGGAGAGCGATTCAAGAAAAGGCGGTACACGCAGGAAGCGATTACGATGGCGCAAAAACGGGGTTGCCCAAAAAGGCCGCCGACCCTTTTCCGGTGAGGAGAGGGCCGCGATCCGGAGCGTGTTATTGCTGGACAGCACAATATAGCTCAGCGCCGCCGTAATATCTGTGGCAAACCCAAATTTCTTATCTCCGCTCGGCGCGTCCATCGACGCACTGGTATCGAGGATGAGATGAAAGGGGATTTCTCGCTCGGCGGTAAACGTTCGGACCATGAGTTTGTCGAGTCGACTGGCGGCATTCCAGTCTAGATACCGGAAATCGTCTCCTGGGGTGTAGTCTTTATAAGATTCGAATTCTACGCCCCAGGTCTGGCTGGTACGCGGAACGGGCGTCTCTCCCGGCCGGTGACCACGCGCCGCACGAACGCGGATGCGCAGACGGTCGAGTTGTTTAAAGAAAGTCGAATCAGTGAGACTCACGCTAGGCGGTATCCCTATCGTTTGAGTTGCTGAGCCGACTGCAGGATCCGCTCAATAATCGCCGCCGGGTCGACATTTTCTGCTTCCGCAGCAAAGTTGAGAACAAGCCGATGGTTCAAGGCAGGGATCATGACGCGGTCAACGTCTTCATAACTCACATTCGCTCGGCCATCGAGCAAGGCTGCAACCTTGGCACCCAGCATTAAGGTCTGGCCACCGCGCGGACTTGAGCCAAAGCTAACATAGCGGTTGACCAGGTCATCTTTGGGTAACGTGACGGGGGCGGTATCATTCTGATTCAAGTACTGGGCGCCGGACGGAAGCGTGGCATGGATCAGGGCTGCCGTATACTCTTCGATATTCGGGGCAACCAGCACATCACGTACCAGATGCCGAAACGCTATGACCTTGTCGGCCGCCTCGGCCTCGGAAAAAACCGGCCGTAGGTCTGGTACGTCGGTCGTCGTGGTTGTACTGATAATGCGCTGGACCTCCTGGTGAGTCGGATAGGTCAGGCGTACCTTGAAAAAGAATCGGTCTAGCTGCGCTTCCGGAAGCGGATAGGTCCCCTCCATTTCGATGGGATTGAGCGTTGCGAGAACGAAAAAGGGAGGGGGGAGTTGATAGGTTGTCCCGGCGACCGTCACTTGGAGTTCTGCCATGGCTTCGAGCAGGGCAGCTTGGGTCTTCGGGGTCGAACGGTTGATTTCATCTCCAAGCAGGACATGCGCAAAGACGGGCCCTTTAGAAAAGACAAATTCGCGCCGGCCGTCGTCCTGGTCCATGACCATGCGGGTGCCGGTCACGTCCGCCGGCATGAGATCGACGGTAAACTGAATCCGGTTAAAGCTCAGATTGAGGACGCGCGCGAGCGAACGGACCAAGAGTGTTTTGCCTGTACCGGGTACGCCTTCGATAAGGACGTGCCCGCCGGCAAAGAAGGCAATCAGAATATCTTGGATAAGTTTTTCATAGCCGATGATTGCTTTGGCGAGTTCAGACTGGATGCGCTGAAAGGTGTCCTGGAATTCGAGAACTAAATCGGTTGTAGATGTCTCACTCACTGAACTTCTCCCCGAGAAAACAGACGTTTGACGATATCCTCATATTCAGGCGGGATTTGGGCATTCCGGATGGCGTCGTCTAAGGCTTGGTTTTGGTTGAGTTGGCTGGTTGACTTGATAATAACCCCGCCCCCTTCGTCTTTGGCGATTTCAGTACCCGTACGGCTTTTTTCAAAGCTCGCATCCAGAGAGAGGCGGAACGTTGGCGTGGGCGCGTCGAGATCTTTTTCATTGCCGAATAATCGCTTATCCGTACCGCTACCGGCCCCTGTACCACCTCTGCCGGCCTGTCTGCCCTTGCTCTGAAGTTGCGGATTAGCGGGCTCAAAGACGCTGGCTGTTTGACGCCGGTCAAGGCGGGCCTGCTGCAGCTTTTGAATGCCGCTGCCCTGTTCCGGTGCCTGGTTGCTCTCTTTGCCTGCTGACTGGCCCTGTCCGTCTTTGCCGGCTTGCCCTTCGCCAGGGGCCTGTTGCTCTACTAGGTCTTGTAGGTCTTGAGACTCAAACAGGCCGTCTCCATCCCGTCCAGGGTTCAGTGCCAGCCGTTGCTCGCCTGCCGAGTCTCCTTGTCGCGCTCGTCGCTGTTCATCAGATTCTTGAAGCCCTTGCAGGGCCGAGCGGATTGCATGCTGTATATTCTCAGGCAAGGAAGCAAGGGGGCGGAATTCTTTTCCCAGTGCCTCTTGCTCTCCTTGCTGTTGGGTCGACGTTTCACCAGAGAGCAGCAGGTCGAGAGGTGGGGTTTGGGGTTTTTCAGACAACATGGACAGGCGTTCGCCGACCAGTTGTCCGGCGCGTTCAGGAAGTTCGGATGCGATCAGGCCGAGGTTGGTCAGGGTGAAGGGCACGGGCTCCGACGCCGGCGAAAGGAGAGGGATAGAAGCGATGAAGAAGGCCAGTATGACAGCGCCAAGAAAAGGGAGGAGGTTCCACGGAACGCGGCTTGGCCCAACTTTTTTCACCTCCCAGGTGGGGAGTCGGCCAATATTATCTCGTAGGAGAAACGTCCATAAGCGTGAAGCAGGAAGCACATCTGGGGTGCCCGCCGTGATCTTTGCTGCGATGGTTGAGAGGCGTTGTTTCAGGCCAACTTGGAGATCCACACGACGAGCGGCAGTGTTGATATTCGTCCAATCAGTGATGCCCTGACGAAGAAAACGAAAACAGACAAAACCGGCGAGTGCGAAGAGTGGCCAGGCTGCCAGAGTGAACCAGAATGAAGAAAGGCTGAAGGCTAAGATCGTAAACAAGGCGACTCCGAGCGCCAGAACCGTACCCACACTGTAGAGCTGATGCTGGGCTGTGTAGAGGTTGAAGCGGACGCTGAACGTGCGCAGCTGCGCTTCTACCTTCGCGAGCGAGATGCGCTCTTGGGTTCCGGGTGGCCTATCCATACTGAGTCTTTTACGCCTGTTTTCATTGAAAAAAGCGCTCACAAGATAGTGGAGAACCTTGCTCAGGTCAACTCATGAAAGCGAGTGAGCGTGAAAATATATTGTATCACGAGTATATACAGGATGATAAATTAATGCATAAGGGAAAGGTAACGAAAAAGACGGGAAATCGAACGATTTTAAAACGTTACGATGTATGAGGGGTTGGTGTGGCCGAGCATCGTAAAGATATGTTCGCTTTCCTCAGTCAGTTCCCGTCAGTCCTCGGCAGTCCTGGGATTGCCACTGCTCAGGAAAAATGGCCAAGAAGACGATATAAGAAAATGATCCAGCGCT
>CAZXFE010000148.1:0-10126 GCA_964639795.1 uncultured Enterobacteriaceae bacterium | reverse complement strand
CCCTTCGCAAGACCGCTCCAGCCAGGTTGCCCGGTCGAAGCAAACATTGGCGTCTAAACGTTGACACTTCTGCCGCTGGGAGAGATAATTCATGACGATCCCCACACGTACTGAGGAGAGACAATAATGCGATTCGGCCTCGGGCCCTTCTCCATGCAGTCCCCACCAGGCTCCAGCAAAGCTTATGCCGATCTCTATCGTGAGATGCTCAATCAGATCGAGATTGCCGAAGAGATCGGCTTTGAATCGGCCTGGCTGGTCGAGCACCACTTTATGGATGATGGCATGTGCCCGTCCCTTCTGGTCACGGCGGCGGCAATGGCGGCTCGCACCTCTACGCTGAAGATTGGAACCAGCATGTATCTGTTGCCGCTGCACAGGCCGGTCCAAACGGCGGAAGATGTTGCCGTGCTTGATAATATCGCGCAAGGACGCTTTATCTTCGGCGTTGCCACAGGTTACCGCCCCGAAGAATACGCGGGGCACGGAGAACAGCGCGGCGGGCGTGAAAAACGCATGGAAGAAGAGTTAGAAATCATTATTAAAGGCTGGACAACCGAACGTTTTTCTTTCGCCGGCCAACACTACCGCTTCGAAGATCTTAACGTCACGCCCAAGCCGCATCAAAAACCACACCCGCCGATCTGGATCGGCGCTTCAACACCGGGCGGTGTGCGCCGTGCAGCCCAGTGGGGGTCAGCCCTTGTGGCTTCCCCGCGTCATCATCTCAACGAACTGAAAGAGCATTACCGTCTGTATCGCCAGCAGCTTGAGCGCTTCAATAAGATCGCCAACGTGACCCCCGTTATTCGTGAGGTCTATGTAGCGGAAACGACACAGAAAGCCGAAGAAGAGGCGCGTGCAGGCATCATGTATATCCATGGCGGCATGTACGGAAAATGGGCCAACGTGCGACCACTCAGAGATGATTCAGGCCAGGTTGTGGAAAACCCAGACAGCGTGACATTTGAGACACACCGCGAGCGGTTCATTATTGGCGATCCGGGTCATTGTATTGGCGAAATTGAGAAATATCAACGCGAGCTAGGCATGGATTATCTGATCTGCTGGATGCATTACCCCGGCGCAGATCATGACAAGAGTGTGCGCTCAATGCGGTTGTTTGCCAAAGAAGTCATGCCGCATTTTCAGGATTAAAAAGTGCAAGCACGGAGGACACAATGGGCAGAACCTGGATCGATTTGAACAGTGATATGGGCGAGTCATTCGGCAACTTCATTCTTGGCCAGCCGGAGGAGGTCATGAAACGCATCGCACACGCCAATGTCGCCTGCGGCTTTCATGCGGGGGATCCCAGCTGGATGGGCAAGACCGTCGGCTGGGCCAAAAAATACGGCGTGACCATCGGCGCCCATCCTGGCTTTCCAGACCTGATGGGTTTTGGTCGGCGGCTTATGAATATCACTCATAAAGAGGCGACCGATTATGTCGTGTATCAAGCCGGAGCGCTGAAGGGCTTCTGTGAGATGCACGGTGTCAAACTCCAGGCGGCTAAACCCCACGGCGCATTCTTTTCTTGGGGGCTGCAGTCAGAGGACAACGCGCGGGCCATTCTGGAGGGCTTTCAAGCAATTAACCCGGATATCACCGTCTACCTGCCCGCCCTGCCCCATTTTCCGCTCGTCTCTACAGCACAGAAGATGGGCTTTCGTGTAGTCAAAGAATTTTACCCCGGGTTGAACTATGATGACCACGGCACCATTACGGTCAAGCGTTCCTACGGTACGGAGAACGTTGCCGAGATTGTGGATCTTGTGTTGCGATTTGCCCTGGACGGCAAAACGACGGCAGATAGCGGCACGGTCATCGAGGTTGAGGGAGAAAGCGTGTGTGTCCACGGGGATGTCGTCAACGCCCCTGAAGTGCTCGATGGTCTACACACCGCCCTTCAACGTGAAGGCATTGAAATCCGAAGCGCTATACATACCGAGAACGCGGACATGCTGCCCTTGCGACAACGAGTCAGTGCGTAACGTTTCTTTTTTCTGCATATTTTTGAGCGCCCTTGATAGAATGGAACAGCGGGCAGGATCGGGGAATGGGTATGTCAGAGACAAGATATCACTACGGTGGAGATGAATATCTCCTCGTTATCTTCAGCGAGGCTATGGATCTCGCTATCAATTTTAAGCTGCTTTCGATATGCCATGAGATCAAACTCCGGCAGGTCCCCGGAGTTATCGAGGCGTGTCCGGCTAATGCTTCCTATCTGGTCCATTTTCGTCCGGAAGAAGTCCATCCGGACCAACTCATCCAAACCCTAAAAGACATCGAAAATGAAATCCAACACGCGCATACCCTTCAATCCCGTCTAGTTGATATTCCCGTTTTGTTTGATGACCCGTGGACGAAAGAGTGCGCCCAGCGTTTTGCCGACCGCCATCAAGATCCATCCGTTTCCAACCTCGAATATCTCATGCGGGTAAACGGCTATTCATCCAAACAAGAATTCATTCGCGCGTATTGTGATCGTCCGTTTTGGATCTCCATGGTCGGCTTCGTGCCAGGAACGGCCTGGTGCTACCGCATGTGTCCTCCGGACGAAGCCATTCAAGCCCCCAAATATATTCGTCCGCGGACGGACACGCCTGAGCGGGCTGTCGCTCATGCCGGCGTATTCTTGTGTATTTACCCAGTTCGTGGGCCCGGCGGCTATCAAATGATCGGCATGTCCGCCGTGCCGGTTTATGATCCGGAGGAACATCTTCCAGATCTGCGCGGACGCTATATTTTGGCCAATGCTGGAGATCGCTGGAAATTCCGCCCTATCGATATGGATGAGTACAACGATATTCGGTCCCAAGTTGAAGCCGGCACCTATCGCTACCGCATTGTTGAGCAAGACTTTCGACCGGGCGAATACATCCGCGATCCAAGCAACTATCTCAAACGCCTTCAAGAAGAAGCCGTCCATGCTTAATGTCATAGATCCGGGTTTGCTGACCACAGTTCAGGACCTGGGTCGTCTGCGATGGTATCACATCGGCATGCCACCTTCTGGCGCGATGGATAATCTTGCCTTTCGGATCGGCAATATCCTCGTTGGAAACCCAGAAGGAGTCGCCGGGCTCGAAATGACCTATACCGGGCCCCAACTTGAGGTGACAACCGAAACGCTTATTGCTGTGACAGGCGCTGAGGTTACGCTGCAGATTAACGATCAATCGGCAACATTATGGCGCGCCCACCGCGTGGTCCCAGCCGACCGCATCAGCCTGGGGAGTGTGAGACAGGGAGCCCGTGCTTATGTTTGTATTGCTGGTGGCGTTGACGTGCCGGAACGACTCGGCAGCCGTTCAACGTATATGCTCGGTCGCTTTGGCGGATTAGACGGTCGGAAGCTTGTGGCAAACGATCAGCTTCAGCTTGGATCTCCAGCCGTCTCGTTCGAAAAAATGCTAGGCAGAACTTTCGATCCCGCCCTTGTTTCCACTCCGAGCAAAGAGATCACGCTCCGCGTAGTGATGGGCATGTGCAGTCATCGTGTGACAGCCGCTAGCCTCAAAGAATTTTTCAATGCGACTTGGGAGGTATCAACCGAAGCGGATCGCATTGGCTACCGACTCAACGGCCCAACGTTCGAGTTCAAGTCAGGCGAGCAGCCGTTTGGTGCCGGAGCCGACCCATCCAATGTTGTTGATCTTGGCTATCCTATTGGTTCGATTCAGATCCCGGGCGGCCTCGAAGCCATCGTACTCTTAAACGACGCCGTCACGGGCGGTGGTTATACCACCATTGGAACCGTGATTAAATCCGACCTCGATCTCATTGCCCAGGCATCGCCTGGTAGTCAGATCCACTTTAATGAAATAGGCATTGAACAGGCACTCCAAGCACGGCGAGACCGCGAGGCGACACTGAACCTCATCCGCATGGAGCTGGGAATTTTTGATCAGGCCGGGGCGCTGGGCCAGTAGTATTTCAATGACTTTCCATGAGACATGAAAGATGAAGGTTACGGAATGGGGCTAAGAACAGTATCACCCTGACCAGCAATTGTTCCACTCCTTACCATCGACAGGGCTATCCCACAAATTCCGGCTGCTCTGAGCCGCTAACATCAGATCTTCAAACCTCTCGGCAGTTTCTCTGACGATGAAGGCTGTCACACGAGCGTCTGGATGTACTGGAACGTTCAGATCGAGTCCACTCTTATCTTTAATCTCTGCGATATACTTAAGAGCTGTTGCTTGCTTGTCTTTTCTCTTTGGACAAGCTACAGCTCCAGCGTACTCCCTATCATGTTGTGACAGCCGTCATCACATACACGCCGGGATCATCCAGCCGGACCTGCCAGCCAGGAAAAACAACAATCGAGGTTGTTTCTTCTTCAACGATCGCCGGACCTCTAATCTGATTCCTCACCAATAATTTTGCCCCGTCGTATACCGGGATGGTGACAAAGCCGCCTTGTTCCTCAAAAAACGCCTGACGTTCTCCAACCTGCGCAGCCTTGGGATCAGCCTCGCCATCCGCAAGCGTTGGCAATTGGGGGCGAACCACTTTGCCTATAACAGTAGACTCCAGATTTATAATTTCTACGGCATTATCTCGCTCACAATACGTGAAGAGTTTTTCATGGCGATTGTGAAACGCCTCAGCAATATCGCCTATATTGTCCGGGCTGAGTTCAGCCGACGGGATATCTACCTGGCATTCGTGAATCTGGTCAACATAGCGCATATCCAGGCAGCGTGAGGTTTCGATACGCTCTGGCCCTACTCCAGCCGCAGTCAAATCCCGTTTGCCGCGCGTCTCCATTTCCGCAAACACGCCATTGATTTGCGAATAATCCATACAGTCTAAGCGGACGGCGTTTGATGCTAAATAGCTATGTTTCATATCTGACAGAATTTCGCCAAACGCGCAGAATGTGGAAGAGACCTTAGGGATAAGGATTGTTCGTATTCCGAGTTCGCGGGCCAGTCTTCCAGCATGGGCCGGCCCAGCGCCCCCACCCACTACGAGTACGAAATCACGCGGGTCATAGCCCTTTTCAATCGACACACGGCGAATTCCGCTGACCATGTTGGCATTGACGACTGTAAATATGCCTTGCGCGGCTTGCTCCGCGCTGAGCTTGAGCGGACCAGCGACGTCTGCCGTAATGGTTCGTCGAGCGGCCTCGGCATCAATGCTGAGCCGTCCCCCCAGCAACGCGTCTTGATTCAGATAGCCCAACACGACTAAGGCATCGGTCACGGTCGGACGTTTTCCGCCTCGTCCATAGGCGGCAGGACCGGGCTTCGCACCCGCACTCTCGGGGCCAACCTGCAGCAAGCCCATACGATTCACAAAGGCAATACTGCCTCCACCGGCTCCCAAGGTTTCGACCTGCAGCATGGGAATACCAATCCGATAGCGCAAAAAGTCAAAATCCTTCGCGGCGTTGGTCTTGCCGTCTTTACTCAGACTGATATCGAAACTGGTCCCACCCATATCCACCGTAATAATATCACGCGAGCCAAAGCCTTCCCCAAAGAACAGTCCGGCGTTTGGGCCTGCTGCGGGTCCGGAATTGAGGGCGTAAATGCCTTTATCCGTTAAGAACTCGCCTGAAGTGAGCCCACCATTGCTCTGCATGTAGCGAACCTGATTGGGGTAGCCGAGATCCCGCAAGAACGCCTCCATGCTTTCAACATAACGCCGGATAATCGGACCGATATACGCATTGACCACGGTCGTACTCGTCCGGGTGTATTCACGAATCTGCGGCAGAACGTCAACTGACAGCGTCACATACACTTCTGGCAATTCTTGACGAACAATCTCAGCAATGCGGCGCTCGTGCTCAGGGTGCAAGAAAGACCAGAGGAGCGACACCGCGACGGCTTCGACATCTTCTTCTTTGCAGAGTTGGATACCGCGTCGTACGTCCTCTTCGTTGAGAAGGCCTCGAACTTCACCCGTACTCAGGACGCGCTCTCCAACTGGAAAGCGCAGGGCACGGGGAACAAGCATAGTGGCCTGAGGAAAATCGGCATCATAGCGATGGCCGTCTTCCTTATGCCCAAGTCGGATCTCGAACGAGTCTTCATGCCCTTTGGTACAAAAGAGGCTGGTCTTTGCGCCTTTGTGCTCAATGAGAGCATTCACCCCGACCGTGCTGCCTAGGATGATGAGTTCACACTCATTCAAAAAATCTTCGGCACGACAATCCAGATCAGCGCTGATTTGACGCAGCCCCTCCTGAACGGCCATTGGCGGATCGTGTGGGATCGAAGGGGTTTTATATAAGCGAACACCTTCTCCAGCAGACGTCAGGATAAAATCCGTGAACGTCCCTCCGGTATCAATGCCGAGACGATAGGAATGTTGCGACATAACAATTCTCAGTAATCAGCTGCTGGCAATCGGTCTTCACCCTTCGACAAGCCTGTCTTGAGCGGCGTCGAAAGGCTCAGGGTAAAGATAGCCAGGCAACCGGCCCGGTTCGTGCTGAGCCCTGTCGAAGCATGTACGAGGAATGGAACATTTGAATAGCGCGTTGGTATTACTTCCCGACCACGACTTTCTTTTGCACCTCGTTGCCGACACGCACGCCGTACTCTTTCCAGGCCGCCTGGACGGAAACGAAGCCGTTCTTCACATCATCAAGGACCCTGTCAAGGTCGCGTTCGCGTGGATCGCCCACACCCCCGCCGCCTGGGTTTTGATTGGCAAAGCGCTCGCCGGGCGCAATCTCCACAATCCGGTTGGTCTTAATCTCCTCAACCTCGCCGTCCTTTTTGTAATACAACGCCCGCCCAACTTTCGGTTCGCACACAGTCGAGGTTGCTCCTTGAGCACCCTGGGCCGGGTAGCGGCGGCCTTCTCCAAACATCACCACAGTCATGGGGTCTTGCAGCGGCTCCACCTCCCAGTGCGTTCCGGACCCGCCGCGCAACTTGCCGGCCCCGCCTGAATCAGTCATCAGGCCGTAACGGTGGATAATGATTGGATATTGATACTCCAGAATCTCAACATCGCCACTCGTCAGGGCTCCAAAACAACACTGCGGTCCGACCGCAGGCCAGCCATCCGTTTTATGAGATGCCCCGCCGCCGCTGATAATCGTTGCCAGGATCATCGACACATATTCTTCGCCGGATCGATAATCCTGTCCAGCGATATTCAGCCCATTAGAATGGCCCCACGACGCGACCGCACGTTCAGGCAACGCCTGTTCCAATGCCATACGCACCGCGTCCGTTATGGATTCCGATGGCGTGGTCGTAGAATTGACATGCGGCGCCGGTTCTTTGGCATTGGCAATCGTTCCTTCAGGTCCGACATCAACTGTAATAGGGCGATACAGCCCTTCGTTGTAGGGTGGCGATAGTTGGGCGAACATCATAATGCCCAGATACACCCCGGACAGCGAGTTGGCCGCATAGGAATTAATGAAATAGGGAATCTGGGCCGGGCTCGACAGGCGCACCCGCATGGCATCGCCCGCAATCTCCACTTCGGCGGTAATTTCGATATCGCCATAGCCATGTCCGGCATCTTCGAGCACGGATTCACCATGATACACGCCATCCGGAATCTCAGCGATAAACCCCCGCATTTGCCGTTCAGCAAGGGCGAGCAATTCATCCAGGCAGGCCATAACCGTGTCTTTGCCGTATTTATCAAGCAAGCCGATTAAGTTGCGTTCGCCAATTGTGACTGCGGCGAGCTGAGCGCGCATATCCCCCGCCTGCAGACGGCGAGAGCGAACGTTGGTCAGAATAAAATTCACCACATCCCGCCGCTCTTTTCCCCGATCCCAAATTTTGAGCGGTGGGATGCGCAGGCCCTCGGCATAGATTTCTTTGGCTTCCGGGTTATAGCCGGCGGGGACAGGTCCCCCAATGTCGGTCACATGGCCTTTGCTAACCGCCCAAAACACCAATTCTTCCTTGTAGAAGACGGGCTTATACATGCAACAGTCAACAATGTGAGAACCGCTCCATGCCGGATCGTTATGGTAGAACACATCGCCGGGATGAATATCCTCAACAAAATAGCCGGCAACCGCCCGCAGTGCAGGCATGAGCGAGCCCAGGTGAATAGGAATGTCCTGGCCCTGCAGAATCATCTCGCCCGTGCCGCTAAATAGGGCGTTTGAGTAATCACGAGCAATATTGAATACTGACGAACGCGACGTCTTCTCAATCGTGAGCGTCATTTCGCGCTGGGTTGCTTCAAGGGCGCCTTGTATGACAGCTAACGTAATTGGGTCAGTCTTCGCCATAGTGTTCCCCCTCGATTGAATTCCGTACAAACACACCGACACCGGAACATATCCATCAGCCCCCACCACGGCAAGTCGGCATTTGTCACGCAGGCGGAATTTCTGATATGTCGTCTTATATCTCCTCGGGACAGACAATTACTGACAATTACTGACAATTACAATCGAGGGGCTATATTTTACTACTGACGATATGAAGGGAGCACCGGCATGGGTCGTTTAGACGGAAAAGTCGCCATTATTACAGGGGCCGCCCGCGGCCAGGGCGCGGTTGCCGCGCAAACCTTTGCAAAAGAAGGCGCGTCACTCGTTATCAGTGACATCCTACCGGAGATCGAGCAAACTGCCAATGAGATTCCCTCCGCCGGTGCACGAGTCGAATGTGTCCAGGCCGACACCGCAGACAAGGATGGGATTCAGACTGTCGTCCAGAAAGCTCTCTCAACCTTTGGTCGGATCGACATCCTGTACAACAACGCAGGCGTGATTTTGGGCAAATCGTTTCAGGATACCACCTTGGAAGAATGGGAGCAGATTCTTCGGATCGACCTCACTGGCCCGTTTTTGATGAGTCAGGCCGTCGTCCCGCATATGGAGAAACGACAGCGAGGCTCGATCATCAATATTTCATCTACTGGCGGGATTCTCGGCTATCCAGCCATGGCCGCGTATGGTGCGGCAAAAGGCGGCTTGGTGAATTTGACACGCTGTATGGCCGTTGACCTGGCGCCGCATAATATTCGCGTCAACGCCATCTGTCCCGGTGCGATCGATACCCCGATGCCACGTGAATATATAAAGGACATGGAGAACAAAGAGGCAGCGTGGAAGCAAATTGCAGATGTTCATCTGCTCAAGCGGTTTGGAAACCCACAAGAAGTCGTGTATCTAGCACTGTATCTAGCCTCAGATGAGGCTAGCTTTATGACTGGCGCGGTTATTCCGGTTGATGGTGGCCATAGCGCGTATTAAGTTTCCCTTTTAGGGCCTTTTTCTCTCTATCTGCCTCTGCCCACCTTGATCTTGTACGAATCCGAATCTCTCCAAAGAGAGAAATTGGAATGGCTGTGAGGGAGTTGATTCCAGAGAGTTCAACACGATACTGTCTGGCCTGCGATACTATTCGTTTCCGCTCGGAGTGAAATACACAGCATGATCGAAGCCTCGGGTCTCACCAAACTATACGGCACCTTCCGTGCGATCTCAGATGTCAGCTTCTCCGTCGAGGATGGCGAGATCGTTGGCCTCCTGGGCCCGAACGGCGCAGGGAAATCAACCACCATGCGCATTCTGGCATGCATCCTCTCGCCTACTGCAGGCACGGCTACGGTGGCAGGACACGATGTACGGAGCGATTCCTTCGCAGTCCGCCGCCAGCTGGGGTATATGCCGGAGAACATTTCCCTCTACCCGGAGATGGAGGTCAGCGCCTATCTCGATTTTGTAGGCAAAATGAAAGGCTTAACTGCCCAGGAACGGGGTGCCCGTGTGGCCCAGGTTATTGAAGAACTTGATCTGGGTACCGTCACGCGGGTGTATATTGGAACCCTGTCCAAAGGCTATCGGCAGCGCGTGGGTCTTGCCCAGGCCCTGCTGCATAATCCCAGCGTATTGATTCTGGATGAACCCACTATCGGCCTTGACCCAGAGCAAGCGGCCGAATTCCGCCAATTGATTCGTGGCATGCAGGGAAACCGGACCGTGCTGTTGTCCACCCATATTCTGCCCGAGGTCCGGATGACGTGTGATCGCGTTATGATTATCGCCCGAGGCCAGCTCTTAGCACTGGATACGCCGGGCAATTTAACCTTGCGCCTGCGCGATGCAACCGAGGTCGTCGCCCAGATAGACGGCCCCCAAGATGAGGTGGAAGCTCTCCTGCGCGGG
>CAZXFE010000147.1:0-10130 GCA_964639795.1 uncultured Enterobacteriaceae bacterium | reverse complement strand
CCCCACAGCCCGCCAAGCTCGGCTCTTTTGCCATCCTCGGCATGTGCAATTGGCTTTATCAGTGGTACCAGCCCGACGGGCCATTGTCAGCCGATGAAGTCGCTCGAAATTTTATCCAACTTGTTGAGCAGGGCTATCTGCGCGCCGATCCGCAACAGGAAATTCTTCAGCGCCTAGACCGCGTAGAAAGTGCACTTTCTACATTGCAGCAAAACGGGACTGAAGGAGCATAGGCTCGCCTCCCGCCTGACACAGGCACCCACATAAGGAAGCCCCACTACGGCATAATCCCATGTCGTGTTTTAGGACTAGGGGTGCAGCGTTACGCGCACGGGCAGGACGCAGCGCTCGGATAATACACGGACCTGTTTCGCACGGGTGAATAATATCGTCAAAATTAAATGTCTCCGCCGTTGATAACGGACTCCCGAATTGCTACTAGTGGGACCCCAGTTCTTCGCGCGTCCGCTCCCCTTCCTCGGTTTCATCCAATGCGCATTTATGGCCTGCGTCAGCACCACGTTGGACTGGCAGTGCGGCAAACTCACCGGATGGCAAGACGAAGGTCGGAATCTGTCCGCTTTTATGGCCGATGGCAACCTGGCCCATGCTATACGCCTTGCGTAAGACAACCGAGACCCTAGGGACAGGGATATAGGCCATGGCATAGGCGATACGTACCCCGCGACGGAGGGTTGCGTATCGCTCTGATACAGAACCGGTCATAAAGCCGGGCACATCGGACAAAAAGATGAGCGGGATGTAGAAGCCATCACACAGCTGGATAAAGTGGGTGATCTTATCGGAAGCCGCACCATCAATAATTCCGGCCCCATTCAGGGGTTGATTGCCCACAAGCCCAACGACGTCACCGTCCATACGAGCCAGGCGGGTCACCACCGAGTTTCCGGGGTGCGGTTTCTGCTCGGACAGGGTGTCGTGGCCGACCACATGCCACATCACGTGGACCATATTATACGGCCGCTTGCGGTTTCGCGGTACGATGGAGAGCAACTCTTTATCACGGCGCTCAGGATTATCGCTTGGTGCTACGCGTGCCGGCGCTGCGTATACATTGGTCGGAAAATAGCTCGGATAGCGTCGGACAATTCGCAGACACTCCTCATCGTCTTTTGCCTCGTTACCGCCCACACCGCTGATGTGACAATGGACATATGAGCCGCCGAGTTCTTCCTTAGTGACTTGCTTACCAATCGCGGCATCAGCGATAGGTGGGCCACCGGCAGCCAACATACTCGTCCCCTGTACCATCACCACAATATCTGACAGCTGGGCCATTAACGCTGGATTGCCCGTGCAGGGCCCCATGGCCGCGACGAGTTGCGGGACAATACCAGACAAGTGGGCCATCAGCTTGAAATGCTTTCCACCGATCCAGCCGCCACGCACCCACTCATTCGCGCGCGCCTGCCCTATCTAATAGCCATCCCACCAGTATTTTTGCCCGTCCGCCAATCTCCAACGGCCGTTCGTATTTGAAAATGCCAGTGATGCCGACCGGGCCGCCCATGACTGTAAAGTCTTCCGCGCCGACCAGCACTTCTCGGCCGTCTCGACGCCCGTAGCCCATGACGGTGCCATTGGCTGCAGTAAAGACGCCCTGCATTTCCGGCCGGTGGCTCTGCTGGCGTAGACAAGCCTGGGCCATCAAAGAGTGAGTTAGTGGGCGCCCAGTCGTGCGGAAAGGAACGCGGGGGAACCACAAGGTGATGCTAAACGCGGATCCGGCCGAGCTGTATGAGGGGGAGATGAGAGTTTTGGTGCAAGCGGGGAAGCGACGTGTGGAGCGCTTCCCCCCAAGACTGCATGTGTCAGTTGTCTTTTCAGAGCTTGAGAAACTTGAGGTCACAGTTTAAGAGACCAAGTTCGTGGGGCGGTCGTTGCATTGGATTTGCGGGTGCGATGACCAAAAAAAAGAAATAGGGGATAGGCATGAGTTCACTTCCCGGCGAAGTCCAATCAGATGAGCAAGCGTTTCGTCAAATCCTCGTTCGTCTTGAAGGCGAAGTCGGAATGATGCTTCGGCTTATATGGGAGAGCAAGAATACCGGCTTGTTTCCCAACACGACCCCTTCTTGGGCACTTGCGGGCACGCTGTTTCCGATTGCCTCATCGGTTGGAGACTTGATCTAGCGGAACGATGAAAGCGCGACGAAGAATCTGCAAGCCCTACTCGAAAACGAAGGTGAGGAGGTGCCCGCGGGGTATCAGGGGAAGGGTTTTTGGGGCCCTTCTGTTTCGGCATTCATTAACCCATATGGATGAACCGCAGACGCTGGTCACGAGGGGGAGAGAATTAGGGTGGGTAGTCAGTTCGTTTTCCCAAGCCAACCCTCTGGAGCTGATCCGCAAACCTCCGGTGTTTCGCCTTCGTTTTGACACGGCAGCGTTCTACGAAGACCTCTGTGAAGTCTGTGTCAACGCAAGGAGCAAAGAATGGGGGGGGTCATGAAGAGATATAACGGGTGGCTCACGCTTCACTTCGGTAAGAAGCGGAAGGACGACACGGTCGACGATGCCATCGCCGAGAAAGCGGCACCCCTGTCTCACTCGCGCCGCAGGCCCAATTCCCTGACAATAGTTGCCGATGACCTACCGGGGAGACAGCAAATACACGGTTGGCTGTTTGCGGTATAGCGGCAAGCCCTAACCCCCCCCCCGCACAGGAAGCGGCGAGTTACACCAACGGCCGCCAGCTTCATCATAATGAGCCCACCAGCTACGGTCGTTTTTGCGAAAGAGCTTGAACTCGCAGCCGTGATCGTCGCACCACAGCGGGGCGGGTTCAGTCGGTTGAGAAGCTGGAATATACCGCTGTTGTGGCGGCGGCGGTCGTCCCCGTGGCTGTTGCCGAAGCTGTGGTGCAGGCTTGACTTTTGGTTGGCGTGGAGTGAAGCCCATGGCCTCTAACTCTACTAAGACGGCGGCCATGCCACCCGCACCGTCGACTGGCATCTCTAGACGACACTCGTAACCTTCTGGACTGATGCACCAGATCTCGCACGTACCCAGCGTCACCTGAGGGGTGCGCACAGGGGCGGGGCCGTCAGCATACACCTCTTGCCCCGGCTCATCGTCCGGCCATTCCTCATCCCAGGCGGGGGGCGCAGGCAGGGATGGGACAAACCGTTGGGATGATTTACGCTCCATTCAACTCAACTCTCACAACTCTTGCAACTCGCGTCGGACAATCTGGGCTCCTTGTACAAGAGCGCGTAGCTTGGCCCGGGCTAAATTCCGGGAGGACGCAGATAATCCGCAGTCACAGGTCAGATAGAGTTTTTCCGGATTGACATGTTCCAGAACAACACGAATGCGTTCGGCTACATCCTCCGCCGTCTCTAGGTACATGGACTTCACATCGATCACCCCAGCCGCCAACTCGCGCCCATCGCCATATTGGCTCCACAGCGCAAGCTCTGCCATTTCACGATTGGCAAATTCCAACGCAAATTGATCCGCCTTGACCTCAAGAATGCCTGGGAACAGGGGTGTATACGTCCGCTTCATCGCGGGTCGGCCCTGATTATTCCCAAAACAAATATGCAGCGCAATTTTGGCCTCAATACCTTCCACAGTTTTGTTAAAAATCTTCACCGTTTCTTCCACCGACAAGGCCGGCTGCCGACCCGCTGCCGACGGTTCGTCTATCTGAATAAAGGTTGCACCTGCTGCCACAACAGCCCGCAATTCCGTATTTACCAACTCCACCAAATCGTATAGCAGCGGCATATAATCGCCCTGCGGGTAACCGTCTTTCAGCGTAATGGGCAGGGCAATCGTCAGCGGACCGGGACAACACACTTTGAGTGGCTTATCCGTCAACGTTTTGACATACGAAAACTCGTCAGCCAGCCCGAACCCATCCGGTGCGCCCACACGCTGCGTTGTTTCAAAGCGCGGCGCACTATCATAGCTGACGACTCCAAGCTTGCGCGGGGCGCGGATCATATTGAGACCCGATAATTTCTCAACCACATTCCACAGAAAACGCTGGCGCCGGATTTCACCGTCGGTCAGCACATCCAGGCCGGCTTCTTCTTGATCCCACACAGCCATTTTTACCGCATCCTGAATGGTTTCTTCCATATCTGCCGGTCCGGCATCCCCGGCTCTTAGGGCCCTTCGGGTCGCAATCAGCCAAGACGGGGAGGCGTAGGAGCCGACGCCCATCGTGGGCAGGAGTCCGAGGTCAGTTCCGTTCAGTGTGGGCATACTCCCTTCTCCTTTACCGCTACAGAGCCTCAGGGAAGAGCGCCAGGAGGTCGACCCCGGGCGGCACCTCCCAGGGTCCCCGGACCATATACGTTTGCAGACTCTCGACTTGAAAACCTAGGGCCAGCAACTCTTGCAATAGTTCCGCATGGCGCGTAGGGAAACGCAGCCGCAGGGCCTTTCCTTGCTCAAGCTCAGCAGCTCTGAGAATCAGCTCACGCAAGACCGATTGTTCCGTCGCAGCCGCCGGTCCGAGAAACGTCCCAGCCCCGGTTCGAAGGCAACAGAGATAGCCGGCGGGTTTCCCTGCGACAAATCCAATAAGCTGAGGCCGCTGGTCAAGGAAATAACGGAAATCTTGTACACGCTCGATACCAGTCAGTTCCGTATCGAGCGCAGCCACCATGCCGATATCCTGTGCAGTCCACTCTCGGATCTCGACGCTCACTACTCGTGCGGCATGGATTTCATGCCCAACCAGGGAAGCAGCAGTGCCACGCACCACAAAGTTAAGTTTCGTGTACAACGGGAAAGACACCACGTTAAACGAGTCTTGCACAAGCCGGAGCGACCGGCACTGGCTCCCGGCATCAATCACAGCCTGCATGATTGCTCGGCCAATACCATTCCTTTGACATGTGGGGTCAACCGTAATGGGACCAATACCAGCTGAGCTCCCACGCAGATGGAGGAAGCCTGACCCCACAATCTGTCCGTTGAGACTACAGGTGAAACACTGCTCAGGTTCAAGACTGAGATAACCATGGGCAAGAGAGATCCCGACTTCAGCAGAGGGGAATGGTTCGGGATAGCCATGACGTCGGAAGACGTCATTGAAGGCGGTCACCATGATTTCTCCAACCCGAGGGACATCCCCCTCTTGCATGCGGCGGATCGCCACGGTCATTGCGCCTCTCTCCCGACCCGTACGTACGGCCCTTCATAGGCAATCGCGTGTGGCTGGGTTGTAACAAAAAACTCCGCTGCTGTCTGCCCGGCGGCAAAACTTTTTCCACCGTACAAAAACATACAGATTAGGGTTCTCCGTTGCCGCTCAGCCTGATTTTTCCAGTATCACTTTTCCAGTCTGACCGGGCATGGTAACGTGTTCTATATTTCTCTGCAGCCGGCGGCTCCTTTATCGTAACCGGTGCGGAACAGCGAAAGAGAGGAGTGGTATGGAAATCTGTGGTGAGCTGTCCCCGCCGGCCCGCGTCCTGCTTGGCCCCGGCCCGAGCAATGTCCATCCTCGAGTATTGCGCGCCCTGTCCACGCCTTTAGTTGGCCATCTCGACCCGGAGTTTATTCGGCTCATGGAAGAGACCAAGACCCTGCTCCGGTCTGTGTTTCAAACCACAAATCCCCTTACGCTCCCAGTATCCGGGACGGGCAGCGCAGGGATGGAAACCTGCTTTGTCAATTTGATCGAGCCGGGAGATGAAGTCCTTATTGGCGTCAATGGCGTATTTGGCACGCGTATGGTCGATGTGGTGGAGCGGTGTGGCGGGAAACCGGTCACCATGCAAGCCCCGTGGGGCCAGGTCTTTACTTCAGACGATGTGCGCAGTGCACTCAAACGATGCCAGCAACCAAAACTGGTTGCCGTAGTCCATGCCGAGACCTCCACAGGAGCGTGGCAGCCGTTGGAAGAAATTTCTGCGCTTGTTCATCAGGCCGGGGCACTATTCCTCGTTGATGCGGTCACTTCGCTTGGCGGCTGCCCACTCAAAGTAGACGATTGGAAGATTGACGTATGTTATAGTGGCACTCAAAAATGCCTGAGCTGTCCGCCGGGACTATCGCCGCTCACGTTTAGCTCCGCCGCGCAAGACGTACTCCGCAGCCGGACACATAAAGTCCAGAGCTGGTATCTGGATCTGACCATGCTTGAGAAATACTGGGGCGAAGAACGCGTCTACCATCATACGGCTCCCATCTCGATGAATTATGCGCTACGAGAGGCCTTGCGTCTGGTCCTAGAAGAAGGACTGGAAGCACGCTTTCGTCGCCACGAGCGTAATCATCTCGCATTAGCTGCCGGACTGGACGCGCTGGGCATGCAGCTTGCTGCTCAAGAAGGCCACCGCTTGTGGATGCTTAATAGCGTCACGATTCCTGACGGGGTCGAGGAGGCTGCTATCCGACAGCAACTCTTAGCAGAGTATAATATTGAGATTGGCGCGGGGTTAGGCGCATTCAAAGGAAAAGTGTGGCGCATCGGCTTGATGGGCGAGTCCAGCACCCGGAGCAATGTTCTCCTCGTCTTGAGTGCGCTTGAGGCCGTGCTGCAAAAACATGGGCACCGGTGTCCCACCGGGGCAGGCCTCCGTGCCGCCCAAGAAGTGTACCCGGCCTGACAACAGACCTTGCGCAATACGGTCGGACATAAAGAATCCGTTTGCCTATGTCGGAGAGGTGGAGAGTAGGAAATGCGGGGCACCTGAGAATGATTCACCGTATACTTGTCCAGTTACGTTCCCTGTCGCTTGTATTGGTTTGCTTTTCCCCTCTGATATTTTTCGTTCCGTCTAGTCACGCCCAACCCGTTCTCAAACGTCTTCCGGCTCACCAGATTCCACCTTTGGTTGATGATCTTGACCGGAAGTCCCTGCAAGCCGTTCTGCGCCAAAGCATGGCAGCGCTTAAGCATAAACCAGGGACTCAGACTGTGGCATTTGGGCGAAAGCGCATTAGTATAGATCGGCTGCGTGACAGCCTCACTGCATTCCTCGCCCTACTCAATCAGCCCGGCGATTGGACCGCAACGCTGCAGCGCGATTTCGACCTGTATCGAGCGACAGCGCCGGTTCTCTTCACGGGCTATCATGAGCCTGAGTTGCGCGGCAGTTTTATTCGGACCGCACGCTACCACTATCCCGTGTATCGTCGCCCCACAAACCTGGTCGAGGTCGATGCTGCTCAGTTTGCGTCTCGTCCATTTGAGGAGAAAGTGTATGGCCGCGTCGCAAATGGGAAGCTCGTGCCCTATTTTTCTCGGGCCCAGATTGATGGTCAGGGTATTCTGGCCCGCCAGTACAAGGAGTTAGTTTGGCTTGATAGTCCGATTGAGCGTTTTTTCCTCCACATCCAAGGCTCAGGGAAAATCCGTCTGCCCGATGGCACCTGGTTTCGGATCGGGTACGCTGCCTCAAACGGCTGGCCGTATCGCAGTATTGGTAAACGTCTGCTCAAGCAGGGCAAGCTTGGGCCAGGCGAGGCTTCCGCCCAAGCAATTCGTCGCTACTTGCGCGGACATCCAACCGAACGGGATCAGATCCTTTTCCATAATCCACGCTATATTTTCTTTCGCGTTGTCTCCGAAGGGCCGCTCGGGAGTTTAGGCGTCGCCCTCACTCCGGGTCGATCAATCGCCACAGATCCAGGCTGGTATCCGCCTGGGGCCGTTGGCTTCATTGTGACCAAAAAGCCACAACTCAACGGCAACGAGCAGGTCTCTTGGCAATCGTTTTCTCGGTTCGTATCACTCCAGGATCGCGGAGCCGCCATTACCGGTCCAGGACGCGCGGATATTTATTGGGGCAGTGGTCCACAACCAGAGGCCGGCCTCATGGCCCAAAACGGTGATCTCTATCTGTTTCTAAAAAAACTCTAGCCGCTCTACCCAACCCAGGTCGAATTTGCCACAATAACCCTCACAGTTATTGAAAAGAATGAATATGCCTGCGCAACCAGCAATTCCGAATTCCGGCTTGCGTCACCTAGCCTTGAATGTGACCGATGTTGGTGTTGCGGTCGAGTTCTACACTAGCCTGTTTGGCATGAAGGTTGTCTGGCAGCCGGATCCCGACAATGCCTATCTGTCCTCAGGCTCTGACAATCTGGCGCTGCATCGGGTTGCTGATGGAATCGTCCAGCACGGACAACGCCTCGATCACTTCGGCATTATTGTCCCTCGTCCGGAAGATGTTGATCAGGCAGCGGCAACCTTAGAGACACACCGTGTGCCTGTCGTCAAATCGCCACGAACACATCGTGATGGCTGCCGATCCCTGTATTGTACGGACCCAGATGGCAATCTCATCCAAATTCTCTATGAGCCAACCCTCAGCCCGCAACGCCTCACCTGAAGTGAGGGATGAGACATTTCATTCGCGCTGCAGGCATTGGCTGATTAGTGCTGCTGCTTGGGCGATCCACGCCTACACCGCATCCGGTCTTATTGCCGGGTTTCTTTCCCTGCAGGCCATCTTTGTCAGCAATGCACGGCTGGCCTTTGTCTGGATGTTAGTGGCTGTACTGATTGATGCCACGGATGGCATCCTGGCCAGAGCGGTCCAGGTCAAACGGGTACTCCCATGGATCGACGGGGCAAAGCTCGATGATATCGTCGATTATTTCACCTATGTCATTGTCCCGGTTGTTTTTCTGCATTGGTTCGATTTACTCCCTGCTACAGGAACTCTTGTTTTTGTTGCCGCTCCACTCTTTGCTAGCGCCTTTGGCTTTTGTCAGGCCGAGGCGAAAACGCAAGACTTCTTTTTCACTGGCTTTCCGTCGTACTGGAATATCCTGGCTTTCTATCTCTACGCAGGAGGAACACCAGTCTGGTTCAACGCGAGCCTGATCTGCGTTCTTGCCGTGTTCGTGTTCATTCCTATTCGTTATATCTACCCAACCCGCACGGTTCAGCTGCGCCTGCTGACTAATATCCTCGGAATTGGTTGGGTTGTTGTCCTACTCGTGCTCTTAGCCCAGTTTCCTCATCCCCGTCCCTGGCTCACCGTTGCCTCCTTGTACTATCCACTCTATTACACCCTGTTCTCCTTTTACCTGCATGCAACATCGCCACAACCTTCTTCTTTGACTTGACCTCGACTTGATATCACAAGAATCATACGCATCTTTTCTGTAGCCCAGGCAACTGGAGGACAGCGTATGGAAACAACAAAAGAACGGACAGAAAAAGCTTCAGAATCTCTCGCAAAGAACACCAAGCACAGATGCAAGGAGAGCTGGGAGACGTACTGCGTTGCTATCAGTAGTCGCTGCAACTCCACCCCACTACTGAAGACCATACCTTCCTGGGTTGGACATATAGTTTTCTGCAGCGGTACGAGGACGCAATTAAAGGGTATCAGAATGCTGTTGCAATCGATCCTGAATTCAGAAATCTATATGGTGATATCGGCCTTGTCCTGATGAGAATGGGGAGGCTTGCCCTAACGGCAACTCGTTATGAGACCCGCCACTATCCACACCTCAATCTCGGGCGGATTGCTCTTGCAAAAAGAGACCTGCTCAAAGCGGCTCGCAAATTTGGTCGGGTTCTAGGAGTCCAACCCCGCTCGTTTACTGCGCGACGCACCCTTGCGGCGCTGTCTGCCCAATTGAACTGACTGAACTCATTCCCCTCGCCAGATTCGGGCATGCGCTACGCACTGCCCCAACCAACGAAGCGACGAGGGCCTTCTTTCTTGCTAGCGGGGGAGAGACTTTGATCGGCCAAAAATAAGCTGCGAACCGCCGGATACTGGGTTACGGCGCCGACTGGACTGATACGCCAACAGCGCTGGGCCCAAGATCATACCACCCAGAAAACCGCCCACATGGGCTCCCCAGGCGATGCGGGCGAAGAATGAAGAGGGCGCCAGTTCAACAGCCTGCGCATGGATACCGACAACTACATGAAAGAGAAACCACGCTACCAGGAAAACCATGGCAGGAATCCGCTCTATGCGCCCAGACAAGAGTTGCGGGGTGACACGAAAATCCTGCAGCGTAAAAAAGAATATGCAATAGGTCCCCGCTACCGCGGCAATAGCTCCACTAGAACCAATCATCGGCATTGGTGAGAACGGAGCGACAGCCGTCTGGCTCAACAAGGCGATCAGGCTGCCACACATATACAAGCCCAGGTATCGAACGGCACCCAG
>CAZXFE010000146.1:0-10266 GCA_964639795.1 uncultured Enterobacteriaceae bacterium | reverse complement strand
TTGGGTTATCGGTCATTGGTCGTCTCGCGAAATATCTCTTACGTCAGCTTCTCTAGCCAAGCAGCGGCATGACGCCCTCAGCAAACCGCTGCAACATCTCACCGTCCTGCCTGTAGGGAAACATAATATTGAAATAGTCAAAGCCAATCGCTTGGTATGCACGCAGGGTGTCGGCAATCTCCTCTGGTGTTCCACCCGTGCCAGCCTTTTGCGAAGCATATATCAGGCTCCCCGAACCAAGGTCTCTCTTAAGATCTGCCGCGCGTGTCGTCAATTCTTTTTCATCCTCAACCACACACACAAAGATAAACAGCGATTTATCAATCGTGGCATAATCTCGTCCAATGACATCACAGTGCTGTTCCAAAGTTTCTACGCGCTGCTTGATTTCCGGCAAGGGAAAGCCAATCAGCATATTCCAACCGTCTGCATGTTCGGCCACGATACGCAGCAGTTTTCTCTTGCCCGCCCCACCAATCCACAGCTTGGGCGATTGTTGTACGGGCTTGGGGGCGAACGGCGCATTGTCGAGATGATAGTATTCACCCCGAAAACTCGCCCGTTCATGGGTCCACAATTGTCGAATGACCTGGACGGCTTCTCCCAACTGGGCGAGTCGGGTGCCGACTGACGGAAAGGGAATGCCGTAGGCTGTGTATTCCATCTCTTTCCAGCCCGCACCAATACCAAACTCTACCCGCCCTTTACTGATGTGGTCACAGCTTGCCGCCGTCTTTGCAAGCACGCCGGGCAAGCGGTACGAGTTGCAGCTCACAAGGGTTCCTAAGCGGAGCGACGTAGTGACCGGTGCGAGGGCAGGCAGAAGCGCCCAGGGGTCTAAACAGTTACGCTGCTCAGAGTGTTCATCCCAGAACAAATGGTCTGAGAGCCACATCGCGGTAAAGCCGAGCCGTTCAGCATCTTGGGCTAAGCTGACAACCTCCTGGTAGGTAAAACCAAACTGCGGTTCGATCTGGATGCCAAAGCGAGTCATACGTTTTTTATCCTCTTAGGCCGGAGCCTGAGCCTCAATCATCTTCACCACATCAAGAAAAACGTTCGTCACCCGCGTGATGCTAAATTCCGCGCGTTCAACATTCTGTACAGTCTCTCGATTCATATCGGGCCCAAACCGACGGGAGAGCGGGGTCATCATATTGAGCAGCATATTAAACGGGAAGTAACGGCTGCCGGTGTGCTCAAACATACACAGTTGCCCGCCCGGCTTCAGCACCCGCTTGAGCGCTTCCAAACCACGGATCGGGTCTGGTACGGAACAGAACGTACACGAGGTAAACACCTGGTCAAAAGTGCTATCCGCAAAGGTAAGTTCATGCACATCCATCTCAAGAAGCTCAAGTTCACCTTGATACTGAGCGGCCCTGGGCTGGGCCTGCTCCAACATCTTGGTACTAATATCAATGCCGGTAATATTCTGGGCGGGCGGAAAGAACTGGATATCGAGCCCTGTCCCAACAGCAAGGAAAAGCACCTTGCCGTACATTTTAGAGAACAGCTCTCGCTTGCGTGGAGCCCAGCGTTTCTCTGGACCATAGGCTGACATCATATCAAAGGCCGCAGCAGCATGGTCCCATTTCTCTTTGGTGACGAGATCCATTAGCTCACCTCACTTTGAAGTTTGGCATTGAACATAAAAACCGCCAGCATGGCTCCAATGCAGATCATCGCACCGATCCCCGCTGCCTGACTCTGACTCAGCGTTTGCATCGTCGGCAGCATCACTTCCATTGCGCCGAAGAACGGGCAGAGAATGAGCAGAGCCAAAAAAGACATCCCCATGCCGACAAGCATCCCGATACCCATACCTATAAGCATATTCCAGCCCGTGCTTACCAGTCCGGCTACCGCCAGACCCGTCAGGCCACCTATCGCAGCGTTGGACAGCATATCTCCAAAGATGAAATACAGACGTTTCTCCATGGCTCTCTCCAACTCCCTCCCTCTGGAATTATATGCCTCGTGACACGATCACAAACCAGCGCGCACTCCAATAGATGAGGAATAATGCCACTGCCTGCAGGACATGGTAGAGAGCATTATAACTCAAGTACACCGGGTGAAAACTCAGCCGTGCCTGTTGTACGCCTGCGGCAATAAACGTCAATATGAGACCCAGCAAGCCACTCAAGACCGCCGTCTCTTGCGCCTGTTGATACACCAGAACATAGACGGTCAAGAGGAATATAGTTGCCGGCAGATAGTGGATGATGGCCACAAGGAAGTCGCGTGTGACAAAAAGAACCACAAAGCAATACAGCCCAAATACAATAACGGCTCCTCGGGTAATCCACGCGGCAATAGCCTCCGAAAAATACAAATGCGCCCCGATCGCCCAGGCGGAAAGCGCGGTCACGCCAATGGCAATTAAGGTCGTGACCCATAAGAGCGTATGACCTGGTGTACCCTCATTGGCGAAGTAGCCATGGACGGTACCACCCATGAAGGCGGCTAAGCCGATGAAGACAAAGAAGATGATGAACCATAAACGCAGGGGATGGTCGGCTTGTCCATATGCCAAGAGCCACAAGGCAAAAAACACACATTCAAGACCGAGGGCATAGTCGGTAAGGACGACATCCGGTTCGTTCATATCCTTCTTTCATTAGCCGTCCAGAGTCATGCTGGGCTCTGCTACGGCCCTACTTCTTGTTCCGGCTAAGGCTTTCCGCTAGGAGGTGTGCACGCGTGCAGCAAACAGTATCGGAAATAGGAGGACAAGGCGATGAAATATGGAGTGCAACTTGGTGGTGGTGCGTCAGTGTCCCAACGAGACTCGCTGAAGAAGGTAGCTGCCGCGGCAGAAGAGCTCGGTTTTGATTCGGTGCTGATCGGCGACCACATTGTCATTCCAAAGAAGATCAACGCGCCATGGCCTTATGACGAGTACGTTGGCGGACAGACGCCCTACGCAGTCTATACCGAGATGGAGTGGCTGGACCCCTTCGATACTATGGCATTTCTGGCCGCGATCACCGAGAGGATACGCCTCGGCATCAGCGTGGTGATTGTTCCGTATCGCCACCCCTTTGATGTGGCCCGTCGCGTGGCGACGGTTGATGTCCTTTCCGGCGGACGTTTTATCATGGGAATCGGCGTCGGATGGTTGGAGGAAGAATTCCGCCTGCTCAATATCCCATTTAAAGAACGCGGCGCCCGCACGCGCGAATATATTGCCGTGATGCAAGCGCTGTGGACCCAGGATGCTCCTCGCTTTTCCGGCAAATTCGTCGAGCTTAACGAAGATGTGAACGTCCTACCTCGTCCACTCCAAAAACCGCATCCGCCTATTTGGGTCGGGGGAGAATCCAAGCCTGCCATGCGACGTGTGGCCTCCTTTGGCAATGGCTGGCACTGTGGCCTCGTACTGCCCAAGCGTATCCCCGGCCTACTGGATCAAATCAAAGGCCTGATGGAAGAAGCGGGACGTGATTTTGACGAATTAGAGATCACCGCTCTGGCCGTATCTAATAGAGCTGGCGACAGGGAGATCGGCGAGTATCGCGCCGCCGGCGTCGACGTGCTGTATATGCTTCCGCTGAGCAACGATACGAACGCCGTCATTGAAGAAATGCACAGCTTTGCGGATCGGGTGAAGGCGGCAGCCTATTCTGAAAAAAGCTTAGAAGATAATGACTACGGAAAAACGGGGGGACACAATCCCCTCCCGAGAGGGGAGAAAGCTAGCTCGAGTATTCTACGTCGTCGTGCCCTCTGGCGCCCGCGCCCGCGTCACCCCGATCATACTATCCCGCGTAACCAACTGCGCGAGTTCTTCCTCGCTCCTATCTTGTGTTCCAGCTGGTCTGGCCGGAATGACCAGATAGCGCATATCCGCCGTACTATCGTACACACAAATGTCTATGCCGGACTCGAGTTCCAAGCCGAACTCTTTGAGCACTGTGCGCGGCTCTTTCACCACCCGCGCACGATAGTTCAGACTTTTATACCAATCCGGGGGAAGACCCAATAGCGGACGCGGATAACACGAGCATAAGGTGCACACGATGACATTGTGAATGGCCTCTGTATTCTCAACGGCCACAAGCGTACTCCAGCTGTCTACATCAATGCCGAGTTCTGCAATCGCCGCCTTGGCATCCGTCAGGAGACGTTTCTTAAAGGCCGGATCAAGCCACGCGCGCGCTATAACCTTCGCCCCGACAGCTGGAGAGCGGGCATCCATGTCTTCGACCGCTTGTCGGACCTCATCAGCCGCCAGCATGCCTTTTTCTATGAGCAGCGCCTGTATGGCCTCAACTCGCTGTTCATAATACGTCAGTTCGTGTTCTTTTCCCGCCGGAGCATGGGGCTCGTGTTCGTCCATAGGTCCTTCGTCTTATGCTGGCTCTAGCCAGTGTTCATAAATGTCAATCAATAATTTATCCCGAACAGCAGCTTCATACTGATCCCAGATATCGGCTTGGTCAAAGCGCACGAGATATAATGATTGTTTTGGCAGTCCGTCTCCGTCGTGGGCTAGCGACTCAGGATTTCGGAATGCACCGTGAACGGTTTCAACCACGCCGACTTTGCCTTGAATATAGGTCGGAGTTCGAAAATGACCGGCCGGTGTATCGATTCGGATTCGGACGCGATCACCAGGTCGGTACTTTGCTGTCATTGCTTGTGAACCTAGTAGGCCGACAACCCGCCATCGACGGGCACGACTGCGCCGGTCATCATGCGCGCTTCGTCTGAGGCCAAAAAGAGTGCAACCCGGGCGATATCTTCAGGCTCGCCCACAGAAAATGGGTATTTCTTCATCTGCGATTCCAGGTTCACGACACTCGGCTTGTCATCCGACTGTGGCATATCAACGCCCAGGCGTTGGCGCACGCGATCGGTCATAATTACACCAGGACAAATGACGTTGGCTCGAATCTTCTCTTTTGCATAGGTCCCGGCTAACACCTGGGTCAAAGAGATTACGCCACCTTTTGCTGCCGTATACACATGAATGGGGAACGAACCACGTAGCGCAACAACGGACGACATGTTCACAATGGCTCCGCCGCCCGCCTTGATAAGTTCTGGGATACCATGCCGGCAGCATAGAAACGGGCCGAGCAGATCGAGCGCTTGCGTATGCTGCCAGACGGACATATCGACCTCGGTCACCGTCTTATCTTCGGCAATCGATCCGCCAGCGCAGTTGTACAAGATATCGAGTTTGCCATACCGCTCGACCGTTTTTTGGATGGCGGTCTTGACACTGTCCTCTTGAGTGACATCGGTTTCAACACAGATTGCATCGCCGCCCGCGTCACGCACTAAGTCTTCGGTTGCTTGTCCGAGTTCAGGCTTCAGCTCGGCAATCACCACCTTTGCTCCCTCTTGCGTAAAGAGCTGGGCGGCAGACCGTGCAATGCCTGACCCCGCCCCGGTAATGAATGCTACTTTTCCGTCTAGTCGTCCCATACTGATGTCCTCCTTATGAGAATCACTGCGCAGAGCTACACCTTTCTCTGCGCAACAATCTCTTCAGACTTCTGGTCAATCTCCGCTTTGGTAAGGACGCCCTTCTCGATCAGCAACGTTTCAATCGCTGTGATCCAGCGTTCATAATACGTCATGCTTTCATACGCATCAGGCGGAAGACTCTCGATAGCGCGGCGCAGTTCATCAACCCGGACGGCGCGTTTATCCGGACTTCCGAGCAGGACTAATAGCGCATCCGTACGTTTCTCCCAAAACGACAGATCATGCCCGGCCTTGTCTATAGGTCCGGCATCAGGCCAGCCACCACGGTCATGGACACCAGGCATGCGTAGATGTTCCTTTGTCAATATCACACGGCATCACACAGTTTGAAGGTGCACGAAAAGTTGCGCAAGTGGAAGTGTTGAAAAAGATGCGAGCTGAAAGTCGGCGTGATCTAACGACAACTGCCGCGTCACACGATTCGGCACCGCTACACAGTAAATCCCGGCTCGCTGGGCTGCGGTCACACCATGCGGCGAGTCTTCAAATGCGACGACCTGTTCAGGTCCAAGGCCGAGAGCATCAAGCGTGCGTTCATACACCTCTGGGTCAGGTTTGATGCACGAGACATCTTCCGCACCCGTGATGCAATCGAAGTAGGCACGAAGGTCAAATTTGTGCAGATGGTCTTCGACCCACTCCCGTCGGGAACCGGAGGCAATACCCAAGGTCAAACCGTGTCGTTTCGCGTCGGCAAGATAGTCTTTTACACCAGGGAAAGGCTGCTGGTCGACGGTGAGCTCATAATAGCGCTGACGCCGTTTTTCCGTCAGCGCAGGTCGGTCGAGCGACCGCCCGACCTGCGCCTCCAAATGGGCGAACAGATCATATGCGCCAGGCGAACCGATATGTTTTGCATAGGTCGGCATGGAAAGCAGGCAGCCGTGCGCTTCATACAACTCGGACCACCCTTGGAATGAAGGGAATTCCGTATCCACAATCAGCCCGTCAAAGTCGAAGATCAGTCCTTGTATAGTGCCTTGTATCGTGTTGGTAACAGTGCCGTCCTTTTTTACGAAAACGCCTCATCCAGAAGCTCGATCTGAACTGCGGAGAGGCGCCAGCCAGAGGCTCCGCAGTTCTCCTCGGTCCGCGCAAGACTGTTGGACTTTGGAATCACAATGACATTGGGGCGCGAAACGCACCAATTGAGCACGACCTGAGCAAGCGTCTTCTGAGTTTCTCCAGCAAGCCGCTCCAAAGCCCGCATGCCACGAGTTCGTCTCAACTGTGGTTTAACCGCCAGACGTCCATCAGCCAACGGTGTATAGGCCAGTATTGTGACGTTATGCTGTTGGCAATATGGCAGTAAGTCCTGCTCGATCTCACGGGCTTTCAGGTTGTACAAGACCTGATTTGAGACGATCGGATAATGGCGCATTGCCGCTTGGGCCTCACGCAGTTCATCGGCGGAAAAATTGCTGACGCCTATGTATCTGACTTGACCGCGATCGACTAGATCCTCCATGGCTCGCAGCGTGTCCTGAATTGGCACAGACCGGCTCGGCCAATGGATTTGGTATAAATCGATGCAGTCGGTATCAAGCTGGCGCAAGCTCGCCTCTGCTGCTCGTAGGACATCGTCGTATTTCAGATGGCTGCCTAAAACTTTCGTAGCAAGCAGAACCTGGTCACGGACATCTTTGATCGCCTGCCCAACCACATCTTCAGTACGATACATTTCTGCGGTGTCGACCAGGTTCGCTCCGAGTTCAATACCCCGGCGGAGTGGTTCCACACCGCCCTTATACTTCCATGCCCCGAGTCCTATCTCCGGGACCATCACATCGGTATTGCCAAGCTGTTTATACTCCATACCCAGTCTTTTTTTACCTCACAGAGCAGGAAAGTGCGGTCACTTTCCTGCTACGAGGCATCCGTTACCCCACCGCGTGCAGCCGGCGCGGATTGTCGACCATCATCAGATTGAGGTCCGCATCTGAAGCGCCCAGAGATTTGAGCCAGGGAATAATGTTGTCGTATACGTGCGAATAGCCCCAGCCACCGTAGTTCTTATAACACGTCTTCATGGCAACTTCGGCACACAGCAGTACCCGGTCAGCATAACCGGCATCCAAAAGATCCCGCACGATGCGGACTTCTTCTTTATCTGGTGAGAAACCAAATCCAGGCCCGCCGGAATTTTCAAACAGCTCTTCATGCCCAAAATGATCGTAGGAGACAAAGCCAACCCCTTTACTCAGGATACGCTTGGGCACATCAGCATTGGGAAAGAGGCCCAAATGGGACATATAACATTTACTCAGATTAGCGCCTTCCTTCTCTAGGATGTCGATATATGTATCCCAATGGTCGGCCGGGAAATTCGGGTGAACCGTCAGCGACGCTCCCGTCGCTTTTTGGGCGCGCGCTGACGCGCGTAAGACTTTCTCTTCCCCAGGTTGGAACGGCTCATGGGGTTGGCCACTCATAGCGATCTCGCCGATGTTACCAGCTTTTATCCCCGTGTTACCGATGCCTTGGATGATTTCTTTGATCATTATGTCCGAGAGTTCTTCAACACCCTTGTCGGCAATTTCTGGCGGATGAGAAAACTGCACATACCAACCGGTTGAGGCGACAATATTCAGACCCGTAACACGTGCAATTCTCTGCAGTGCAATAGGGTCACGGCCCATGCCGGGCAGATCCACATTAATCAACGTTTGCCCGCCGGCGAACTTGTACTCGGCCGATTCACTGATAGCCAGATCCAAGTCATCCTGCACCAGGTTATCTTTAAACAGCATGGCGTTGCGGCGCACCTGTCCAAGATTTTGCATCGTGATCTTATTTTCACTCAGACCCCTAAGCACTCCGGAATCCGGCGGCTGGTGCCAACAGAGAATATCGATGGTCAGATGTACATGGGACATGGTGCCCCCAATCTGATCGTCATCAATCGGCCCTAACACCGTATTGAGCGTTGCCATAACTTCCCTCCTTTTATGGGCTCGTTCCTACGGATTTATGACTCTCGAACGAGAGCAGGTAGCTCCCCTAACCGCTTTCCCTGCTTCTCTTTCTCGACCGAACGCCCAGCCTAGCACAGCACCAAAGCCCGCGAGAAGAGATCCTAGTAACAAATGAGCCGTAGACAGCACGGCGGTCGAGGCCGAGCCACCTGACGCTGGCATATGTGACGACGGCTACGTCAGGATACGGTATAACTGAGCGCCCTCAGTCGATTGAGCATGACGGGAGAGGGGTACGTCTGGAACGAAAGGCGAGCTTCGAGGGCACCTGAATGCGGGCTCTATCTGGAAAGGATTCCAGTTCTGTCTCGGTTACTTTAGAGCAGTTTTAGAGCTGCGACGTTTGCATCATAAAACCGGAACACACACTCCAGAGATCCAACTAAAGTCTTAACAAATTTGGCTTGCAGGATTAGAAACATGTCGGGGCGGTTGGCCCATTCGTCAGTTTGATCCTTCTTTAGTCTTGTTCGCTTGAGCAAGTCCTCCCCATATAAAGAGATCATGTAGTGCACGTCGGTTGAATTGGTGGGCTCGGAAAACTACTGGCGTATTGCTGTCCAAGAACTGGTTCAGGGTCCGGCGAATCCGAATAGCTCCTTGTTTCCAGGGAGTGTCTAGCGTCGACTGACTCATCGTCAAGCCCATATCTTCGAAAAATAACATCCTGCCCTTGCCTGCCTGAGATGAGGTAACCAAGAACAGCATTGAGAATCGCCTTTGTAAATCGAAGACTTTTAAGTTTTATCACATTCTTGTTAAATAGCCTTAGACTCCGAATCGTTTCCTGCATGCCAACATCCTTACGCTCCAACAATACGAGCTAACAGTCACTTTAGGGAACGTTGCGGCTTTAAAAGCTTTTTATTGAGCAGCCAAAAGCGTCGAGGAAGGTGACCGAATACTCAACGGCGATACGGTGCAGCTCCTTCAAGATCTCACGGTTAGGTCCCCTTCGTCTTCGGGCTGGCAAATCCAATCCGCCGGCCTCTTTTCGGCTCAGGGTGCATCAGTTGTCGGATCGCATCAAACACAACACCGAACTGGTCGTCATATGTCTTTTCCATCGAGGCAAGTTTCCGCGCTAGCTGATCATGCGTCGCCAACATCTCACGCAGACGAACGAAGGTCCGAACAACCTGAAGACTTGCCTCTACAGCGACCGGACTGTTGAGCACTGACGCCGCCGTAACCGCCCCATGCTCAGTAAAAGCATACGGCGGTGTTCAACGCTTGCTCCATTTTGCAGTCGCTAATCACTAAACTCTTGAGATGATAATTGAAACATGACATCTGAAAGGAAACGGTTGATGTTCCGCTTGACCTGTTCGTTGAGGAGCTTCGTACTCACTTGGTAGACGTTAGCCAGGTCAATATCAAGCATGACCTTATGACCCCGTATCACGTGAATTTGCTGTTCAATGCGCTCAGCAAGAATGGTCGTGGTCATCACCCTTTCTTCGGCTTCGTCCTTGACTTGATTCAGACGTTCTAGCGAACTCCCCACACATCAGTAACGGTTTTAACATGTTGCGTTGCTTAATGGGTACCCAGCCGAGCTAACGGAGAGCTGGGACGTTGCGGTCTTGGGTATCCCACCGGCCATGATCGATCTTGCAGTGTAGAGGTGGGGATGATTTTATGCATGCTATGCTGAAAGCTGGAGATATAGTCATTCATTTTCTCCTTATTTCTTATAATAAATTGCATTCTTCTAGAATATAAATAATATAACATAATTATTTCTAGATATCTTATATAACAAACTACCTAGCATTTAAAACATTTT
>CAZXFE010000145.1:0-10289 GCA_964639795.1 uncultured Enterobacteriaceae bacterium | reverse complement strand
CGCTCAGTCCCTACCTCTACCCACTGGGGCAATTATCTGGTGGAAAGCGACGAAGGTAAAATTACTTCTGTCATTCCGGTAGAGCAGGATGAATACCCGTCGCCCATGGGGCCCTCGTTGATGAGCGCGTTAGACCAGAACTGTCGGATTCCCCAGCCGATGATACGCAAAAGTTATCTGGAGAAGCGAGAGAACAGTGACCGCTGCAAACGAGGTAGCGAGCCGTTTGTCGCTGTTGATTGGGACAGTGCCCTAAATATCGCGGCGGATGCAATGCAACGGGTGAAGTCAAAATATGGCAATGAAGCCATTTATGCCGGTGACTATGGTTGGGCGAGTGCTGGCCGATTTCATCATGCCCAAAGCCAGTTGCATCGGTTCATGCGGATGTTTGGTGGTTACACCGATGGAGTAGATAGTTATTCGTTGGGCGCGGGAAATGTGATTGCTCGACGTGTATTGGGGGTAGAAGGCTATCCCTTGTCACTACAAGCTCAGCCCTGGAAACTGGTGGCAGAGCATGCAGAACTGGTAGTGCTATTTGGAGGTGCGCCGGCGAAAAACGCCGATGTTTCTCCGGGCGGACTTGCTGCACATACCAGTTTTAGCCACATGCAGGCTGCAAAAGATGCTGGGGTCAATTTTGTTAATATCAGCCCGGTGCAAGATGATGTAAACAACACCGTCGATGCCGAGTGGCTTGCTGCCATTCCGAATACCGATACCGCAATCATGCTAGCTCTGGCCCATACTTTGGTCGCAGAAAATTTGCATGACAAGGGCTTTCTTGACGCATACTGCATCGGTTTCGAAAAGTTTTTACCGTATCTGGTAGGTAAGCCTGATGGTCAACCTAAAGATGCGGATTGGGCAGCGCCTATCTGTGGCGTCCCAGCGGATAAAATAAGAGACCTCGCCAGACGCATGGCCAAAAGCCCCACTATGATTTCGGTCAGTTGGTCAATACAACGCGCTGACAAGGGTGAACAGCCCTGGTGGACGGGCATCGTTTTAGCGGCGATGTTGGGACAGATTGGTTTGCCGGGCCGAGGGATTACGTTGGGATACAACTGCACCCACGACTTGGGTACCGAATGGGCTTTACCCTTTCAGTGGGCTCATCTACCGCAAGGAAAGAACGCTGTAAGTACGTTTATTCCCTTTGCCAGATTGTCCGATATGTTGCTTAACCCAGGTACAAAGTTCGACTACGATGGCGGACGATATACATACCCCGATATTCAACTAATGTACTGGGCGGGCGGCAATCCCTTTCACCACCATCAAGATATTAACCGTTTACTGGAAGCGTGGCGAAAGCCAGACACGATCATCATAAATGAACACTTTTGGAACGCCAGTGCCCGCCATGCCGATATTGTTTTCCCTGCCTCTACGACGTTGGAACGCAATGATTTGGGTTGCAATGCCGCGACGAACTTTTTAATTCCCATGCGGCAAGCAGTAAAACCCTACAGACAATCGCGTTCAGACTATAAGATTTTTAGTGGGCTTTCCGAGCGACTCGGCTTTGCTGATGACTTTACGGAAAACCGGGATGAGGAACAGTGGTTAAAGCACCTCTATGCAGTGTCGCAAGGGAATGCCGCAGAGTTTGGCTACCAATTACCAAGTTTCGATGAATTTTGGGATGGTCGGCAGATCGAACTGTATACAGCCCAGCAATTACCCACTGATCTTTTTCTGCCGGGCGGCACGCTCCAATTGTTCAGAAAGAACCCTGAAGAAAATCCACTCGCGACCCCGAGCAGGAAAATTGAAATCTTCTCAGCCGATATTGCCAGTTTTCACTATGAGGATTGTCTTGGGCATCCAGCCTGGTTGGAGCCAGAAGAATGGCTGGGATCATCAAAAGCGAACAAATACCCCCTCCATTTGATCTCTCCAAACCCTGGTAAGCGTCTTCATAGTCAGTTTGACCATGGCAAAGTGAGTATCGAGAGTAAAATTCGTCAGCGTGAGCCTATCAGGCTGAACCCTGAAGATGCTGAGTACCGTGGAATCAAGGACGGCGACGTGGTGAAAGTTTTTAATGAGCGGGGCGCGTGTTTAGCGGGGGCAGTGATCTCGCCTACTCTGCGTCCAGGTGTGGTACAGCTACATACTGGGGCGTGGTACGACCCGGAGCACCCAGGGGAAATTGGCAGTTTGGATGTGCACGGTAATCCCAACATACTGACCCTGGACAAGGGTTCTTCCAGTCTTTCTCAAGGGTGTTCAGCGAATACCACTTTGGTAGAAATAGAGCTGTTTGAGGGACCAGAGCACCCAATCATGGTGTTTTCCCATCCAGCTATTGACAATGAGTTGGGAACGTAGCGCTTACTTGTTGGTATATGGACTGGATCAGCAGCCTGCGAGCGGGAGAGCATACAATGCGCATCGCACCAACAATTGTCTTCGATTGGATAAGCCTGGGGACTACTTCTATTGCGTCCGCGTAGATTCTCAGTGAACTCACGATCAAAACCAACGCATCCTACTAATGACGTACAATGCAGTTCGGATGCCAAGACGTTCAAGATAGCCCGCCCAAATTTGAGCGCAGGCACTCAAGGCACCGTTGCCCGTTAGAGAGGTTCACAGGCGATGAATTTGCCCTGGTGGCCGTGTAATAAGATCACGAAAATTCAGACTTCGCAGGACATTCCAATTGCTACTATGCCTTAGAATAGCGACCCGGGAAGACGTAAAACCTCATCAACCCGTTGTCTGCTAGTCGTTGCCCTGCTGATCGGTTGTTCCTCCTCCGCTCCTAAAGGGCCACTTCCTGGCCCTCAAACAGGGCTGACCAGGCGGGCCATTGAAACACAGGTGTATGATGGTACGCATGCCGAGCTGTGGCAGGCTACCCTCACGCTTTTTCAAGATCTCGGTATTCTGCCCACTTTCACTGACAGAGACTCAGGGATCATCAAAGCAGAGGTGCCATATTCAGACAAGAACGTGAGTAGGAAGATTGCGGCAACGGTGCTCCTCGGGGTTTTAGCCATGCCGCTCTGGATGGACTCTGGAGAAGGCAACCGGATTTTCACAGCATGGGTGCGTGAGCTCGATGAAAGCCATGTGTCCGTGCGCCTTCTTGGTGTGAGTTCGAAGGGGGATAAACTTTGGAGTGATAAGGACTCTCCAGTCTTGCACAACACCCTGCGAGATACAGTGCAACAACAACGATTTCTCAAGGGAACTCAGACACCCCTGGAGTAGCTTATGCGACGCGCAAAAATTATAGTCGGACTCTTGGTATTTATAGCCAGCTCAGCGTGCGGGGCCCACCAAATGTCTCAACCAGTGGTGACACCTGGCGCTCCAAAGATGAGCCTCAAGAAGGGCGTCACCACGCAGGCTGAGCTGTTACAGATGTTCGGGAGCCCCAGTTTTGTCACGACTGTAAAAGGTGGCGAACTCTGGGCATACAGCAATGATGCCCGCGTCAATAGTGCATATGGACTAGGCTTGCTAGCGCTAGGTGGAGGCGTTGCGGGTAGTGCGCTCGGTGGGGGAGCCGTGTCTGGCAGCTACAATTCAAGTACGTCCTCCTCTAGGACCATCAATCTTTTGATCACCTTCGATGAGATGGACGTAATAAAAGATTACACCGTGTCTCAGCTCCAGTATTAGCCTCGAGTCATGTCCCCGGTTTGTCGCCTTTGGCGGGACGCCTCCCCTAGGATCCGTTCAATGTGGATGCCTTTGGTAAGCCGATCCGCAAAGTACGCACAGCGAACTCCCCGGCTTTACGAACGGGTGAATTGAGCAGTCGTCCTCTTGCATCGACGGGGAAAACACAGTCCCAATACGCACCATGGCCGACTCCGGCAGGGTCGGCCATGACAACTCACTGAAGGAGGGCACTACGTCTCGGACGACCGACGCAGTATAATGTTCCGTTCATTGAGCGATGCCGAACTGGTGTTTTTTCCTCGCATGAGTACGGGAGATAGTGAATGGGTCCTTCCTAGCAGAAGTCAGGCGGTTTCTCGATGAGCAAATGTCCCTCGGACGCTCACTCGCTGCGTTAATACATACTGGGGGGGGGTGTCCCGGTGAGATAACAGCCAAGGCCGCGAGAGACAGGCTGGACGCTCGCGAACACCTTGAACTTTAGTCTTCCCCACCAATCCAGGTTGACCATGTTGCTGGCGTACTTCCCTTGAGGAGCCTTTGTCTCTTTGCATTTGAAAATGCGGCAAAGAATTTCAGGCCTGTAGCGGCCTCAATCTGAGTGATGTCCCGAATGCAACGGGCTGGCCCAGCTACACTTGCATCGTCAATATTGCAGCCGCTGGCCAGGTCGCCTGCGTGATCGAACAGGAACCCAATAGCCTGTTCTCGAGCCGGATCAATAACTATTTTGAAGAACCCATGTGGCACACCGATATCCCACGTCTCGGGGGCATCTCTTCGGCCAATCTTCCTCACTTGTACGTCATCAAGAAAAATCGTCCCGGCAAAGAGCTGAAATTCGCGCCCGTGGTCAAGCATGGAACGCACGTGCGTTTCCAGGAGCCACCACACACCGGGATGCCCATTGAACCGGGTGTGGAACTGCGGCGCGATATTGCTCATGGCGTTGATCTCGAAGACCGTACAGGCGTCGTCTTCGTCTTCAACCCGGAGATTCTCCTCGAACTCGGCATCCATGCCATCGTTATCCCGGTCTCCGCCTGAAATAAAATACGGTACGATATGGCCTCTGGCATAGTTTTCCGTGGTATCAAACCAGCCCCGGTAGTCTCGAGCCTTCACATCGGGAAGCAGGGGATCGGTTCGAAGTGTCTTCCAGCGCTTTTTTCGCTTTGGGGTGTCTCGGAATTCTTTTGTTGCCGACCACGCCGCCCACTGGGGCACTTTGAATGCTCCATTATAGGCAAACACATATGCCCGACGGGCATGTATCTCCGCATCATCCGGCGCGCCTCCATACAGGTGCTCAATACGACTCTCTTCCGCCGCTGAGTCGTCGAGCGTGCAGTCTGCTAACCCGAATGCTTCCGCTGACACGGCGAAGATGATGCTGAGGATGAGACCATAGATCCCCTCCCTAACAGGCATTGCTATCCCTCCTTCTGAGTGCAGACTCAACTCTCAGGGTCAAAATACCCATCATGTCGTTCTTCCTCTCCACCAACGTCTTGACCGGTACAATCTTACTTGCGACAGCTGGGGTGAAACCAGGGGGACGCAGAGGTAGAGCCGCCTGAACAGGATTTCGTTACGCGTACGTGGAATCAGAAGTCGTGGGAGACCAGCGTGCCGCTTCCTGAGAGGGTGTTGCACCTAACGCATGGGACGAACGTCTGGAGGCACAGGTTCCGTTTCCCAAACAAGCGGGCATTTGCCATCGATAAATGCTCAATGTTTCCTTATCGACGTACGACGAGCGGATCGCGGACTCGGTAGGCTCGATTGTCATCGCGGAGATTATCGTGGATGGTCAGCGTTTTCAAAGACGGATGAGACTGAAGTCCACTGTCCCCTTGGGCGGACTGCATATTGTTGATCTTTGCTTGGAGCACATCTGCACAGGACTCCGTGGGATGCTGGAAGTGGGCCAACAAGCCCAGGTGCGAATCGTCGGGCCTGCCTCCGTCGTGTCACGTCTGGATGTTCGAGCGGAGGTCTTTGACCTCAACGGCTTGACTGCCACTGCGCTGAAGGCGGAGGAATTCTGCGAGGATCTGTCCCACGATAACCCGGTCCGGCCTGTCCCGAGAAGACATGGCTATTTGTACGCCGCGAATTTCACCAGTGGAACAGCGGAACGAGCAATGCTTGTAAATTATTCTACATGCGGTCCGGAATGTAACTGATTAATTTGTTCCGCTTGGCTCTTTCCCATGAAGCTGAGAGAAAAGCATTTCCGCCTGAGTAGGTCCAGGTTGGACAAGCGGGCGCATTCAAAGAGAAACCAACGGTTTTGAATCCGGGAGACGACAATGAGGCAACTTTTTGTGGAACAGTATGGTTACAAACACCAAACAACAGACTCAGTGATTGTTTGCCCACACCCCCGAACGCAGGACATTCCGAGAGTGTAGACAGCGTTTAAATCGGAGAGATCGTATCGGCTGAAAGAGACCTATTGGCCTGGAAGCATGATGTGCGCGAGAGGGGTTCCCGCCCACATTAGCCAGGGCCGGAAATGGTCCATCTTCGTTGAGAGCCCGGCTGATTCCGCAATGGCATTGGGGACAGCCACGGACATCAGGACGATAGCGGAACTCTGGAATGGGCCATATAGGGAATAGGTAACCCGTCCTGCTGCCACTTTGAATTTGCCTTCTTTCACCTCAGCGCTGAGGATGTCACGAATTTCCTCTGCCGACTTGCCAGCCGCGACTAACTCCCAAAATCGGAGGGCGTTGGCGTCGTCATCTTTATGATGACAACTAACGGCAAACCCCGGCGCGGGAGTGTCTGCCATACATATCATCGCATTCGTGCCTTCGCGCAGCACCGTCCACTTGCCGGGTTCGGGCTCTAACACCACGGTTGCACCTGCCCGTAGGGGTTCCGGTAACGCCGACACCGCATCGGCAGTCTGCTTCTCAGCGGCAGCCTCCTGGCCAACCGCTATACCTGAGGACACAAACACCATTATTACTGCGAACAATACCACTATGAACCTTCCTCCTTTCACTGCAGCTGCCATAGCATCTGTGCCAGAGGGCCGAAACCCTCGTCGAAGGGTCACACCGGGAGTTCAACAGATGGTGTCTGCAAACCTGCCTCGCTAATGGGTTTGTGGACGTTGATAAGAAGACCAGTAGCTATTTAGCTTGCGGGTGCAACAACCATTGCGCTAGAAATCACTATGCGCTGGATTTTAATTGGACTGATCGCACTCCCACTCTCTGCCGGGGTGCCAGCACCAGCAGACGATATTGCTGACCTGCGGGCCAGGGCCAACCACGGCGATGCCCGGGCCCAAGTCAATCTCGGTTACGCGTACGACGCGGGCCAAGGTGTAGGCCAGAATTACAAACGAGCACACTTCTGGTTCCGCAAGGCTGCCGACCAAGGCTATGCAAATGTCCAGCTCCTGGTCGGTGTGATCTACGCCAAGGGCCACGGCGTAGGGCGGGAGAAGCATTCCAGTATCTATGTTGTAGCCAAGCAGTTTATATACTATGAACGGAACAAATCCTAACACCTTTGCCGTCGACCTATCTCCATAAGGTTCAGATACGCGTGGCGCCGGCAAGGAAGGAAGAGGAGAGTCGCTAATGTCAGCAAAAATCGAATTCGGCATGTTCGATTGGGTTGATCGCGCTCCGAAATCGGTGAGCGATCTGTACGAGTCGCGTCTCAAACTGATCGAGTCGGCGGACCAAGCCGGTTTTTACGGCTATCACCTGGCAGAACACCATTCGACCCCGCTCGGTATGGCGCCCTCTCCATCAGTGTTCCTCGGGGCGCTGGCGCAGAGGACAAAGAATATCCGGTTCAGCCCCATGGCGTATTTGTTACCAATGTATCACCCGCTTCGCCTCATGGAGGAAGTCTGCATGCTGGACCACCTTTCGAACGGACGCATGGAACTCGGTATCAGCCGTGGCGTGTCACCGTACGAAGTCGCCACCTACGGTCTCGACCCGGAAAAGAACCAGGAAATTTTCACCGAAGTCCTCGAAATATTTCGTAAAGGGATGGGCGCCAACGTATTGAATTACACCGGGAAATATTTCGAATTTCAAGACGTGCCAATGACAATCAAACCTTTCCAGGACCCTTACCCCCCGCTTTGGTATCCGTCGTTCAGTGAAGCCGGGGCAGAATTCGCCGCGCGTGAAGGAATGCATTTCATGAGTCTCGGCCCGCCGTCACTCGTCACGAATCTGATGGCGCGGTATCGAGAACTCGCCTCTGGCACCGGCGACGGAGTCAACGACACGGTCAAACTGGGCGCAATGCGTCAAATCTATGTTGCCGAAACTGACGAACAAGCGTTCGCGGTGGCGAAGCCGGCATACGATGACTGGTACCGGTCGATTCTGCAGCTGTGGCATCAGAAGAACGACCATGCCTACGACAATTTCTTTGCCTGGGAGCCATGCCTCGCGGGAGAAACGATATTGATGGGATCAGTGGACAAAGTCCGTGATCAAATCCAGCAATTGGTCTCGGAGAGTGGGATCAATTATTTCGTTGGTTCGTTCGCGTGGGGCTCGTTGAGTCCGGAGGCGAGTCAAAGATCGTTTGACCTTTTTGCCACGCACATCGTGCCTCACGTGCACTAGAGCTTCCATGTCGTTGCTCCTTCGGATGCAATTTCATGGCCTGAAAGCCCCCGCTCAATATCAAAGTGCAAATCAGTACTCCTCTAATAGCTGGCATGAGTCTTCGGTTCCTCTGGAGTGTAACTTACGAGAGCTGAATCTGCCCAATAGTCGCGGCCTTGACAAGTTCAGGGAAAACTATGTCGCAAGAGAAGCGATGGGGGCGCTCTGCCGTATCGTCGCCTTTGCCGGTGTTTGTGGGGTAAACTTTCGTGATTTGAGAAGCACCGCCAACGGATTGGTCAACGCTGATTCTGTCGTTTCCAAACTGCAATCCTAAAGCAGCCGGACAATCTCGTATGAGGGCTGTGACATCATACTGGTTTGGGATATCTATCGCGATAAAGACGTGTGATCCATTCCCTGCATCACACACAATGAGGCTGTCTCGTGAGATTCCTACCTCTGAGATGAGCCAGGGGTAAGACGTCTTGGCACGATCAACGCCACAATCCTATTCATCCTCAGTAGAGAGAACCCCCACCGATCGGATCGGATCAAAGTCACATAAAAACCGGAGACGTCGGACACCATCAACATCCGGCGCAGAGTTCTTTGCGTACTCTTGTACTTGATTTTTTGACCGGGCCAATAGAGCAGGATTGAGGCTATTCAACGTGAAGTAGCCATCTGGGGCTGTGCCGCTGCATCCGCTATTTCAGTAACTTGACAGAACCGTGCAGCCCCACAAGAGTGCAAGCCCAGAGTTCATTCTCTTATCGTTTTTGCGTCTCAACTTGCTGACAGCCCGCTCTCGTACAACCGGCATGACGTAGCCTTGATCACCAGAAACACCTCACCGCCGACCTGAAGGCCGAGTTCGACGAACGACTTTTCTGTGACCTCAACCGTCAGCGACGGCAGGTCAGGACTAATCTCAGCCGTCACCAGATCCACAGACCCGACTGAACGCAACTCAGTTATACGTGCAGGCAAGACGTTACGAGCAGACAGCCCTTCAGGTCGCTTGGTTGCCAGCATAATATCGTTGGCCGGAATGCCCGCAAGCATGGCATCACCCGGCTGCGCTTCTGATCTGAGCGTCACCAGTTCAACTGTGCAGGCCTGATCGTCCGCCCCGTCGCCTAACCGAACCCGACTCGTGCTGCCATTCCCATACACCAGGTGGCAGGGGAGAATATTCTCAAAACCTGCTTGTTCTGCCAGAGGAAATATCTGCGTTTCGGTTAGCACCTGGCGTGGCTCACCCTGGGCAATAATCCCACCATCCTTGAGGACGATCAGATCGTCACATAAGGCCTGCACCTCAATCGGATCGTGAGAAACGAACAGCATAGGAATATGAAACTCCGTCCGCAGACGCCTTAGAAACGGCACGAGCTTCCGGCGCAAGGCTAAATCTAAAGAGGCGAACGGTTCATCCAGTAAGAGCAGACGTGGGCCGGAACAGATGGCTCGTCCCAGCGCCACGCGCTGCCGCTCGCCCCCGGATAGGGTAGTGATCTTTCGGTTAAGTAACAGTTGAAGTTCCAGAATATGTATGACGCTATCAAAAGTCTCGTGCAACGCGTGTCCGTTCTGCAACGCGCGCTTGCTGCCAGCCAGAAGGTTTTGGCGCACATCCTTATGCGGAAAGAGCAAGCCGTCTTGGGGCACGTAGCCAATCTGGCGCTGTGAAGGTTTGATAAACTTGCGGCTATCGGTGTCCAGCCACACATCTTGTCCAATGGAGATTCTTCCCTGTGCCTGACTGCGCAAACCACAAATAGCCTCCAACAGACTGGTTTTTCCAGCCCCAGATTTACCAAAAATTCCGGTCACCTGTTTAGCCGTCGTCAGGTCAACGCCGAGATCAAAACGATCCAGGCTGAGCCGTATATTGACCCGTAGCGCGTCATGGGTAGGAGACTGAGTCCCGGTCATTATCGCGCCATTCCGTGCAGCGTACGTCCGCGAGACAAAAGTTCGGTACTCATGATGGCCAGAAATCCCACGGTAATAGCAATCAACATGAGAAAATCGGCT
>CAZXFE010000144.1:9078-10293 GCA_964639795.1 uncultured Enterobacteriaceae bacterium | reverse complement strand
ACTCATGATGGCCAGAAATCCCACGGTAATAGCAATCAACATGAGAAAATCGGCTCTACCAATATCACCCACCTGCTGAGCACTGAAGATTGCAGCCGCAACCGTCTGCGTGCGTCCGGGGATATTTCCCGCGATCGTAACGGTTGCGCCGAATTCACCCATAGCCCGGGTAAATCCTAAAATAACCGCAGCAAGAAGTCCGCGTCGAGCCATGGGCAAGCTGTATTTAAAAAAGGTCGTCAGCCGACTGTGCCCGAGCGTCTGGGCCATCATTTCAAGTCTGGGATTGATACCTTCAAAAGTAGCCTTTGCCGTGCGTGCAACCAATGGCAACGACATCGTCGCGGTGGCAATGACCGCGCCTTTCCAGTTCAATAGAATGTTGAAATCAAAACCAAGGTTTTCGCGGCCAAGGGGTCCGTCCACAGCGAAGAGACGCAAAAGCACCAAGCCCACGGCCGTGGGTGGCAGCACCAGCGGCAAACCCACGATTGCAGAGACTACGCTCTTTCCCCAGAACTCATACCGGGCCAAGACATATCCCAACACCGTCGCCGGTAGCATCACCAGGACGGTCGACACCAGGGCGACCTGCAGGGTCAAGAGGATGACAGACCAGATCTCAGGACTCATTGTTTTACCCACGTCCTACGCAACATTCAGTCATCAACAATCCATGTTCCTTGCAAAAAGCCGTGTTTCTTGTACAGGGCTGCGGCTTGCGGACTACTGAGAAAGTCGAGATACTCCTCGACCAGCCCAGCGTTCAGGCGGTCCTTTAGTGCCGCAGCGCAATACGTTATCGCAGGGTGCAACGTCGAGGGAACCTCATACAGAATCTTAATCTTGTCTGAATTTGCGACATCAGTCCGATACACCACTCCGACAAGCAGGGGCTCAGACTCCACCAGGCCGAGCACAGCACGCACGTCGGCCGTGGGCGCGACTTTATCTTTGAGTGCCTGCCACAGACTGCCTCCGTCCAACTCAACCGACTCAAGAAAGGCTTTGGCATATCGCCCCGCTGGTACGGCTTCCGGGTCCGCCATGGCTAAAAATGAAAAATTCAGCGTAGCGAGCTCGCGCGGGTCGCTAAATTGAAAATGAGCATCCATTCGACTGACCATAACCAAGCGGTTGGACAGAAAGTTCCGTCTCGAGCCAGGTACAATCAGATTGGCTTTTTTCAGAAAATCAATCCAGTCCACGTTTGCC
>CAZXFE010000144.1:0-9068 GCA_964639795.1 uncultured Enterobacteriaceae bacterium | reverse complement strand
GAAAACATCGGCTTTTCGAGCTGCCTTAATCTGCTGGGCTCAGGGATTTGAACCCGCAAAATTGTAGACGAGGTCTACCTGTTGTTTGTGAGCGAAAACAGTCCCTATTTCTTGCACAACGTCGCGCAAACTGGCCGCCACAAACACCGCTAGGATAGGTCTTTCTTTTCTCGTAGAATCGCCGTCGCTACAACCTGTAGCCTGTACAGCAAGGATATGCAAAAGGAGCAAAAGAGAGGAGGTCAGCCTTTCTCGCGCGCGGCCAGCGCCCGGCCGTTTCCTACGCATTCTTCCACCATAAAGGATTGCTATGCCTCGTTTTATCCCCTCCAAAAGTTTGGGAAATTCACATGCTTTTCGATCATTGTACACACCTGGACGCTGGGATAGCATATCTGTCTATTATGCCCGAGGAACATGTTGGGACTATCGTCTATGCGGAATAACCGCGACTGCGGGTGAGGGTGTCTCTTACTTTACCGCCCAAGTGGTGCCGGCGGGGCTGTCTTTAAGAAGAATTCCCTGATCGGCAAGCTGATCGCGGATTTGGTCTGCGCGCTTAAAATTCTTGTCTTTCCGAGCAGTAGCCCGATCGGCGATAAGCCCCTCAATGGCCTCAGGAGTGAGACTGGCTTCCGCTAGGCCGGACTGTTTTTGGTTGTCTAAGAATTGCGCGGGAGACTCTTCAAGCAGACCGATGACCTTTCCCATCTTTTCAATCCCATATCGGAGTATTGCCGCCGTCTGGATCTGACCGGCATCCAGCTCACGGTTCATTTCGCGTACGCCTTCAAAAATAACGCCCAGCGCGCGCGGAGTATTGCAGTCGTCATCCATTGCTTCACGGAAACGGCTAACTAATGCAGAGTCATCAGGTTCATCCACTATAGAGGAATCACCAATCGCCTCGTCGGCCCGGGCGAGTGTTTCATAGATACGGACTAGTCCCTTTTCTGCCTCTTCCATCTTTTGAGTCGAAAAGTCGAGCGCCATGCGGTAGTGGGACGACAACAGGACTTGGCGGAGTACTTCCGGAGTCGAAACCTTCGCAAGTGCCTCACCAATGGTTAGGAAGTTACCTAGGGATTTGGACATCTTCTCCTGTTCAACCGTGACCATGCCATTATGGAGCCAGTAACGGGCCAACGCACAGGATTTTGCGCCTTCGGACTGGGCGATCTCGTTTTCGTGATGGGGAAAAATCAGGTCGGCTCCGCCCCCGTGAATGTCAAACGGCTGGCCGAGGTATTTGCTGCTCATGGCCGAGCACTCAATGTGCCAGCCGGGACGACCGTCGCCCCAGGGACTCGGCCAGGCCGGCTCGCCAGGTTTACTGGCTTTCCATAAGGCGAAATCCATGGGATGGCGTTTACGCTCGTCCACCTGGACTCGCGCTCCGGCCGACATATCCTCTAAACGACGATGGGCCAGCTTACCGTAGTCCGCGAAGCGATCCACCGCATAATACACGTCGCCATCCACACTATATGCCAGCTCTTTGGCTTCGAGTTCTCGAATAAGAGCAATCATGTCTCGGATATGCTGTGTGGCACGCGGCTCATGCGAAGGCGGCAAACAGCGCAGTGCCTGCATATCTTTGTTGAATTCCTGGATATAGGTCTCCGTTAGTTGCCTGGCCGAGATGCCGCGCTCATTGGCCCGGTTGATAATCTTGTCATCCACATCCGTAAAATTGCGCACAAATGTGACATCGTAGCCGGAGAATCGGAGATAGCGGTAGATGACATCAAATGCGACCAAAGCCCGCGCGTGTCCGATATGCGAACGGTCGTAGACGGTCACACCACACACATACATCCGCACTGTACCAGGCGTGAGCGGAACAAACTCCTCATCTTTACCTGTCAGCGTGTTATAGAAACGTAAAGCCATATTTTCGTTATTGTCTTCCTTCAACCAATTGATCCACGATGGACGGGTCAGCCAAGGTTGAAATGTCGCCAAGCTGATCGATAGCGCCCTCGCCGATTTTGCGTAAGATACGGCGCATGATCTTGCCACTACGCGTCTTAGGCAATCCGTCAGTAAACTGAATCTTGTCCGGCGTAGCGTGCGGGCCGATATCCTGGCGAACCGTTTTAGCCAGTTCTTTGAGCATCTCAGGCGATGATTGCTGACCGGTCTTAAGCGTTACGAAAGCGTAAATCCCCTGGCCTTTCAAATCGTGCGGCACACCCACTACGGCGGCTTCAGCAACGGCCGGGTGTTTGCCGATCGCGCCTTCAATCTCTGCCGTGCCCAAACGGTGGCCGGAAACGTTAATCACGTCGTCCACGCGGCCGGTAATCCAGTAATAGCCGTCTTCATCCCGCTTGCAGCCGTCGCCGGTAAAATATTTACCGGGATACGTAGAGAAATACGCTTGGATGAAGCGTTCATGATCACCATAAAGTGTTCGCATGATACCCGGCCACGGAAATTTGAGACACAGATTTCCGGAGATGCCATTGCCTTCGAGTTCATTGCCCTGGTCGTCAACGAGGCAGGGTTGGACGCCAAAGAACGGGCGCGTCGCCGACCCCGGCTTCGTCTTGGTCGCCCCAGGCAGAGGGGTAATCAAAATCCCACCGGTCTCTGTCTGCCACCAAGTATCCACAATCGGACAGCGTTCTTGGCCTATTACCTGAAAATACCAATGCCACTCCGGACTCTTAATCGGCTCGCCGACTGTGCCGAGAATACGCAGGCTCGACAGGTCATGCTTGGCCGGCCAGGAGTCGCCTTCTTTCATGAGCGCGCGCAACGCAGTCGGGGCGGTGTAAAAAATGTTGACTTTATGCTGCTCGACGATCTGCCAGAAGCGGCCAAAATCAGGATAATTGGGGACACCCTCAAACATCATGGTCGTCGCGCGATTCGCCATTGGCCCGTAGACGATATAACTATGGCCCGTCACCCAGCCAATGTCCGCCGTACACCAGTAGATGTCGCCGGGCCGATAATCGAACACATAGCTATGGGTCATGGCCGCATAGACCAGATATCCACCGGTGGTGTGCAGTACGCCTTTTGGTTTACCGGTCGAGCCGGAGGTATACAGAATGAATAAGGGATCTTCGGCATCCATGTGCTCCGGCTCACAAGTCTTCGGCTGTGAAGCGACTTGCTCATGCCACCACACGTCGCGTCCATTTTGCCCATTTCGCATTGCCACTTCGTGCCCAGTCCGTTGTACAACCACCACCTTCCGGATGGACGGACAATCAGCAACAGCTGCGTCGGCGTTGGCCTTCATCGGAATATCATTTTTCGTACCCCGCAGGCCCGTGTCTTGGGTGATCAAGACCTTGCATTCCGAGTCCTGTATCCGGTCACGCAGTGAATCCGCGGAGAATGCCCCAAAGACGATGGAATGCACCGCTCCAATCCGTGTACACGCCAACATGGCCACCGGCAGCTCCGGGATCATCTGCATATAGAGACATACCCGATCGCCTTTCTTGACGCCTAGCGCTTTGAGGGCATTGGCGAACTGACACACCTGTTCCAGCATCGCAGCATACGAGATCTTCTTGCTTTCGTCCTCATTATTGCCTTGCCAGATCAGCGCAGTCTGATCCCCCGCACCAGCATTCACATGCCGATCCAGGCAATTATAGGAAACATTGAGCTTACCGTTAAGAAACCATTTAATATCAGCCTTGTCGAAATCCCACTGCAGGACTGTGTCCCATTTCTGGAACCAGTCAATCTGTTGTTCCGCCTGTTCGGCCCAAAATCCCTCGGGGTCTTGGACCGAGCGATCGTACATTTGCTGATAGGTCTCCGGGTCAATGGCAGTTCGCCCCTTGACTGCGGCAGGAATGTCGTAGATCAGATTTCCACCTTGTCCGTCTGCCATAATAGCCCTCCTGTATTCAATTATTCGTAAGCTTGTGTGTCTGCGTACACTAACACACCGCAGCGGAAGTTCTTCCCCAGTTATCCGAGAGGAAGCTCGCCCAGCCTCTCCCTCCCGCCTACGCAGGAATGACAGCAAGCGGAACCGGTCAGAAGTTTCTGTCAACCAGTATTAGCATATTGAAATCTTTGGGAAAATGTAGGACCGACGCGATCAAGGTGATTTATAGAACTGCGGTGTCATCAAAGCCGGCACTTTCCGTGCTGGCTGGATTTATCTAGTCCATTTCAGCAGGTGCTATACGGTGCATATTAACGCTGACACCAGCATTCCCGATCATATCCTGCAGAGCGCAAACCGGCCGTTTGTCCTCCCTACCTCCCCAAATCGTCAGCTACCGTCTATAGTATTGACGCTTGCTAACGTCCGAATTGAGGTGTTGAAGTCATGAACACAGAACATTTCGATGTCTTAGTCGTCGGTGCAGGGATCTCGGGGATAGCCGCAGGCTATCATCTGCAGACGAACTGCCCGGACCGGACGTATGCCATTCTCGAACGACGCGACACCACCGGGGGTACCTGGGATTTTTTCCGCTACCCAGGAATACGCTCAGATTCGGATATGTATACGCTGGGCTACTCGTTCCGGCCCTGGACCGATCCGAAGGCAATCGCCGATGGACCGTCCATCCTCCGTTACGTGAAAGAGACAGCCAAAGAATTCGGCATCGACAACAAAATCCGTTACGGCCACCACGTGAAGCGGGCATCATGGTCAACAGCAGATGCGCGCTGGACCGTGGAGACCGAGCGGACGGACCCAGCGCTGCCCTGCCGCTTCACCTGCAACTTCCTTTTCATGTGCAGCGGCTATTACAACTACGACCAAGGCTATACACCGGAATTTGCCGGGACCGATGAATTCCACGGCCAGATCGTACACCCGCAGAAGTGGACCGACGATATCAATTACGCGGACAAACGCGTCGTCGTAGTCGGGAGCGGTGCCACAGCCGTGACACTCGTACCCGAAATGGCAAAGACGGCGGCACATGTCACCATGTTGCAACGTTCGCCCACCTATATTGTATCCGCGCCATCGGAGGACCCTATGGCGAATTGGCTGCGGCGGTTTCTGCCCAACAAACTCGCCTATAGTGTGACCCGGTGGCGGAACGTGCTTTTGGGGGCCTATGTCTTCTGGTTCTGCCGACGCTTCCCAGAGCGTGCCAAGGCGTTCATTCTGGGCCGCGTCCGGGCGGCACTAGGCACTGACTACGACGTTGAGCAGCATTTCACGCCAACGTACAACCCATGGCAGCAACGCATGTGCTTAGTCCCGGACAGCGATCTGTTCAACGCGATCAAGGCCGGTCGGGCTTCGGTTGTCACAGACCACATCGATACCTTCACCCAGCGAGGCATCCAGCTGCGTTCGGGTAAAGAACTCGAAGCCGATCTCGTCGTGACAGCTACAGGCCTAGACCTACAGCTCCTGGGCGGTCTCGAAGTGACGGTCGATGGTGAGCAAGTCGAGTTCTCGAAGACGCTGACCTATAAGGGCGTGATGTTCAGCAACGTGCCAAACCTGGCCTTGGCTATCGGTTATACGAACGCGTCGTGGACGCTCAAATGCGATCTCACCTGCGAGTATGTCTGTCACCTGCTCAACCACATGCAGGCGAAAGGCTACGATCAATGCTGCCCACGCCCGGGCGACGCGGACATCAAGTCTGAGCCTCTGCTTGATTTCACCTCGGGCTATATCCAGAGGGCAATTCACACCTTTCCCAAGCAGGGTTCGAAAGTACCCTGGAGGTCGTATCAGAATTACATGCTCGACGTCTGGACCGTTGCCTACGGCTCGATTGCAGATGACGCCATGGCGTTCACACGGAGGCCAGCTGGACCGGCCCAGGGTTCTACTGCGAACGATGTCGCGCTACCGACGCCGGTCGCCGACTGACCGCCGCCTTCTAACAGAAATGCGCTTATTCCTTGACACCGATGGTCTTGAGAAAGCGCTCCTGCACGACTCCACACGTCATTTGGTACAACATGTCACGATCGGGTGACTGGGCCAGGAATCCGAGCGGAATCTGGAATCCACCTTTATCCTGGATATTGCCGCCCCCATAATAGGATTTCCGGTCTTCATCCAAGCCGAACAGTTTTTTCAAAAACGCGTCCGGATTTACAGTATCGCTCCGGGTTCTCAGCGAACCGTCGATCGTTTTGCTGTCAACAATGCCAAAAACAAGGACCGTGTCGGTCCCTTCTCGCTGGAGGAGGAACTCTGCAACCTGGGGAATCCCATCACGGTGTTCTCCCCGCACGAAGCCAACGTCGGTAAAGACAAAGGAGTCGAAAACCTGCTTACGCTCTAGGGCCTTTTGAATCATGTCCATAACAATAGGCGGTAAGGATTTCGCTGAAATGGCCTTGAGGAGGGCCTGGTCTACACACGGCCACAAATATGCCGCCGCCTCGAATTCCAATCGACTCGCCTCGATCATCGCCATGGTATCAGAACGGATACCGTGCATCAGGGCCGTGGCCAGCCGGACTTGGTCAGTTTCCCCAGGGTTGAGGCCGGTGGGATATTGGGTACGCAAATATTCAGCGTAAATCGCACACGTGGATGCTGCATCCTCTCGGATATCAACAAACTCGGCCTGGATATCTCCGAGACGCCGATGGTGGTCAACAAAAGAGAGCAAGGTTTTGCCTTCAAGCTTATCTGAGATGGGAGTTTCCGGGTTTTGGGTATCAACCAGGGCATAGGCTATGTAGGGCTCAAGGTCAAATTTCTCGTCATACAATTGCAGGTCGATCTCTAGTCGCTTCACTAGGGCACGGTTCTCCTGATGGCTCACCTCGTGAAAACACAGCAGTGTGGCTTCGATATCGAATTCTTTAGCCAAAAACTGATGGGCGAGACCTGAGGCAATATTGTCAGGGTCAGGATACCCCACGAGGACCAAGAGAATTTTCTCCCCGCGATGACGGGCGAGTACTTCGCGGAACTTTTTCCACTGTTTTTTTGGGGGATCTTTTTCGAGAACGGTTTCAGTTTCAATAACCCGAAGCGCGGGTTCTTCCGCTGCTGCGGATTGCGCCGTGTTTGCCATAGTTTTTCTCCACGTATTTGAAAAATAAAGGAATCGTACTCCTCTCTACATAGCTGACAACAAGTAGAATCGTGTCCTTTTTCCCAACCCTAGTGCACCTGCTCCCTTGAGTAAGCATAGCCCCTATGTTAGGTGATGCGCCACTGTTAGAGAGAATTAAATCAAAACGCAACCCCAGCAGACCCTACCCAGGGCAGACAATGCTCTCACCCGGCGTACTGTAAAAAAGGAAGGAAAAGCGGTGCTCAGTTTTGTACGCTGGTGTGGACGCCTCACACTGAATACGCTGCACGAAACGGGCCGCATGGGGATTTTCCTCGGGACAGTGCTACTCGACATCTTCGTCCCCCCGCTTCAGGCAAAACAGCTCATCCGCCGTATTTCTTTTATTGGAAGTCGCTCGCTACTCTTGATCATCTTTACCGGTGCCTTTACGGGCATGGTAATCGCGCTCCAGGGGTATGTTGCGCTGCGCCGTTTTGGAGGAGAGGAAGCACTCGGCCCCATGGTGGGCTTGAGCCTGATTCGCGAGCTGGGACCTGTCCTGTCCGCTTTGATGATTACCGCCCGAGCAGGATCCGCGCTGACTGCGGAGCTCGGCATTATGCGGATTACCGAGCAGATTGACGCTCTGGAAGTTATGGCTCTCAACCCTATCAAATATCTGGTTGTCCCGATTTTTCTGGCTGCACTGATTACATTCCCCCTTCTAAATGGCGTCTTTGTTACTGTTGGTATTTATGGCGGTTATATGGTTGGGGTCAAACTGCTCGGTGGCAGTTCAGGTGCCTATTTTACCCAAATGAGCAGTGCAGCGGGTTCTGAGGATATCTGGATGGGTGTCTATAAATCACTCGCTTTTGGGGCGATTGTTGCCTGGGTAAGCTGCTTTAAAGGTTTTTACGCTGATCGCGGCGCAGAAGGAGTTAGCCAGGCAACCACGCAGGCTGTTGTGAGGTGTGCCGTATTGATCTTGGTCTGGGATTATTTTATTGGATCCATTCTCATTTAGCGTATGATTCGCCTTGTCAATTTACATAAGTCTTTCGGGCGCCAAAACGTTCTGACCGGAGTCAATCTAGAGATCCCGGATCACGCAATCTACGTTATTGTTGGTGGCAGCGGAGTGGGGAAAAGTTGCCTGCTTAAACATCTGATTGGCTTGATGCGTCCAGATAACGGCCAGGTCTGGGTGGATGATGTGGAGATAGCCGGTCTCGGACGACGGGCGCTGAATCGTATTCGCAATCGATTCGGCATGCTCTTCCAGGGAGGCGCACTCTTCGACTCAATGTCTGTGTACGACAATATGGCCTTTCCCTTGCGAGAGAAGACACACAAAAGTGAAGCCGAAATCCGAGCGAAAGTTCAAGAGCGGCTCGCCCAGGTCGGATTAGCCGGTGTGGACAACAAATTTCCGTCCGAACTGTCCGGTGGGATGCAAAAACGTGCGGCCTTGGCCCGGGCGCTCGTCTCAGACCCTGAAATCCTGCTCTTTGATGAACCAACGACAGGTCTTGACCCCATTCGTGTGAATGCCATTCACCAGCTCATTCTCGACTTGCACCGCATGCTGGGCTTCACTGCGGTAATCGTCAGCCATGAGATTCCGGAGGTCTTTTCTCTCGCCACCCATCTCGCTATGTTGCATCAAGGGGTCATCATCGAGTCTGGCTCACCGGCGGACATCCAGGCGTCAAACAATCCGATTGTCCAGCAGTTCATTAACGGTCAGATCGAAGGCCCAATTGACGTGTACTAAAGCGCATATGGCAGCATATGAAAATTGATGGGGAACTATCAGTCGGAGTGCTTTTACTTGGGATTGTGGCTGGTCTCGGCTATATGTCGATCCAGTTGGGACAGATGGAATTTGGCTCGGGAAGTTATCCAGTATATGCAGACTTCATAAACGCTGGCGGCCTTCAAGACGGGGCAGTCATCGAGCTAGCCGGAGTGGAGATCGGACGGGTCGAAACCGTGACCCTGGCGGACTATAAAGCGCGCGTTACCCTCAAAATTCGACGCGAAATCCAGCTGCAAGAAGATGCACTGGCCGCGATCAAAACGAAG
>CAZXFE010000143.1:5064-10445 GCA_964639795.1 uncultured Enterobacteriaceae bacterium | reverse complement strand
CGGCCGCTTGGCGCGCAAGCCGCAGCGGTTCCGTTCCAGCTGAGTCGGGCACGACGTCGTTGCTAAACCGCAGCTTGACGCCAATGGCGAGATCTCGATTATTCATGATCGTTCGGGCGCAACCTTCCGGGTCGGCATAATCCATATGCATCAACTCGCCGACCTGAAGATGAATGAGGCCCAATGCGGACAGGTGGATGAAGCAGCGCAATCGCACTTCACTTTGATTGGCTACATACTGGCGTAATCCCGGAAAGGTGGCCGAGCCGGAACTGCCCGCATCAATGATCGTGGTCACGCCACTGGCCGCGCAGCGTTGATCGGTCTCAAGGCCCATGTCGTGCGCGTTCACAAATGTATGGGCATGGAGATCAATCAGTCCGGGACACACAATCTTGCCGGACACATCACGGACGCTGACGGATTGGGTAGCAGGAATCTCGGGTTCGATTGCAGCAATCTTGCCGTTGCGTATAGCAACGTCTGCTTTTTGCCGCTTTTGATATAATGGCAAACCAGGGTCGAGAACATCGCCGCCCTGTAAGAGGAGGTCGTACTTGACCTCGTGTCCCTCTTCTTGGGATTGTGTCATTTCTTTCCCCCTTTCTCTCTCGTTTGAGGCGCAACTTGGACGTGCTTACTGTATTACGCAAGACGCGGAAGGACAAAACAAAACGGTTTGAGAGCCTGTCTTGGTGTGGTATACGCATTCGGGCTGGGGATAAATAAAAAACCATGGACGACTTTCCGGAGGGGAAAGAATAATTCGCAGGCCGCGGTTCCCCTGCCCAGCCAGGAATGCCAGGCGCCTTTGAAGGACCCGAAAATTCCCCTACCACGTATTCTTGTGGATCAATTTATCGAGCGGGATTTTCTTATTGCCCGGCTTGCGCGGCTGCTCAGCCGGATAGCCTATCGTAATCAGCCCGACCGGACGAATATGGTTCGGAAGCTGGAGAATCTTTGCCACTTCCTCTGAATCATACGAGCCGACAAAACACGCGCCTAAACCCTGTTCAGTCGCACCAAGCAGAATGAGCAACGATGCAAAGGACGTATCCACCAAGCTATAAAAAGATCCACGCGTACCGTATTTCTCGCCCATACGCTGAATGTTGGCACAGGTGGCAATGATGACCGGGGCGGTCACCACCGAGTTTTGGTTCATCGCAGCTTTGGCCAGTTTGGCGCGAACATCGGGGTCACGCACAATAACAAACTCCCACGGCTGGAGGTTACCCGCGCTGGGCGCGCGCACCGCATATTGCAGCAGCTTTTTGACCGCTTTGTCCGAAACCGGCTTGTCCTCATACTTGCGGATCATGCCTCGGCGTTTCACCACCGAAGCGAAACCGCAAGATTCTCCTTGTTCTACAGCACGGGCGATGCCATACGCTTGGCTAAGGCATGCGGCAGTACCGATACCCTGCAACGCTCTCCGCCGAGTTATTCGGACGTCAGACATATATTTATGTCGTAGGGGCAGCCCTATATGGCCGCCCTGTTCGTGGAGTTAGCGATTCACAAAGCGCAGCACACTAACCCCACCGGTCTGCGAATGGCCAAGGGGGATCTTTGTGAGAAGATCGAGCGAGTCAGCATCAAACACTGCCACATCGTGCCAATTACTGCCACAGTAAATCTTTTTGCCTTCAGGGTGAATCAGGGGAGCAAAATAGGTATTGGAGAGGGCTACTTTTTTCTCTATGTGACGTGTTTTAGGATCAACCTTCCACAAATTGTTGTACGCAAAATACGCCTTGTTCGTATGCGGCGAAAGAGCGCCGGTGATCACATATTCACTCTCATTGAATGGCTGCAGTTCAACAATCTCGAGCTCTGGTGCTTCCCGGGTAAGGTCAAGCGTGCCAATACCTAGGGTCATCTGATTGGTAATGGAATCCAGGGTGAACGTACCAAACGAGACAAGGTAACCACTTTCTTGATAATTGCCGCCCAACGGCAAGCCATCGGTCCTCGCAATGCCGCTGATGTTGCGGTTAGCAAGGGGAATGGTGTCAAGTAGCGTTCCGTCTTCGGTGTCATGCACAAAAATGTCTTGACCGACACTGAACAGATACAGTCGTTTTCCATCCTTTGATGATGCAAGACCCATCACCTGCCGGGGTGCAGGAAACGTTGTGACGGTCTCATTAGTCTCCAGGTCGATCACCCGAATGCGATTTTCTAGTGAAGTATAACTGCCCAGGTCTTTCTTGATTGGCATCTCATGCACGAACATCCGAGTACCTTGCATATTCACGTCAATCGCCATGGTCCGCACGAGTTCATTGTCGTTCGATAAGTCAAAGCTCCTGACTTGCTTGCCTTCGTCAAGATCGACCATGGCCACGCTTTGGGCCAGATTATTCACCACATAGGCAAACTGCGGGCGAGCGGGATTGGGCGCAATATTGAGGGCCGGACCTCTGCCCTCAAGGGCGATCTCTTTGACAACCTTGTCGGTTTCCGTATCGACGATGACGAGATTATTGGGATGGGTGCTCGCCAACAGATACCACTTGGCGTGTGCAGTTTGAGGCAGGGTCAATAGGCAGGAGGCGACGAAAACCCTCCACAGTAACTGAAACTCTTTTACAGGCACCACGGACTCCTTCCGCAACACGCTCACTCAGTCTCTCTGTCCGTCCCGCTTACTTATCAATCTTAGGAAAAACAACGTCAAGGTTGCGCCAATCTTCTTGGTTCATGCCAGAGCAGCCTTTGGCCCATTCGGGGGAATTCTGCAAACTGTCCGGCACTTGGGCCGGCCACCAACACAGATTGGCGCAGCTCAATAGGTCGGCTTCCATGGGTGCGCACATGCTGCTCACCCCACCCCACGGGTTGGCCTCCCACCCAGGATTAAAAATAGTCGTGCAGCCAACTGGTTGCGCCATGCCCACGACGTCCTCCACAACCTCTTGCACGACACCTTTTTGGACGGCGGATTTTTCTACAGTCGCTTTGACGGCCTCGGCTTTTCGATTCGCGGCTTTGAGGTGTTTCATACTACGCTCCCCATACACACGTTCATGTTAATTCCTTAGGGGCATTCCCTCGCCCCCTAACCACATACTGCTCAATAAACCCAGGGTTTTTCTCTTGCAGCTGCATATACACCCGAATGCCATACTCCGTCCATTCTCGCAGAAAGTCGCAGTAGTGCAGATTGGGCAATGTCGCATCGCCAAACTCGGTCATGGCTTCATGATAACACCCGCCACCACACAAGCCCCGGATCCAACACGTTTGACACACCGGCTTATTGCCAACATGGGCACCGTTAATGAAAGTATTCAGACGATCATACTCTAGGCCATCTTTTATATTGCCATATTTGTGTTCTTCGGTGCCGGGGAAACGGTGGCATAGATAGACGTCGCCATTGCCATCAACATCCAACAGACCAAGACCCGCCCCGCACGGGAAGAGTTTGTTCGTCCCAACGTGAATATCTGTCAGCATCGTGCTCAGGTTTGAAAATCCGGTGTACTGGCTGTTGAGCGCCCGCTCCACATAGACCTGGCCGAGTTCGCGGAATTGACGCAGCAGTTCGCGCAAGTCCATGGGTTCTAACCCGTACTCGGTCTCGGCCTGAGCGGTGACGGGTGAAAAGCCGACTTCAAAAAATCCCAGTCCAGTCAGATGTTCGTAGGTCCGCATGACATCAATCGCGTCTTTCGTCACGGTCACACGGGCTACAACGGGTCGTGCGCTATAGCGCTCAAGCAGCCGCTCTAAACGAGGTCGTAAGAGGTCGTACGAGCCTTTTTGTTCCCCCCGCTTATTCACGAAGACGCGGCGTTTATCGTGCAAGTCCTTTGGGCCATCAATGCTGATAGTGACTCCGAATCGGTGTTCTTGGAAAAAATCGATAACCCCATCGGTCAGCAGAGTTCCATTGGTGGTAAGCGAAAAGTCTATGACTTTGTCTTCTTTCTGGGCCTTTTCCTCTGCGTAGGCCACAGTCTGGCGCATGAGTTTGAAATTCAGCAGGGCTTCCCCACCAAAAAAGATAAGATTGACCTCTTTGGTCTGACCGGATTTCTTAAACAGGAAATCCACACTCTCGCGGGCCGTGTCCCAGTCCATTTGGACCGGAGACGGCCCGTATTTCGCGTCTTCGGGTTCGTAGCAGTAGGTGCAATGGAGATTACATTTGTTGGCGACATTCACCACCAACGAGCTAACAGGGAAATGCTCGACATCCAGCGTCGGCACTGTAGCCGGAGATGGAGAGCGATCGTGGGCGTGCAGAATATCTAGAGCAATGAACTCTTGGACCGTCTCCGCCACTTCATCCACAGAAAACTGATCGACCAGCGCCTCAGTCAATTGCTCATGAGTACAATGTGGATGCGTCTCCGCATAGCGCAAGACGGCCTGCGAAGCGGGATCCATGACAAACATGGACATACTCTTGGATGCAACCAAGATGTCCATATTGTCCTGGCCATCGCGAGCGATAGCATGTGCATTTTCAGGTCGAAAGTGAAGATCCATAGCTCACCACCCCTAGCAAATCTGTATCATCCTATTCAATCGGTGGAAAGACAAACTTTGCCGGCATGACCAACAAGTGGGCACGCGCGCCCATGGGTCGCTTAGCGCCTTCTCTCATATACCAGGCTTCGACCCACACATCGCCAACATTGCCTTCCATCCTATGTCGTTTTTGGTTCGGTCCATCATCATTAGGAAGAAACAATCCGGTTTGATCGATCGCTCCAACATACTGCACATCGTCGTCATTCTGACGTTTCACATATTCTTCAAGATTCCATTTAACCGGACCGATCCGTCCCAGCTTGACATCATCATCTGTGCCTTTGGTATCGTCCGGGCCGTTCGTGTATCCAACCACTTCAAACTGCTGAAAAATTTTCGGCGTTCGAATGCCGCCGGGACGGGCGAATCCACGTTCCGGAGTGATACGTATATAATCAACAGCCCCGTACACCAGGACCTGTCCTTCGCCCGCAACGCCTTTGACGGAGACCGTACGCTGGCCTTCCTTGACCCCAGCTTTGGCAAACACTTCCGCCACAACGGCATCCTCTCCGTCCAGTCTGAGGGACAGCACGCCAACACCCTCACCAAAGGAGAAGTTGTCGGAGGACAGCATGTCACCAGAAAAGCCATTACCGAAAATTCTTACTGTTTGGGGCGATCCGGTCTGGATCATGGCCGGACTCACCGTCAACAGGCGCGCAGCGTCCTGGCTGCGATACCAGGTTTCATCCATACCCAGGTCACCGAGATTAGTCAGTAAACGCCGCCCAGAAACAGTATTCCCATCTTCAGCAGCAAAGAATATCTCGCGCTGCTGTATCTCCCGTCCAGCCTCTCTCGTCTCTTTGGCCTGGGCAACCCCCCGC
>CAZXFE010000143.1:0-5054 GCA_964639795.1 uncultured Enterobacteriaceae bacterium | reverse complement strand
ATTGTTCCAGTCGTTGAGCCGTTCATCTGTGATCCGTCCGCGAATGTATAGGAGAATTCTCCGGTGTATTGATCAACTTCCCCTGCCGTCAGCGTGAGTCGCCCAGTGTAATCGCCTCCGCGCCCAGGGTCGTGACCGACGACAAGCCAGGTTCCAGCATAGTTCGGCTTTTTCACAGCTTGCCACGCGGTCCATGCTTCTGTCTGAAACGGCTGCGCCTTGATCAGGTGGGGGACTGCCTTCTTTTTAGCGTTCTCAAACCAATAATCTTTTAACTGTCCAGCAGAGGCCGTCTCACTGCCGATATTCGCCATTAGTGCAACCTTAGCATCCGGCAGCCGCTCCCATGAATCTTGGGTCCGCCGCTGTAAAGCAATGCGTGCATACGAATGACATTGTATACAGCCGGCTTGTAGTGGCTCAGGTACATTTTGCGTCGTCCGCGTATTGCGCTGTTCTAGAATAAAGCGATACGGCTCGACTTCCGCGGGAGCGAGGCCATAGTGGTCGCTCAGATATTTAACAAGAATGCGAGCGTCACCGTCTCGTAATTCAACACCATGCGTCCGGACCATCCTGCTGAGTGTCATGCTCCAGCCTTCGGGCGACTTACGCTGCGCTTCTATCGCATCGAATTTGCCGCCTTCCTCCTGCGGTGCATGGCAGCCCGAACAGCGCGTTTCTAAAACCTCTCGTCCTAACAGCGCTTCTTTGTCTTCTACCGCCCCGACGGATTGAACCATTCCGATAAGACTCCCGAGTAAGAACAGCAGGCATCCTCGAGATACGACGAATTGCAATATTTTTCTGGCCCGCATACCAGTCCTCTCCTCTAGGCTGGAACAATAGGTTACGTCTTCTGATGCAACAGCCGGATCCTATACCTCTCCCAGGGAGAGTCAAATGGAAACAGACTGCCACATTTGCTATGCTTTCTCCACGAGGAATAAGGGGCATGGATAAGGATCGTGGTGAAACGGTGGTGCCGACCGGAGCGGGAGTCAAAGTTGCTCTGATCGATAGTGGGGTGAATGCCCACCATTCTCATGTGGAAGGTGTTGCCGGGGGGATTCATTTTTTCTTGGATGAGGAAAACGACGTTCAAACAAGTCCAGAGTATCCAGATCAGATTGGGCACGGAACTGCACTCGCTGGTGTAATTCGTGCCAAAGCTCCGCAAGCAGAACTCTACGCGGTCAAAATTTTCACCGACCATCTTGCCACCGCGTTTCCCGTCCTAGAAGCTGCGCTACAATGGGCAATCGACCAGCGCATAAAAATTATCAACCTGAGCCTGGGTCTTATCAAAAGCGATCACCGCCAGCCTCTCTCCGCTCTTGTCTCCCTGGCACAAAGGACAAACCTGATCCTTGTCGCGTCTTCTCCTCCTGATCGTTCGGATATTTTACCTGCAACCTTACCCGGCGTGATCGGTGTTGCAGCGGACGATTCATGTGCCTGGGATGAGTACCGCGCTCTTATGGACAGCCCAGTTCCCTTCCGTGCCCACCCCTACCCTCGGCCCCTTCCTGGTCCGGCCCAAGCTCAGAACTTTCATGGCCATAGTTTTGCCTCAGCGCATATTGCGGCGGCCCTCGCACTCAAAGCTGAAGGCCAACCAGAGTTGAGAGTTGAAACAGCACGGACGTTCCTACAGCAGACCAGCATTGTGAAATAAAATATTTCTCCATAACTCAGAGTCATGATGCAGTTAGACCAACAGAAAACCAAAGCCCGGCTTATTACGGAATTGGGTGTCTCTCGCCGACGCATTGTGGAGTTAGAGGAGGGCGAGCGAGCAGCCCCCAATAGCGTAGGAGAATTAGAAGAGAGTAGGCGACTGTCCCGTGGACAGTTCGAGAATTCGAACGACATGCTGGCCACATTTACACTCGAAGGAGAGATTACACACGTCAATCAAGCAGTTGAGCTGACTCTTGGTTTCACGAAAGAGGAGCTCATTGGTAACATTTCGTAGAAACTCAGACTCGCGTGCGCTCACCATATACGGAAGACCGTCACCCACGTGCACTCAACTGTGAATAGCTTTCTTCTAGTTTGAAATTGAGCTCGTCCGAAAGGATGGAGCCGTTATCCCGGTCGAATGTCCCACCCGTTTTACACCGGATAAAGATGGGAAGATTGTAGGTTGCCAAGGAATTTTCCCTAACATTATCAAGCAGAAATAGGATGCAGCAGCATTACAAGAGAGTGAAGAACGCTACCGTAATCTTGTCGAGGATATCCAAGCGGTATTCTTTATTTTTAATGAGAATGGAACCACAACCTATGTCAGCCCAGGCGTAGAGGGACTCCTCGGCTATACACCGCCGGAGATTATCAATCATCCCTTCGCTGAATTTATACACCCTGATGACATGCCCGAAGTAGCTGAGGGCATGTCATCAGGCATTTACCAAGAGAATCGTCAGACCAGGAGAGTTTGGAATTCTGACTAAGACGGGAGACATCCGATGGATCTATGGATCTGGGGGCGCGGTCATCGAGGATGGTTACGTCGTTGGTATGCGAGGCGTCACTATCGATATTACCGTCCAGAAGCATGCCGAGAACGTTGTACGGGAAAGTGATGGGACCTATTGCAGTTTAGTTGAAGTTTCGCCTGACGCGGTATATGTCCATGTCGACAGAAAAATCACGTATATAAATGCGGCAGGTGTTCAGCCCTACGGCGGTCAGAGTTCCGAGGATTTTATCGACAAAGAGGGGATGGATTTCCTCCATCCAGGTTATAAAAACACAGTTCTCGACCGGGTGTATCACAGGCGAGATAAGAATTAGCGCGTCCTCTGCCTTGATGCCGAAACCATCCAAATCGAAGTCTCGGACCGTCCGATCACCTATCAGGGCCAGCCGGCTATCCAGGTCGTCGCACGGGATATCTCTGAGGGGAAGCAGGACGTCATTTTTGTCAAAGACAAACAAGGGCACTGTCTCTTTTTTAATTCTATAGGGAGACAATGTTTTGGGAAGCCTGTGGATGAGGTGCTAGGCCAGACCAGCCACGAGCCCTTCTCGCCTGACCTGGCCGATCAACTCACCAAACAAGATCAAGACATTATGACAACCAGGGAAGCCAAGACGTATTATGATGAAGCCACGCAGATCGTTGGCTGGACCCGGGTCCTTCAGACACTGAAAATCCCTACCGTGATCACCACGGCCGCATCATTGGAACCATCCGAGTCGCGCGGGATATTACTGAACAAAAACTGCTCGAAGAGAAACTCAGAGAAGGCGAGAAGCTGATTGCCACCGGCCGTATGGCCGCCGGGGTCGCGCACGAGTTCAACGACCCCCTTGCCGGCATTAAGAATGCCTTTTTGTTAATCTAAAAATGCTGTACCGCAAAACCATCCGCATTACGAATTCGTTTGTCGTATTGATACGGAGATTAATCTTATCGCCGCGATCGTGCATCAAATGTACGGCCTCCACCAGCCCCTAGCAGGTGCCCCACGTCAATTCCATATCGTCCCAGTTGTTGAGGAACTACTGAGCATGTTGGCTCCACAGGCCCAGAAGCGAGCTGTCCAACTTACGTTCACGCCCGCCGCACAGCCCATCCAGTCCATCCAGTCCATCTTGGCCACGCTTCCGGAAAGCCGTCTTCGGCAGGTCTTATTCAATCTTATTAAAAATGGAATCGAAGCGTCCCCGCAGGGCCGAGAAGTCCCCGCAACGCGTGCGTGCACGGGCGAGAGTCTCGCGCTCGCCGTCATCTACCAGCGCAGTGGCATTTCAGCAGCCATCCGTACCCAGATATTTGAACCGTTCTTTTCGACGAGGAAAGAGGAAACTCAATCGGTATGGGTCTCGGGCTTTCTATCTCCTACGGCCTGGTACAGGCTATGGCGGGCGAGTTGAAATTCGAAAGTGGTCGAGACGAAGGGACAGTCTTTCGGTTCACACTACCCCTCGTTGCCCCAGCAAGCGCTTTGAAAGGAGAGTGGCATTAATTAACTGACGGGCAACTGGCCGGCATGAGGGGCAATTATTCCGCCGCAATATAGATCATCTCAGGCGCCTCGATCAGGGCGGCATACACTCCCTGCCACACCACACGACCCTCTTTCAGAACTATGACAGCATCCTCATTGTGCAGCGCAGTCAACCGATGGGTCACGACCAATATCGTGCAGCCTGGCAGCACAGACGTTAGGGCCAGCCGCACGTCCGCTTCACTTGCAGTGTCAAGCCCGGACATGGCTTCATCGAGTACCAGTATCTTCGGCTTCTTAAGAACCGCCCGCGCCAGGGCGATGCGTTGTCGTTGGCCGGCCGAAAGACGTGTCCCCCGCTCCCCAACGATGGTGTCATAACCTTGAGGCAATGTGACCACAAACTCATGAAGACCAACCGCGCCGGCCGCAGCCAGAGCATCATCGCGAGACGCCTGCGGACTTGCATAACACACGTTCTCCAGCACAGAAGCATGAAAGAGGAAGGGCTCATTTCCAATCACAACAATCTGTTTGCGCAGCCAAGCGACGTCAAAATCCCGCAGGTCATGACCATCGAGACTGATGCTACCAGCGCTGGGTTCGTACAGCCGAATAATGAGATCAACCACAGTCGACTTTCCCGTACCACTCGGTCCGAGGATAGCCAGACGCTGCCCGGCCGGCAGCCGAAAACTGACCTGATGCAGCACCGGCTCAGCGGGTTGATACGCAAACGACACATCCCGAAACTCCAGCCCTCCGCGCACATCCTCAAGCTGCAGCCCGTTACCAGTCTGTTCCGTATATTCTTTGTCGATATCCAAGAACTCAAAGACCCGGTCAACAGACACACCGGCGCGTTCAATGCGTAAATATAAATCCATCAAGACTTGGAGTGGGCTAAAGGCACGTGACTGATAGGCCGCAAAGGCAATCAGCCCACCGATGCTCAGTTGCCCCTGAATAACCAGATAGCCTCCGTACAGAGTGACCAGGACGCTGCCGAGGAAAGTCGTCGCCGTGACTGTTGTACTGCCCAGATAGCCTAACATTTCGTACCGGGTCACCACGCGGACAAACTGTGCTCCA
>CAZXFE010000142.1:0-10517 GCA_964639795.1 uncultured Enterobacteriaceae bacterium | reverse complement strand
GACAGCGCTAACGATCAAGCGAAGGACAGGGGAAGGTCTTATGCGAATTTACTTTTGTCGACAGGGTCTGACCTATATTTGCAACATCCTCCAGACCGAGCTTCCTGATGATGAAATACTGGAGTGCCCACCCGAAAACGTCCCCGAAGCTGCACAGCAGGCAGATGTCCTGATTCCAACGGTCTCACCGATCGGGACAGATACCATGCACTCGCCTCGCTTGAGACTAGTCCAGCAGTACGGCGCAGGTTTGGACTCGGTAGATATTTCGGCGGCCACCGCCGCAGGAATCTATGTTGCCAATGTACCGACAGCGGGAACCGGCAATGCCGAATCTGTTGCTGAGCTCGCCTTGCTTTTCATGCTCGGTTTAGCCAGAAAATATCGGCAGACTCAAGAAAGCATCCGTAACAGAGTCCTAGGTTCACCAATGGGTCGGGCCCTCAAAGGCAAAACAGCAGCCATTATTGGGTATGGTGGGATTGGGCGGGCGCTCGCCGAACGCTTATCCGGCTTTGAGATGAATGTCCTCGCCGTCTCTCGTCGTGGTCCTGCGACAGACAAAACGGACGATGACATTCCTATCAGTCGCCATGTTGCCCAAGACGGGTTCCACGATGCACTGCGAGAGGCCGACTTCGTCATCGCCGCCCCGCCTCTCAATGACGAAACTCGTGGCCTTATGGGCCAGGCTGAATTCGCTTGCATGAAGCCAGAGGCATTTGTAATCAACGTGGCCCGCGGGCCGGTGCTGGATTACGATGCCCTGCTGGCTGCTCTCAAAGAAGGCCGTATCGCAGGCGCTGGCTTGGATGTGTTTTGGTACGAGCCGTTTGACCCGGACGACGAGATCTTCAGCTACAACGTCCTCGCCACCCCCCACGTCGGCGGCGCGACCGATGTCAGCCTCCAAGGCATCGCCAAACGCGTTGCGGAGAATGTAAACCGGCTACGGAATGGCGAAGCGCCGCTGAATTGCGCAAATCCGGAGGTTCAGCCGAAGGGATAAATACCATCCACTGACTACTTCGACCAATAAGAATCCCAGACACAAAAAAGGCGAAGAGCCTCGCACCCTTCGCCTCATTTCGTTTCGCTAAACGAATTTACTGCCGCTGATCAATAGACACGTACGCAGCGTCGTGTTGTCCTGTGTATACCTGAGTCGGTCGGAAGATCCGGTTGTTTTTGAGCTGCTCGTGCCAGTGGGCTAACCAGCCCGCTACCCGGGCGACAGCAAAGATAGGCGTAAACTCGTCAATCGGGATACCCAGCTTGTCGTAGACAACACCAGAGTAGAAATCGACATTAGAGGCTATCCCCTTCGCCCCTACCCGTTCGCTAATTACCTTCTCTACCTCCTGCGCCACTTTGTACAACGGATGCTCTCCTTTAGCTTCAAACAGCTTGCGGGCAAGCCCTTGCAGCGCATTGGCGCGGGGATCCTTGACCTTGTACACCCGGTGGCCCATGCCCATTATTTTCTGTTTGGTCTTCAATCGATTCTCGATATACGGTCGTGCATTGTCCACTGTCCCGATCTCGCGGAACATCTTGAGCGCTTGTTCGTTCGCTCCGCCGTGTAAAGGGCCGGTGAGGGCACCAATTGCGGAAGACACCATGGTATACGGATCTGCTTCTGTTGATCCCACAACCAAGCCACTAAACGTTGAAGCATTCATGGTGTGTTCAGCGTGAAGGATGAAACACACGTCCATAATACGAGCATCGAGGGGGTCGGGCTCTTCTTCGGTCAGCATCCATAAAAAGTTTGCCGCATGAGACAGGTCGTCCCGTGGTCGAACTGGCTCGTCGCCATGCCGCATGCGTTCAAAGGCCGTTACTATCGTAGGCAGCTTGGCAATCAGCCGGATTGTCGACCAATAACGCTGCTCCTCGTCTCGAATATCCCGGGCCGGGTAAAACATGCCCATAGCGGCCACTATCGCCTGCAGCGCATCCATGGGATGTCCAGTTTCGGGCAAACATTTCATGAGGTCGAGAATACGGTACTTGACCCGACGGTGGGTCCGCAGGTCATGGTCAAATTTCTTGAGCTCTTCAGCAGTCGGCAGCTTCCCAAACAGGAGCAGATAGGCCACCTCCTCATATGTACTCTTCTCAGCCAGCTCCTCGATCGAGATGCCGCGGTATTCCAGGATGCCCTCCTGCCCGTTTATGAAGCCAATCTCCGACTCCATAATGGGTATCCCTTCAAGTCCGGGAATCAATTTCTCCATATCCACCCTTTCTACACGTTCGCAAGGATTCTAGTATTAAAACGGAACAGAGGCATTATCCTCCCATCTGCTTGCTAAAAGACTCCAAATCGAAATAATCACGCCACGCAGAGATCTTCCCTGCCGTGATTTCAAAAATGCCGGCTACGGGCAGCGATATCGTCTTGGGCCCTATGACAAAGGTATCAACGCGCTCGTTCATGACCACATTGCCGGCAGACGTCGTATGTTTGATCTCGAACACGGCGCTCTGCGCGTCCTTCAAGAAAGGCTCGGCAAAGCTTCGTATGGCTGCATGTCCGACAAGCGGCTCCATCGGAATGTTGTGGTAGAAACAGTCTTCCGAGAGATATCCCAAGAGCTCATCAACGTTTAATTTTGACCAAGCTTCACAGAAATCCGTGACCAATTTTTCATTCTCAGCACCCATCTATACACCCTCCTTATTAGTTGGCATGGCTGCCGGGCACCAGCCACCCCGTTATACGTATCGGAAATGGCCCCCAAATGGCAAGCCTCCGAGGACCTCAGCTTCTCTTTGGTTGGTACGGTATATTGACGCACCGTTAACGCATCTCTACCTTGCACGGATGACCGATTTCTACCATCCCTTTGCTCCGTCTGCGAGCGAACTGCGTGGACGCCGACCAGATATCAGCGAAATCTTACCCAACCTCTTTGTCGGCGAATACCCCCGGGTTGAAGACGCCCTATGGCTCAAACAAACATTTGGAATCTCTGGTGTTCTAAGTCTCCAAGATGCGGACGATATCGACCTCAAGGGGCTAGATATTGCCGTTTTGAAAAGCACTTACCGGGAACACCAGATCGAGTTCGCCCGCACCCCTATTGCGGACTATGATTGCCACACTCTGGCCACAGCCCTACCCCAAGCCCTAAACCAGCTCCATACAAGTATTCAGAATGGCAGACGCGTTTTCTTGCACTGCAATGCTGGCTGCAACCGAGCCCCCACAGTCGCGATTGCCTATCTGCATGTTCATCACACCATGTCCCTAGAAGACGCGCGAGACTTTTTCAAGGCGCGGCGACCGTGCGGACCATATATGAACGTTCTATATGATCATTTTGGTCAAAACGGCTAGAAAAAGGTAGCAAACACACTATCCGCAACCAGTAATCCTTGAGGGGTAAGCTTAATCTCGGTCTGTGTCTGGCTCAGGAGTCCGTTGGAGATGAGGTCCACGGCATGCGGAAACTCTTCAAAGAAGGCCTGCCCGAACCGGTTGGCGAACGCCATTAGGGACATACCATCAAGCTGGCGGAGGTTCAGAAACATATACTCGCCACGGGCCTGATCTCTAGACAGCGTTTCTTCGAATTGGCACGCCTGCCCTTCGGCCAGTGCCGCATCCATATATTTCTTGGGATTCCGAATATTGCTCCAGCGTCTTCCCCAATCGGGTGTACAACTAAAAGAATGTGCTCCTGCTCCCAGACCGAGATAACTCTCACCTTGCCAGTAGCGGGTATTGTGGCGTGAGGTATGCCCAGGCCGAGCGAAATTTGAGATCTCATAGTGCTCATACCCGTGACTGGCACACGCCGACTGGATCAGCTTGTACATTGCAAGCTCAGTCTCCTCATCAAGCGACTGCAGCACGCCTTTTTTCCTCATGGCAAAGAAAGGCGTGTTCTCCTCGTAGGTGAGGCCATACGCCGAGAGATGCTCCGGGCAGCAGGAAAAAATTTGGCAGAGGTCACGCTCAAGCATCTCCAGGGTCTGACTGGGCACGCCAAAGATGACATCGATATTGAGGTTTGAGAAATCAGCCGCCCGGGCAAGCTCTATTGCCCGGAGCGCTTCCTCGCCACTATGCAGCCGGCCTAAAATCTTGAGTATCGTTGGTTCAAACGATTGTATACCAAGACTGAGCCTGTCTATCCCGATTGACCGATATCCTTGCAATTTCTCTTGTGTGACAGAGGCAGGATCGGCTTCGAGCGATATATTCAGATCCGACGTGAGCGAACACCGGTCAGCGACTAGGACCAAAAAACGCTCAAGCGATGCCGGCAGAAAGAGCGACGGCGTTCCTCCGCCAAAATAAATAGTTTCAAGCGTGTGTCCCTGCCAGGCGGGAGAGCTCACATAATACAGAAACTCTTCAGACAGGGCATCGATATAGCGCTGCTCGGGCCACGTCGGGGCCGCATACGCATTGAAGTCACAGTACGGACAGATGCTGAGACAGTACGGAATGTGGACGTACAAGGAGAAGGACATATTTTTTAGAACGCTTGGAACTATTGCCAATACTTGCGTAAAACAGCCACAACGATGCCTCGGACCTCAACGTCGGCTTCAGACACGCGAATCGGCTCCATGTTCGGATTGGACGGCTGGAGGCGAATGGTTCCATCTGCGTCTCGATAGAACTTCTTGACCGTAGCATTCCCATCTAAAAGTGCCACAACGGTCTCTCCATTGTTCGCCGTAGGTCTAGGCTCAACAACAATATAGTCACCGTCGAGAATCCCTTCACCGATCATGGACTCACCTTTTACACGCAACGTAAAGGCGTCGTGTGGTCGTCGGACAAAGTCCACCGGTACAGCCAGCGTATCGTCCGTTTCGATTGCCTCAATCGGCGCACCAGCCGCCACTTTGCCAAGCAATGGCAGGTCTACTGCCTCTACTGTGCTCGCCGGCGGAGTCAGCTCGATTGCGCGGCTGAGATTCCACTTGCGTGCGATCAGTCCTTTTCGTTCCAAATTACTCAGATGCTTATGTACCGTTGCCAACGAAGACAAGCCAAAGTGCGTACCGATTTCTTCTAACGTCGGCGCATAGCCATGTTCAGCCGCATACGCAGCCAGATAGTCCCAAATTTCTTTTTGTCTGCGGGTCAGTGTCATACACACCTCCTGTTAACTTTATGCCAGCGAACAAAAGGCGAAGCAAGGGAGTCCAGTCCAAAATTTTATATACCGTCTTTTTCGACGTATGTCATAATCAACGTATTTTGAAGGAAGAATTCTCTTGGGGTAGTTTTGTTAAGTGGCCCTGAGGGAGAAACAAGACAACGCGCTCGGCGTTTAACATTGCCAGAGCGTCAGTTTAGTGATAGGGGCAGCGTGGATAATGAGCGAGAGGACGCTGTCATGAACCATCAAATATTAAGATTAATACAACTGCTTCTCGTATCTCCACTTCTATGTGTGTACCTCGTGTATCCGACCTTGCCAGTGTCCGCCAACGAACCTTCGGAAAAGAACTTGGAGGAATTTATTGTTGGCGTTCAAGAAAGAATAGAGCAGGTGGAACCCGTTTTTCGTGATGATTACTTCCAGCAATGGGCGAGGCTCGTCTTTGGCATACGATACATGACCTATATCGTGGACACGCGCGATCCAGAAAAAACGCTGGGTATCGTGACCTTCACATGCAAAGTGACTCAGAGCGATTTCTTTCCGACTAAGGAAGAAGCCGAACAGGCCCCGATCAAGAATATGGTGCCGAGACTCATCGCGTGTCGCACGACCTATGAATGGAAAGCAGGCAACTGGGAGTATGCCGGCGGGGCAATTTATGCCCGCAGAGGTGAATGGAAGCCGATTGCAACCGACAAACCAGACGCCTTCCCCCAGCTCTACTTTGATCTTATGAGGGGTCCGGCAAACAAAGAATACGGCCCACAAAATCTGCAAGAGCAAGAAACGACACAAAAGCAATCCTCAACTAAATCGATTGCTGAGGCATCCGCGCCTTAAAAAGGCGTGCCTTAGTAGAACACCAAGCTAGCAAAACTGACTGAAGACTGTGTCCGCTGATCGAGGGACCGATCATACTTGAGCAGTTTCCCTTCCGCAGCTCCAATTGTCTCTAGGAACGTATACATCGGAGCAAAGCCACACACCCGGCGGCGATCGTTGTCCTTTGCGATCTGCTGAAAAAATCCGGCCGCATCAACCTGCTCTAAGGCGTTGATCAATACCCGGTCTTCCGCTTCCACCCAATCAAGGAATTGTGGAGTCAACTCACCTTGGTCGCCAAATTTCCGGCCAACATGGGCAAAGTCCACTCCAGCCACTAGACAGACCTTTTGATCACTCTGGGCTATCGTCTCTTTCAACGCCTGTATAAACGACGCTACATGTGGAACTTCAATCGGTGGGTTTTTGCTCTGCACCATGTGATGAAACGAAGACACCAGAATCGGTACAACGGAGAAGTCCCGTGTGCCGCCCGAGACATGCTGCAAGACATGCTGGAGGAACACGGCTTGAAACTCGAGCGAATGCTCGGTCCGATGGAGTGCTTCATCCGCAAATAGGTCGCCACTATAGCGGCTCCGTAAGCCGCGTATAAACTCATGATTCGTGCGGACTAACCCGTACGGGGTGTTGTAGTCCTTTTCAGTTGTAACAAAAAGATGGCTGAGGCTGTAATGTGAGGTTCCCAGTAGGACAAAGATGTCCGCATCGCACTGCTCGGCAAGCTCCTTATACGCCCAGGCATAACATGGCCCGCCGACCCGCAGATCGATATGTGGGGAGATAATCCCCTGCACGGGGGACTGTTTTAGTGCGCCTTGGGACACTTCGCCCGGGCCCCCGTCACCAGAGAAAAATCCTTCGATCTGCGCCGCGCACTCCTCGGTTTGAGAAGAATAGCACGTATCGGCGTGCGCCATTTCCCGAACGGGAGAGCGATGAAAGGCCTCAAGCACCTCGTGTTGCAGCGCGGCAAATCGAGCACTGTCCAAATAATAATGCGCATCAAGCTGGCCGATTATGTCTTGAATTTGGTCACGCAGAATAACCTGACCAAATTGGCGGGAAAATGCTTCTTGAATATCGAGTAGGGAGTGCTGGCCATCGAAATGGCTCGCAATAAAATAAGTAGCATACGGCAAGAGCAGCGGCTCTGTGGCGTAATTGAGCGGGTCCCGTATATAGATCCGCGTACACTGCTCAACTTCTACCGGAAACGCCTCAATAATTCTGAGCCGTGGCACGGCTGAGCGGGCCGCCCAGCTTTTCTGCTCATCGCTTTGCTGTTCATCCGTCATACCTGCATCTCCTCGTCTTGTGTCAACTTGGTTCAACTTGTACGGATAGGCGCGCTCTTAGGGTGACGCCTGGGTGCGGTCATGGTATAGCATGTCCAACCCTATCCGGGGGAATAATATTATGGATGACGCATTGCCCTCTCGTGGTGTTCCGCTTCGATCCGCAGTCGTTGGCGTTGGGTATCTTGGACGCTTTCACGCCCAAAAATACGCCAGCCTAGAAAATGTAGATTTGGTCGGCGTCGTTGATATTGATGCGGCACGCGCAGGGAAGATTGCTGCTGAATGTCAGACCACGGCCTTAACCGATTACCAAGAGCTTTTTGGGAAGGTTGACTGCGTCAGCATCGCCGTCCCGACGCACTGCCACCATGCTGTCACACGTGACTTTCTGACTCACAATATCGATGTTTTAGTCGAAAAACCGCTGGCAGCAACTGGGGCAGAAGGACACGATCTGGTGGACACGGCGGCTCGGTATGGACGCATACTTCAGGTCGGACATCTGGAGCGCTTTAATCCCGCCCTGCGCTCGTTGAGCGGTATTCTTACCGCCCCACGCTTTATTGAATGCCAACGTGTCGCCCCTTTCGTTGAACGGGGAACGGACGTGGACGTTATTCGAGATCTCATGATCCACGACCTGGACGTGATTCTGAGCCTTGTCCGCTCACCTGTGGTCTCGCGCGAAGCTTTCGGCGTCCCGGTGCTGACAACTGAACCGGATATTGCCAACGCCCGCTTGCGGTTTGCCTCAGGTTGTATTGCCAATATCACCGCCAGTCGGGTTGCCCTCAAACAGGAACGTAAGATGCGCGTCTTCCAGCCGGATACCTATCTCGTGGTTGATTACGGCGCGCACAGTATCCGCATCTGTCGCCGCGCACGCGCATCAGACCCGACCGGCATGCCCAACCTCTCATTCGAGGAACGAGAAGTTGGTGGCGAAGACGCGCTAGAGGAGGAAATCAGAGCCTTTATTCGCGCCGTTCAGAAGCGCAGCACCCCGATTGTCAGCGGTCAAGATGGGCTCCAAGCGTTGGAAGAAGCCGCGCGCATTGTCGAGGTCTTGGAGATTCCCTAGTGCGGATTCTGCTGGTTGCGGGAGAAGCGTCGGGGGACCTGCACGGGGCAGATCTGGTCTCAGCCCTCAAAATACACCAGCCTCAGATCGAAGTCTTCGGTGTTGGCGGACCGGCGCTGCGCGGCGTCGGCATGCAGATCATGGTGGATACCGCAACCATCGCAGGCATGGGCCTGTTTGAAGCCGCGGATAAGATCCGCGCTATCTTGCGCACCTATCGAGAGCTGACAACCCTACTGCGCACCGATCCTCCCGATCTCCTGGTGCTGATCGATTTTCCAGAATTTAATTTGCGTTTGGCAAAAATTGCCAAACGCGTTGGAGTGCGCGTCTTCTACTACATCAGTCCGCAGGTCTGGGCCTGGCGCAAGCGACGGGTCTATACCATCGCGAAGCGGGTAGATTTGCTGGCCGCCGTTTTTCCTTTTGAACCGGATTTCTACGCTGCGCGCGGCTGTTCTGTCGAGTTTGTCGGCCATCCACTTGTTGATCGGGTGCGGCCGACTCAGAGCCGGGACGACACCTTGCAACGCTATCAGCTCGATCGAAGCCGAAAGACTATTGTGCTCCTACCTGGTAGCCGCAGCCAGGAAGTGCGCTACCTGCTCCCGCCCCTCCTGCAAGCCACGACCGCCCTTGGCGATGCGTATCAATTCGTCATCGCTGTGGCCTCTACCCTTGATCAGGCACCGCTGCTGGCCGAAGTAGAAGCGCACGCCGCCACGGTTCAGGTCGTCCAAGGCGATACCTACAACCTGGTGCACGCCGCTGACCTCGCCATCGTTGCCTCCGGCACGGCCACACTAGAGACCGCACTGCTGGAGCGGCCTATGGTCATCGTATATCGTATGGCCCCATTAACCTACACGCTGGCCCGCTTGTTTGTCCGCGTGCCATACATCGGCATGCCCAACCTTATTGCTGGGCGACGTGTCGTTCCTGAGCTTATTCAAAGCCAGGTGACCGCCCCGAATATTGCGGCCGCAGCCCGGCAGTTGCTTACAGATTCACACACATATAGCGTGGCCCAAGAGGGATTACGTGAGGTTCGGAAACGTCTCGGAGGACCCGGCGCAGCCAAGCGGGCGGCCGGTTTGATTGCCCAGATGTTGGAAGGAACGTGGAGAGCACCCAGCCTCTGAGGGGTGGGCGAACAATACCCCATCACCCTCCCTCATTACGCTCATCCAACTTAATAGACGCCCATAGACAACACCGCTTATGGATATTTATCGTCGTCTGCTGCCTTTCTTACGACCGTATTTGTTCCGCGCGTTTATACCTGCGGTCATTTGCATGGTCTTATTTAGCGCGACCAATGGCGCGCTGCCTTTTCTTGTGGAACACGTCTTTGACGATATTTTTGCGCAAAAAGACCTTGAGGCACTGCGCACCCTGCCCCTCATCATTATCCTCACCTTTTGCTTGCGGGGTCTGTGTAATTTTGGCCACGTCTATCTCATGGAGTATGTGGGCCAGCGGATTGTTGAAGATTTACGCAATACGCTGAATGCCCATCTCCAATCCTTGTCCCTTTCTTTTTTTCAGCGCCATCCCACCGGCACCCTTATCTCGCGTGTGACCAGTGACACGTTGCTCGTGCGCCAAGCGCTTACCCAGGCCACGGCCTCAATGATGCGCGACGCGACCACACTCATAGTCCTCATGGTGGTGGCCTTCTTAAAAGACTGGGTGCTTGCGTCCCTCGCTTTTATTGCCTTTCCCGCCACAATACTGCCACTCATGCGTATTTACCAAAAGGTTCGCCGCTTAAGCCGGAAAGGCCAAGGGTCACTCGGCTATTTGGCAGCCCTGCTCCAAGAGACCATTCAAGGCACCCGCGTAGTCAAAGCCTTTGGCATGGAAGCGTATGAAAACTCCCGTTTTGCCGCCGAGAACCATCGTCTGTATCGCCATGCGATCCGGGCCGGACGTTTGAAAGCCTTTGTGCCATCCATGGTCGAGCTTCTCGCGGCCTGTGGTATTGCCGCCGTTGTCTGGTATGGCGGTGCGAGCGTAATTGAGGGCGAGCGGACTCAGGGCGGGTTTGTCGCCTTTCTGACTGCCATGTTGCTCATTTACCAACCGTTCAAGCATTTGACCCGAACGAACACTGCGGTCCAAAACGGCCTGGCCGGAGCCGAACGTCTCTTTGAG
>CAZXFE010000141.1:0-10554 GCA_964639795.1 uncultured Enterobacteriaceae bacterium | reverse complement strand
CTGCTCGACCGCAGCAGGAATAGGCCGTTTAATCATGCTGCCCATCATCACGACTTTCATGCCCAGCTGTTGAGTGGCCGAGTCGATTTCTTCGAGTGCCTCTTCAGGCGTATTCATTGGAATGACAGCCGCCGGCGTCATGCGGTCGGCGTAGTGTTGAAAATAGTCTGCGCTATAAATATTGAACGCGCGGCAGGCGGCCTGGCGCAATTCTGCATCTCCGCCTCGAGTAAGGCCCAGCCCGGCCGTGGGATATAAGACGGTAAAGTCGATGCCGAACTCATCCAGGCGTTCATGTAAAAGCTGCGGCATCATGGCGGTTGCCCGATCACGTGTATTCTTGGTCGGGATACCCCAAAAAGCCTGTTGAGCCGTTCGCTGGTCACGCCGTTCAGCTACCGACATGCTGAGCTGTTCTTCGAGGAGTTTGGTGAACATAGAGAAGCCTTCAACCGCTTTATCGCCGCCGATCTTCCGCATTTGCTCGCGAATCATAGGACCAAACTCAAGCCAATGTCCGTCCGCGTCTATGACCGGATGATTCAATCGGGCCCGTATGTCCGCTCCGCACGTATCGCCATTATTACTCATAAAAAACCTCCCTGGAAGATTTTCCGTCCCCTCCGACGGCTATGTAAGAGCAGAAAAAGTGGCCAAAGTATAGAAATTTTGGCAGACGTTTACAATGCCTGCGTCCGGTGTCGTACGCACAGCGCACGACACCGGACGCCCTCTGCGCTACGAAATCCCAGCCTCGCAAATAGGTCCCTGCCGCCTGGAAATAGAGAAACGCCAGCTCACTGGTCAACGCGACAACACCATCGGCCTGGGTTTGGCGGACTACACCTTCATTCCGTTTGCAAACGGGAAAAGACCGGAACGAAGGTGTAGTCCGTTTCCTGAGTAAACTGCTTGAGCAAGCTCAGAGAAAATCCGTTACCAATCACCCCTACTGGACGGAGCAGGGCCTTTTCCGCGGCGTGGAGTTGGTCTACGCGGCCAGCGAGCACCTGCTACACTGTGGCGGGAATCTGCACCTCGGCAAGCAGTTTTGTCAGAGCAATACCACCGAGTCCTTGCACCAGGAAGCCCTGATTGAAAAGCGCTCGGTCCATTTCTCCTCGCCGAGCAGCGCGGCCAGGAGTTCCTCCGCATTTTTCATGCCTAACGTATCGAGCCGCAGCTGGTTGTAATACGCCTTCCTGCCGCCAGGTGTGTTGGTGTTTCAGACGATAATTGGCCAACAACAGCATCTGAGCAGTTGCAATACTCCCCCGCCAGCATACCCGGGAAGGCTTGCGTCTCGTCGTTCAACCATTGCAGACCCTCAAAAATCAGGAAAAGAGGCTCGTTCAGGCTCTCACGCAGCAAAAGGCTTCGCATGCCATCAAAGGCCCGTTGCTGGCGGATCCGCAGATCCCGTTGCTGCAGCAACCCCACAAGCTCAGGATGGCCTAAGCAGGCTAAGAGATAAGGCAGCGCATCTTGCAAGTCGCAATCTAGGGCAACGATGCGGCCGGTTATTTTTTCACGAACCGTCCAGTCATCATCCTGGGGCAGGACCTGAAAGTCCGTTCTCAGCAGCTCCAACAAAGGCAAATAGGCACCGCCTGGTCCGCGTACAACACAAAATGTCTGCAGGATAAGACCGGTCTTTTCGGACAGGATTTTGAATTCGTGAGACAGGCGCGATGTGCCGACCTCCGGTTCGCCTACCACGGCAACGATCTGGCCCTGCCCGTTCCGGGTTTGTTCCGGGGCCTGCCTGAGATGGTCCATTTCCTTCTTGCGCCTTACAAAGCGAGACAAACCGCGCTAGGCCGATACCTGCAGCAGCGTGCATAAGGCGCCGACACTGAGTACTTCATAAATCTGGAGTAGCGCACCCACACCTTTAAGCTTAGCCGCGCCCAATTCCTTGAATTGGAAATAGCCCTCGACCTGCTGGTGAGTAACTTCGCTGGCGACTATAGCGCCCGGCGTGGCTAAGCCTTCCCTACGAGCGGCCAGGCTGGTCGAGTAGCAAACCGGCACATAATCCATGTGCAGATCATCTTTACGTACCGAGCGTATCACGACTTCGCCCGTATTCACGCCAGCTCGGATCTGGAAATTCACGCCTTTATCCCAGCGCAATTGCTCAGCGTAGGTTTTTCCTTCGGTCTGCACACACGGGGCTGCAAATAACTCTCGTTGGGCATGCTCTTCATGGGCTATAGGCGCGCCGAAAAGCGCAAATATACCATCGCTCATAGATTGTTCCACCTTGCCTTCGTAGCAGTGGACGGCGTCCATCATGAGTTGCAGCGCGGGATCACTAATCGACCGAGCCTCTTCCGGGTCGAGGTCCTCGATGAGCTCCATTGAGCACTTGATGTCAGCAAACAGGGCAGCGATCGTTTTCCGTTCTCCGTCAACCACTTCGCGCGCTTCGAGCGCTACCTGTTCACCTCCGGATACGCTGGGTCAAGTGTGGTGGGGTATAGGTGCTGGGGGTTAGGGATTATTGATGGAGATTGACCGGCCGGGAATCGTGTTGCGAGGTTATCCCGTCAAGCGGCGTACCGCATTCGGCACAGAATTTGGCTCTAGCCAGGTTATCAAAACCACCGTTCCAGCAACGGTTCTGGAGAGCAGTTCCACATTCAATGCAAAACTCGGCCCGGTCCGGACTGTCGGTGTTACAATTCGAACCGCGCATGAGAGAATTCCCTTATCTCCCCGCTACAAATTGTCAATCCTTTCGGCGTTATCGCGCGTGGTCTTACGCTTGGAATTGTCCGACAGACCCGCCGGCGCTAGAGTTAATTTCCGCACGTGGCTTGGCTCTTATATGGCTCTTCAATTTAGTCGTGCTACATCCCGTGGGGTTCGACTACGTGTCCATCGGCATCAATGACCTTGAAATCCGCTTCCATCACATCCCTCCGTTCCAGTCGTTGTTATTTGCCAAGTCGATGGGGTACGAACAGCCCCCTTTTACCTTCGCCAAGAATGCGCGACGACAGTTTCTCGTGCGGTGACACAAAAAACCACGGCCCATGCGTAATAGGGGTATCTTGTCGGAGCAAGAGAAAACTTCTACAAACATTTCTAATATGAGTACGGCAAACCGGGAGCGTTGGAGAGATTCTGATGTCCTACCGTCTTGGTGTTGACGTCGGTGGAACCTTTACCGACTGCCTGCTGATTGACGAAGAACATGGAAGTGCAGTCACCGCCAAAGTACCGTCAACGCCCCAAGATCCATCGCTTGGAGTGCTCAATGGGATTGCGCTGGTATGCGAACGAGCCGGAACTGACGCTTGCAACATTTCCCACGTTCTCCATGGGACAACGGTTGCAACGAACGCCATCCTGACTGGAAGTGGCGTACGCGTTGGATTGGTGACAACGCAAGGGTATCGTCAAGTATTACAAATTGCGCGCTCTTTTGTCCCCGGCGCGCTGAGCGGTTGGGTGCTGTATAACAAAAGCGAACCACTTGCGCCGCTGGAATGCACAGTTGAAGTGTCCGAACGAATAAGTGCCACGGGCGAAATCATTAAACCCTTGGATGAAGCCCAAGCCAGACAGGCGCTGCGTAGCTTGAGCACGCGTCAGATCGAAGCGCTTACGATTTCTTTAATCAACGCGTACGCAAACGGAACGCATGAACAACGTTTGCGTGCACTTGCGAAGGAAGAACTGCCTGGCCTGCCTGTTTCTCTCTCGTCCGAAGTTATTCCAGAGATGCAGGAATATGAACGAACGATTACCACAGTGGCGAATTCGTATGTCCGCCCTATTGTGGAGACATATGTGCAAAATCTGAAGACTGAGCTCGCTAAGACTATGCGTGATCCAAAACTCCATATCCTTCGCTCGGATGGAGGGCTCGCCTCAGCGCAGGCCGCCGGACAATACCCCGTCAATTTACTCATGAGTGGGCCAGCCGGCGGTGTCTCTGGAGCTATTTGGGTGGCAGGTCAGGCCGGGTACCAGAACCTACTAACATTTGACATGGGCGGAACCTCGACCGACGTTGCCCTTGTCCAAGATGGCAGAGCCCACCTCCGGCGTGAGACCACGGTTGGGGATATCACCGTCCGAGCGTCCTCGGTAGATGTTCGTTCTATTGGCGCAGGCGGTGGCTCGATTGCCCATGTACCGGAATTAACTGCCGCACTTCGCGTTGGTCCGCAAAGTGCAGGCGCAGACCCGGGCCCCGCCTGCTACGGAAAAGGCGGATTTGAGCCCACAGTTACGGATGCGAACATTGTCCTTGGCTATTTGCCGGGAACAGCAAAGCTAGGCGGCCAAATGGTCCTCGATCAACCAGCAGCCGAGCAGTCTGTGGGCACAATTGCGAACGGCCTGCGAATGTCAGTCAAACAAGCAGCCGCCGGTATTATTGATATTGTGAATGAAAAAATGTTCAGCGCTCTACGGCTCATCTCGGTTCAGCAGGGCATTGACCCTCGCGACTATGCCCTAATTGCATTCGGCGGGGCTGGCCCCCTACACGCCAATGCCTTAGCCACGCTGCTGGGGGCGTGGCCAGTGATTATTCCGAGAGGACCAGGGGTGTTGTGTGCCTACGGTGACGCTACGACGCGGCTGCGGAATGAGACGTCTCGAACGCTGTTGCGCCCATTTTCACAGATTCCGATTGCCGAAGTTATTGCCGCTTGTGACGAACTGGCACAAGCCGCCGCTCTGGCGCTTGACGCCGAAGACGTGCCACGTGCAGAGCAAACGACCAGCTTTGAGATTGATGTACGCTATCATGGTCAGGGAACGCTGCTCACCCTTGAGCTGAAGCGCCAGGAGTTGCAGACCGTAGGCTTGCAGGCGGTTGGGGAGCGATTTGATCAGCTGCATCAGCAGCTGTATACGTTTTCTCTCGATTCCGACCGCGAGCTGGTAAACATCCGTGCTGTTGTACAAGGAGAGGCGACAACGGTTGAGCCCTATCACGCTGAGCCAGGAGATGGCAATCAGGTTCGCGCTATAGTTGGTGAACAGCCGGTGTTTCTTCATAATGCGGACCAGACGGCCGTGATATATGACCGCACCCAGCTACGAGCAGACGATCTCATACGCGGTCCTGCCATTATCATAGAGATGGACTCGACCACCTTGATTCTTCCGGACCATATTGGGCAGGTTGATATGTATGGCAATATTCTGATTACTCCTGCCTAGAAGGCTGGAAGCTGAAAAAGAACCGGTCTACCAGATCTAACGGATCTAACAGAGCCCAGGAGAAGAACTATGCCCGCGACCGTCCTTGAACCCAACCCCAAATCGTTCACTCGTGTTCAGGTCGATCCCATTTCCCTGGATCTGATTGAAAACGGCTTGGTCGCCGCGCGGGAACAAATGGACGCTTTACTGTTTCGGACAGCCATGTCACCGATTATTCGTGATCAGCACGATGGGTTTCCTGTGATTACAGATCGAGACGGTAAACTGCTAGCCGGGCAGTTTGGCTCACCTGTTCATGGTTTCACAGAGTTATATGACGGCACGATTGAAGACGGCGATATTTTTTTGACTTCCGATCCCTATTCGTGTAACGGCGCGATCAGCCACGCCAATGACTGGTTGGTGTGTATGCCCGTGTTTAAGGATGGCCGGCTGATCAACTGGTCAGCTATGTTTGGTCATATGGCTGATATTGGAGGTAAAGTGCCGGGTAGCATGCCGACCGATTCCGAACAAATATTTGAGGAAGGCATTTGTATCCCGCCGGTAAAAATTTTCAGGAAAGGCGAACTCCAGGAGGAGATCCTGCGCGTCATCCTGCACAACTGTCGTATTCCAGAATGGAATCGGGGAGATTTTCACTCCATTGTGGCAGCGTGCCGAATTGGAGGAAGCCGGTGTAGCGAAATGGCCGAACGGTTTGGCGAGGACGTGTATTTGTCGGCGCTCCACGACCTCCTCGACCGCAATCGTCGCGCCATGCAACGGCTCATTCGTCAGACCGTCTCGGAAGAGAAACGGTATTTTGAGGACTATATTTGCGATGACGGGATGGGCATGGGTCCGTACAAAATCGCATGTAGTCTGTGGCGTGAAGGCGAACGCATTATTTTCGACTTTACGGGAACGGATCCCCAGTCTGTCGGCTCGATTAATTTTCTGTTGAGCGAGCAGATGTTCCGCATGTTCTGCGGCCAATTCATGATCAATTTTTTTGACCCCCAGATTCTCTTGAACGACGGATTTTTTGACCTTGTCGATGTGCGTATTCCTGAAGGCTGCTTGCTCAAGCCGCTCAAACCAGCGGGACTCACGAGCCGCACCCACGCCTTAGCCCGCATCTTCGATGTGTTAAGCGGCCTGTTAGGCCAGTCCAACCCCGACTATATGTGCGCGGCAGGATTCTCGGACAGCCCGCACCTCATGTATTCCGGCTACGACCAAGACGGGAAATGGTTCTTGCTGTTTCAGATAGGCTTTGGTGGTATTCCCGGCAAACCCTCTGGTGACGGACCAGACGGCCATTCCTTGTGGCCAAAGTTTATGAATGTCCCGAACGAATTTATTGAGAGCTATTTCCCAGTTCGTATTGAGTGCTATGAAAGCGTCCCTGATACCGGTGGTCCAGGAATGCATCGGGGTGGTAATGCCATGAAAGTAGACTATCGGTTCTTGGCAGCCGGTGTCGTTTCCGTCCACGATGATCGCTGGTTAACCTATCCGTGGGGGGTGCGAGGTGGACTGCCAGGTGGCCGCAGTGTGAAAATACTGGAGCGCAAAGACGGCAGCCGCGAACTCCTGCCGTCCAAGTGTGATCGAATTCGGGTCGAAGTTGGAGATGTCCTGCTTTTCCGGACCTGGGGCGGCGGTGGCTGGGGCAATCCGCTTGAACGTCCGCCACAGCAGATCGCGTTGGATGTAGACCGGGGACTAGTGACTCGTGAGGGGGCAAAACGGTACGGCGTTGTCCTTCGGACAGATCTGAGTGTGGATGAGCGTGCGACGACTGCTTTGCGAGCTGCGCTCGGGCAGCAGCGCGGAGAAACTCAGCTATTTGATTTCGGTGGAACAATTACAGAACTGAAAGCGCGCTGCAAGCAAGAGACCGGCTTCGACCCCCCTCAGACGCCAACCTTCGCCGCATGGGTCAAGGCGCGGCAGCAGCACCTTGGATTGCAAGTTAAATTGAAGGGCAAGACAAACGGAGTGCAAACCGTTGCATTGCCGTCCAGTCCCAGCATCTCCTCAGCTGAAGTGGAAGTTCAATCGAAATAAACATTTCCCTCAAAAGACGACCCGTCCCGCTCTGACTTTACCATTAAAATTCAGCGAGAGACATCAAAATTTCATGGTAAGGAACAAGGTAGAATCGACACCCACCGAACTAAATCGTCCGAAACACACCCAAAAAATTCTGTGGTATAGTGTAATCAGGGAATACGCCATGCAGATTATTGTTGTCCAGACGCCTGCTCAGCAGTTCACCTAAGACGGTTCGCCAGTCAGTGGTCACATCGAGATCTCCCGGTCCGTAGAGCTGGCCGTTACCAAGTCCCGGCCAGTCGGCTGACACCTGTCCGCCGTTTACTTCACCGCCCATGGTTAACATGTAGTCACCAGGCCGTGATCAGTCCAGAGAGGCGCGTTCTCAAACGCGCAGCGTACACATTCACTCTGGGTAATGAGCGTGATGCAATCCATGCGTATGCCCATATCGGTATAAAACCTAGCCAGTGTGTCAGACAGGCCAGCCAACAACCCACTCGGGATGCCAGCCTACTGATTGTGCGTATTCCAGCCACCAATATCCACAAAGATGGCCTCTACCCCAAGCTCTTTTGTTTTAATAAGTTGACCGACTTGGAGCATGGGCGCGCCAAATTCATCAGTCGGATATTCTGCTCCGTCTTCAGGATAGTGTTGAAGCGGCTCTTGTTCGTTTAATAAGGTGGTTGCCGCTAACATCTGCTGCACCTGCGTATCTACAAAAGACACACTGTCATACAGCTCGTCTAAGGTGGCTTTCATAGCGTCCGCTTCGCCCGGGTTAGTTATAATATCGAACTCTTCGATATTACTGATGGCCAACGGAACGACCTCGCCCTCCCCTCGCAACGAAATCGGTGTTGCCTTGTCCATCCCAACCGCACGCAAAGGCGCACTGCTCGCATTCATGAAACTTTCTAGGTGCCGGCCCAGCCAACCCGTAAAGATCCCACCTTTTTCGAGAAAAGCGCGTTCCATAAAGTCCATGGCATCATGATGGGAGTAAGTCACATACAACGTTCCAGTCGCATAAATGGCGGCAAGGTCACCGGCGTTATAGCTCGACTTAAGCGCACTTATAGACGAATGGAGGCCGAAGAAGCCATCCAGATCAATGGCGCTACCGTCGGCTTCGCCCGGATGCGGAATGGCCAGACTCTGACGCGAGAGGTAATAGTCATCATCCACATGAAGCACGATCATATTTAGCCCATCCACTTCACCGCGCTGGAACACACACACCAGAACGTCGGCTAGAGTGTCGTTCGGAACAACGTGGCCGAGAAACTGATGCGGGGTTTTAACAGCAGTAATGTTAATAAACTCATTGATTGGCTAAATTGACGTCGAGATAATTTCAAGCGACACCTCCTTACGTATCTGCAAATAGGCCGGGCTGAGCAGCAACCCTACGCGCCCGAGGATTTTAGTCTGACGACCAGCGTTCGACAAAGACGTATCTACTACCCAGCCTCACTCACGTAGGCAATCAGGTCGTGACGATCCTCAGTAATGAGCGGTCGGCGCAGCAGGTTTTCGGACAGATGACCGACCAACTGTTCGGGCGTTCCCGCATCGCCGATCAGGGCCGCAAGAGCAAGGTTGAGGCCTCGAGTTTCGTCCTCACACAAGAATTCCAGCGAAAGAGAAGGCCATTTGTTGTCGCCCAATACCCCATGCCATCGGGATAGCCATTAGCAGGTGCCCAGTGAAACAGAACCTCGCCTACTGCTACGATCAAAACCGTCAGCATCAGCGCCCGCCCTGTCCTAATTCCAGCGGAGCCCCACGCAGAACGACGCCCACGAATTCCACGGGTCGCTTGAACTTCGCATCTAAAGAATCGGAGATTTGGCGATGAGTCGAGGCGAAACATTCTCTTCTAAGAGTCGACAGGGACAAAAAAATAAAGAGAAAATGCTTTGCCCCTACAATCCATAAACGGGACTCAGCACGGTTCATTGACATGAATGGTGCAAAACTTCAAATCTATTTCAACACGGGAAATCAATAGAATTCGGTTAGCCCCAGGAATGTCACTCTTGCAACGTAACTACTACGACCACATCATCCGCAATGAAGAGGAACTCTCCCGTATCCGCACTTATATCGTCAATAACCCACAGTAGTGGGAGCTTGATCGCGAAAACCCTTATACGCAACAAAACGCTAAAGAGATAGAAACCTGGCAAGTTTAGAAGCATTTATTAAAGAGGGAGGGTACGTCGGCCCCTACCCCGCGCGCAACCTATAACGTTGAATCTTGCCAGTAGCCGTCTTGGGTAGGTCGGGCACAAATTCGACCCAGCGAGGATATTTGTGAGGGAGGGTACGTTTCTTCACGAAAGTGCTGAGTTCAGTAGCTAGCGCATCAGATGCGACCTGCCCTTCCTTGAGCACCACAAAGGCTTTGGGTTTCACCAATTTATTATCGTCTTCCCAGCCAACGATGGCCGCCTCCAGAACGGCAGAATGTTGAAAGAGTATCCCTTCAACTTCCGCAGGCGAGACCCACTGACCTGAGACTTTGAGCATGTCATCCGCTCGGCCGCAGTAGATGAAATAGCCGTCTTCGCCTTGGCTATAGGTATCGCCGGTGTTGATCCACTCGCCGAGCATGGTCTCAGCCGTCTTGTCCGGATTCTTCCAGTAACACGCTGCGCCGGATTGGCCCTTAATCAACAGCCGTCCGATGTCAGTCTGGCTTACAGGACTGCCACTATCATCCACTATTTTTGCTTCATAGCCCGGAACCAGACGACCACTCGTCCCAGGCTTACAGTCGTCCAAACGATTAGAAATAAAAATATGCAATAGCTCTGTGGATCCAATGCCGTCAAGGATCGTCAGACCGGTGCGTTCTTGCCAATGGCGAAAAACCTCGGCCGGCAGCGCCTCTCCGGCAGACACGCAGGCACGCAGAGAAGAGAAGTCGCGCCGTTTCTTCTCTAGCGCCAGCAATTGAGCCGCATACAGTGTCGGTACGCCGAAATAGAGCGTAGGCCGAAACTGCTCGATCAGATCAAACGTCAAATCTGGTGTGGGGCGGTGACCAGTCAATAGTGCCGTTCCCCCCACCCAGAGCGGAAAAGTCATGCCATTGCCGAGACCGTAGGCGAAGAAGAGCTTGGCTGCAGAGAAGCACACATCGGCAGCCGTCATATCCAGCACGCCCACGGCATACTGCACGCAGGTGACAACCATGTCACGCTGGCGATGCACCGCGCCTTTGGGTCGCCCCGTGGAACCCGAAGAATACAGCCAAAAACAGTCGTCCTCTGGCGCCGCAAGCGCAGGTTCTAAGGCCACACCAGCAAA
>CAZXFE010000140.1:0-10560 GCA_964639795.1 uncultured Enterobacteriaceae bacterium | reverse complement strand
GATGCGGCAAGCGCTCTCCGTGACCGGGATAAAGGTCGTACGGTGACCTATTCACGCAAGGTCTTTCTGCCTGTGACCAATCTGTGTCGAGATCGGTGTTCATATTGCACCTTCCGCAAAGACCCCCGCGACCCCGATGCGTGGACAATGCGTCCAGATGAAATACAAACCTGGCTGGAGCGCGCTCAGGCCCAGGGTTGCAAAGAAGCGCTCATGTGTCTGGGCGATAAGCCGGAAAATGCCTTTAGTAGCTACCGGGAAACGTTGGCCAGCTTTGGTCACAAGACCACGACGGAATACGTCTACCGAGCGTGTGAGATGGCGCTTTCCTCTGGTCTGCTACCACACACGAATGCGGGAATCATGAGCTATGATGAGATGAAGTGTCTCAAGGATGTTAACGTCAGCCTCGGTCTCATGCTGGAAAACATAAGCCCGCGTTTGTGTGAGCGCGGCATGGCCCATTTTTCCGCTCCAGACAAAAGGCCGGAAGTACGGGTGCAGATGATCCGTGAGGCGGGAGAGCTCGCCATCCCTTTTACAACCGGCATCCTCATCGGCATCGGCGAAACACGTGAAGAAGTAGTCGATAGTTTGATCGCCATCCGCAACCTCCATCAGGAATACGGGCATATCCAAGAAGTCATTGTTCAGAATTTCAGAGCCAAGCCTAAGACACGCATGGCAGACGCGCCCGAGCCGGAAAGTGATGAAATGGCCCGTACGGTCGCCGTTGCGCGACTACTCTTGGGTGGCCAAATGAACCTTCAAGCGCCACCCAATTTGAGCCCAGAAGACCACCGGCTACTCCTCCAGGCCGGGATTAACGACTGGGGCGGTATCTCGCCAGTGACCGCGGACTACGTCAATCCGGAGGCTGCCTGGCCACACCTCGACTTATTGGCAAAGACATGCGCGGAGGAAGGCTTTACGCTAGGCGAGCGTCTGGCAATCTACGAAGAATACATAGACCGCCCAGGCTTCCTATTACCCGCGTTGCGACCACGCACACAAGCGCTGCAAGCTGAAGTGGCGGCATGGAGCCCCGACCTGAGAAGGTCCTTGGCCTGAGAACGTCCAAAGAGAAAGAACCCTCAACTCAAATATTCTGAGAGTTCTGAAAGTAAGGAGATCCGGCCGTGGCAATGGATAAAATTGCTGGCATCCTTGAACACATTGATCCGCAGATCAGCACCATCCTCCACCGAGCTCTGGAAGATGAAGAGATCTCCTGGCAGGACGGCCTACACCTGTGCGAAACAAACGGCATCGATTTTCATGCCGTCTGTCTGGTAGCGGACGAAATGCGCAAGCGCCAAGTTGGCGATGTCGTGACCTATGTCGTCAACCGCAATATCAACTTCACGAATGTGTGTATCAAGCACTGCACTTTTTGCGCGTTCAGCAGGGAGTATCGTGAAGAAGAAGGTTACTTCCTGCCAGAGGAAGAGATCATTCGCCGTGCCCAAGAAGCCGTGGACATGGGTGCAACGGAAGTGTGCCTGCAGGCCGGCCTGCCGCCTAAAATGAAGGGTAGCCTGTACATCGACCTCACCCGAGCGGTGAAAAAAGAATTTCCAGATCTACACATCCACGCCTTTTCACCAGAAGAGGTTTTGTACGGATCGCTTCGATCAGGTGTCTCCATCCTGCAGTATATCCGAGAACTGAAAGATGCAGGTTTGGACACCCTCCCCGGTACCTCAGCAGAAATCCTGGATCAGGAGATCCGCGATATTATCGCGCCGGGGCGAATTACGACGAAGCAGTGGATTGAGGTCATAACGTCAGCACATAGTCTCGGTATTCCGACCACGTCGACGATTATGTACGGGCATATTGAGACCCCAACACATTGGGTCAAACATATGAATCTGCTCCGAGATATTCAAAAGGAAACCGGAGGTTTTACCGAGTTTGTTCCGCTGTCGCTTATTCACCAAGAAGCGCCCATGTACCAGCGTAAGCTGGTCAAAGGCGTGCGCGAGGGTGCGACCGGAGTAGAAGTGATCAAGATGCATGCGATCGCTCGCTTGATGCTGGGTCCTACATTTCGGAATATTCAGTCGTCCTGGGTCAAAGAGGGGCCTAAGATGTCGCAATATCTGCTCACGGTCGGTGCCAACGATATGGGCGGAACGCTGATTAACGAGAGTATTTCCACATCCGCGGGGGCACAGTACGGACAGCTCGTACCACCAAGAGAACTGCGTCGCTTGATTCGCGACCTTGGTCGAACCGCGGCCGAACGTTCAACCACGTATAAGCTGCGCACCGTCTTTAACGGAACCGACGATAAATTGAGTCCCTTAGATATGGTTGAGAATGCAGATGAGCAATTCGGATCCTATCGGAAGCTCGCAACCTCTGAGCAATTCCGTTACGTGCATCCGTTCGAGCGAGACAAACAAGCAACCGCTCACTAAACATGTAGCGGAGGGATACGACCCTCCGCTCTTTTCATCGTGCCGACACTGAATTCCTTGCGTGTGACCGCCCTGGCAGGCGGGGTAGGTGCCGCCCGCTTCCTGCGCGGGGTCGTTCGCGTCATTCCAGCTGTGAATTTGTCTGTCATCGTCAACACTGGTGACGACGATGAGTTCTTTGGCCTGTCGGTCTCGCCAGATGTCGACACCATTACTTATACATTAGCGAACACGGTTGATTCTGCAAAAGGTTGGGGGCTGCCCCGAGAGACCCATCGCTGCCTAGAAGCACTCGGGCGCTATTATGCCGACACCTGGTTCGGCCTCGGCGATGCCGATCTCGCCACGCATTTATTTCGCACTCAACAGCTCCGTCAGGGTCAGACCCTTAGCGCGGTAACTGCGGAGATTGCTCGCAAGTGGGGCATTGAAGCGACCGTACTCCCGATGAGTAATGACAGTGTTCGTACCATTGTCCATACTGAGGCAGGCGCCCTGCCCTTTCAGGAATATTTCGTTAAGCAACGCGGAAAAGGTCACGTCTCAAAAGTTGAACTCGGTGGGATAGCATCAGCCCAGCCGGCGCCTGGCGTGTGTGAGGCCCTTCGAAATGCGGACCTGGTCATTCTCCCCCCCAGTAACCCCCTCGTGAGTATCGGTCCTATTATCTCTCTACCTGGCGTTCGAGCAGCACTCCAAGAAACACAGGCTCCCGTCGTGGCCATCAGTCCCCTTGTGGCCGGCAAGCCCATTAAAGGACCGGCGGACAAGATGCTCGCAGGGCTGAGTATTGAAGTCTCATCCGTCGGTATCGCGAATTTATACAAAGACTTTGTTGATACCTTTGTTCTCGATGAACAAGATATTGTGCAGGATAAGGCACAGCGTGAACGTCTAGAGAAATTGGGGATGGCTGTTATTGTCACCGACACGGTGATGAGCGACATGGATAAATCTGTCGCTTTGGCACGGATGATTATTGACTACCAGCATACGAAACAACCGAAGGATAGAAACGCGTAAAACGGAGAACGTATGAGTACAATTGCCATTATCCCCATCCCCGGTGTGCCCCAGATTCAGCCCGGCGACGATCTGCCAACCTTGTTGCTTGAGGCTATTGATGCAGCCAAAGTCGGTCTAAAAGACGGTGATATTTTGGTCATGTGCCAAAAGATCGTGTCAAAAGCAGAAGGGGCAGTCCTCGATTTAAAGACGGTTACACCCTCCCCCTTTGCCAAACAAATTGCTGAAATGTGGGAAAAAGACCCACGTATGGTCGAGGTTGTTCTCACCGAGAGTAGTCGCATTGTGCGTATGAAAAACGGCGTGATTGTCACAGAGACGAAGCATGGCTGGGTGTGTGCGAACTCCGGTGTTGATGCCTCAAACACGATTGCCGAAGACGTTGTCATTCTCCTGCCCAAAGACCCGGATGCTTCGGCCCGGACCATTCGGATAGCGATTCAGGAACGCCTCAGTATTTCTATTGGCGTGATTATTACCGACACCTTTGGCCGCCCGTGGCGCGACGGTCTGGTCGAATTCGCCATTGGCGTTTCAGGACTTGATCCCCTTGATGACCAACGCGGCGAAGAAGATCTCCAGGGCCGTGAACTGCATCATACGGTCGTTGCCGTGGCCGACGAGCTGGCCGCGGCCGCCGGCCTGCTTATGGAAAAAAGCGCAGCCATGCCGGCTATAATCATTCGCGGCTTTGAATTCAAACGAGCTGAGGTTGGCAGTGAAACCTTGAAGCGTCCAGCGGATGCGGATTTGTTTCGCTAGACCAAGCAGGCCGAAGCACCGTTCCTGACTCCGATTGGTCCGAACAGCCGGCCGCAGACGATCCTCCGCTTCCGATCGTTGTTAGTCAGTTGCGACGATCACGAAGTTTTGAGTTCTCCCCTGCCCCGTTTCTTTACTTAGCTCTCCAGGTGTTTACCCAAAAAAGCCGTCGCACGCCGATACCCTTCCGCATACGCCTCAAGCGGAGGAAGCTGAAAGAAGCCATGTGGTGCGCCTTCAAGCACGTGCAAATCGTGTTCAATGCCTTTTTCGGACAGAGTTTTTGCGAGGGTTAAGGACTCTTGGAGCAAGGGATCTTTAGTTCCAACCCCGATATAACATGGCGGAAATCCATCACAGGCAAAAAATGGACTGACCCGATGGTCGCCTTGCAGACCGTCATATTCGTCATTCGCAAGATAAAGTTGCATTTTGGGCCCGGCCCAGCCCAAATCGCTCATGGCTTTATGATAATCAAAAACCGCATACAGAAGGACTCCGGCTTTGATAGCAGGTCCTCCTTTTTTGCTGGTCTCGGCTAAGACGCCCGCTGCAAGATTCCCGCCTGCCGAGTCCCCGCCAACGGCAAGTCGAGTAACGTCGCCCCCGTATCGGGCCGCGTTTGTTACCGCCCACTCCGTCGCAAAGAAGCAGTCGTCAAACGCAGCTGGGAAACGGTGCTTGGGAGCCCTGCGATAGTCAATACTAATAGTCAGATACCCCGCAGCGGCGAACTCACGACCGACTCGCAAATGCGTTTTTGGACTGCCCATAGTCCAGCCCCCACCGTGAAAGTAGACCAGAACCGGATGTGGCCCGTTGCCTTCCGGCACGGAGATATCAGCTGTGACCCGCCAACCGGCAACCTCTCTCAACATTACATCGTTGTGTACGGCGCCAATGGGTGGCGCGTTGCCGTTCATGAGCGCATCGTGCTTGGTCAAGATGTCGGCAGGGTTCACTCCCTGAGGAACCCGTAGAGTTTCCATGAATTTCCGTAAATCCGCTGGTAATTGGCTCATATACCCCTCCTTATGCGTGAAATCTCCAGGCATTCTATCGTCCCTGACATTCACGTACCAGCACAGCGACCTTTGCCTTCCGTCGTCGAACTATGTTACATCTTGTCCGGATAGTCAGCAGACCTTCTAGGGGGAAAGTCTATGAAATTTTGGATGTTTCACCTCATGCCGTGGCCGCATTTACCTAAGGATTTTGAAGACAACTACGACACCGCCTGGGTGACCTGCTCCAACAGTCTGTTTGATGCGGAAAGCGGCCGAAGCCGTCGCCCAGTTTCTAAACCGTGAGTAGGCCGCCTACATGGGGGCCAAACATGCCTTTCTGTCTCTTGCGTATTTGGTTGGAGCCGCCTTGCTCTTTACCGTGGCCAGGGCAGCGTTTTGGGAGGAGAGACTGCCCCAAGCGGAGAAATTAGAACAGCGAGACAATTTACCCGGATTTGAATCCTCAGTGCTGTAGTTCATTTTCATTCATGCGCAATCCGGTCATACAACCTCTCCAAAAAAGAAAATCTTTTATTATTAAGTACTTGACAAGATTTTAAGCATTCTCCTAAGGCGTTAAAGTTTCCGACGAGATAGTCGTACTCTAATAGTAGATAGGAGCAGGTGCGGCGGTACCGCACCTGCTCCTATCTACTCATGTTCTAATCCCCGTCTTCCACCTGTTTTGGCGCTTCTCTTCTAACTATGATAGAAGAGCCGGTGTTCAGCGAGAGAGAGGGCTTGCGTATGAAGCAACAGCAGGGGGTTTCACCAGAAACTCAGCAATCCAAGCAGGGGGCGCCTTTGAGCATGGGAAAGGCAGAGTAAGGGGACTATATGGCCGCTGAAAAAATCACGCTCGCTCGGCATATTTTAATGCAACAACAAAGTCATCCGGGTGCAACTGGAGAATTATCGATCCTCTTGTCCCAGATTGCACTTGCCGCAAAGAAAATTGCTCAGCGCTTGAGTGTGGCGGGGCTCACGGGTGCCCTCGGCGCAACCGAAGAAATAAACGTACAAGGCGAAATCGTCCAAAAATTAGACGATATTTCGAATGATGCTTTTCTTGAATCGTTTGCTTATGGCGAGTTGGTGTCGGAAATGGTGTCTGAAGAAATGGAGCAGCCGGCGGCCATCGTGGGTAATATTGATAAAGGGAAGTACGTTGTCTTTGTTGACCCACTAGATGGCTCATCCAACATCGACGTAGACGTCACCATTGGGTCTATTTTCTCGGTACATCGGCGCCCTGCCGGCAGTGGGGAAGAATTTAAAAAAGCCCTGCATCTCCAAGGCAAACACCAAGTTGCTGCCGGCTACGCTCTGTATGGCCCGAATACTATGCTGATGTACACAACCGGCAAGGGAGTACACGGCTTTACTCTCGACCCTGGTATTGGCGATTTCTTCCTCTCACATGAGAATATCCGTATACCCAGCCGGGGCTCAATCTACAGCATCAATGAAGGCCGCCGTAACACCTGGTTTCCGGAAACGCGCAACTACATCGAGTATATACAAGAAAAAGAGAAAGACACCGGGAGGCCCTACTCCGGGCGCTATGTCGGCTCCCTAGTTGCCGATTTTCACCGTACCCTGTTAAAAGGCGGCGTTTTCCTGTACCCAGCCGACCCCAAAAACACCAACGGTAAACTGCGTCTAATGTACGAAGCCGCTCCCATGGCGATGGTTGTCGAACAGGCCGGAGGCCGCGCCAGTAACGGCACCACACCCATACGGGACCTTGTCCCGGAAGCTTTGCACCAACGTACGCCACTGCTTATTGGCAGCACAGAAGACGTCGCAAAGGCAGAATCGTTTTATAAATAGGGTCTTTCCTAGAAAACGATGCGCTCGCGCCCTTGCGGCTGAACTTTTATTTATGTTTATCTAGGAGCCAGAGGATAGTGAGGAGGTAACATCATGACCGAGCGTATAAAGGAAATAATGGGTTGGTACGAAGGTGACACCCCTGGCACTCGGATGAATATTGCCCGTTTACTCAACCATGGCCGCCTCGGTGGAACCGGGAAACTGGTCATTCTTCCAGTCGATCAAGGCTTTGAACACGGTCCAGCACGCAGTTTTGCCCCAAACCCGCCCGGCTATGATCCTGAGTATCATTTCCAACTCGCCATTGATGCTGGCTGTAATGCCTACGCTGCGCCATTAGGTTTTATCGAAGCCGGGGCAGATAAATTCCTCGACAGTGTTCCCCTCATCCTCAAGCTCAACAATCATGACAGTCTACATGATGAAAAAGACCCGCTTTCTTCTGTGACAAGCAGCGTTGACGATGCCCTACGCCTCGGCTGTGTGGCGGTGGGTTTCACCATCTATCCAGGTTCATCCGAAGCACAAATCATGTACGAGCAATTGCGTGAGATTGCTAAAGAAGCCAAGTCCAAGGGTCTGGCCGTCGTTGTGTGGTCCTATCCCCGCGGTTCCGATATCAGCAAAGCGGGCGAGACCGCCATTGATGTGGTGGCCTATGCTGCTCAGATTGCGGCACAAATGGGCGCGCATATCATCAAAGTCAAGCTGCCGAGTGATCACATCGAACTAGCAGAAGCCAAGAAAGCGTACGAAAAATATACTGTTCCTATCGGCACGCCAGCCGAGCGAGTACACCACGTTGTGCAAAGCTCGTTTAATAATAAACGTATTGTCATCTTCTCAGGCGGAGCAGCCAAAGGCGATGAAGAATTCTTTGATGAAGTCCGTGCTATCCGCGACGGTGGCGGCTTTGGATCCATAATTGGCCGGAATTCATTCCAGCGGGTCAAAGAGGACGCCCATAAGTTCTTGGACACAGTGATGGGCATTTACGAAGGGTCGGTACAGTAAGTTCGCTCCCGACATTCCCAGAAAATAAGCCATTTACCGTATCACGGGACACGAGAAATCGTGTCCTTTTTTCTTTTCGGCCTAGCGCGTATCCACGTAAAACGCCTTAAGCGCAGCCGGCCGGATACCAAAGAAATGGCACAAGCGCAGCCCCCACATGATCAGAATGGTTTTGGTGACGCCGTGCTTTTTCCAACGACGTGCAGATGTCTGAACTCGATTCCGTAAACACGCAACCTTCCCCGCCCGTTTGAGCTGCCGGCTGAACTCCAGGTCTTCCATGATGTCCCATTCTGGGTAACCGCCTATAGATTTGAAGGTTTCTCGACGGACAAATATCCCCTGATCGCCTGTCGCAATATGTGTGAGGCGAGAACGGATATTCATCAAAGCGCCAATCATCCGAAACGCCCAGCCTGCTGCATCCAGGTCCACGTCAAATCGCCCACCAACTACGTCGGGATCTATAAGCGCCTGCTCAATCAAGTACGGAAAACCAGGTGGAGGCAACGTGTCTGCATGTAAAAACAAGAGCGTCGCTCCTGTCGCAACCTGCGCCCCAGCATTCATCTGGTAAGCCCGGCCGCGCTGAGCGGACAGCACACGATCCGCCGACTTACGAACGATTTCAAGAGTTTCGTCGCCGCTCCCCCCATCAACCACGATTAATTCACACTGCCCCGCCTGTCGGATACGGGTTAGTGTCTGTCCAATCGTGCCCGCTTCGTTGAGGGTTGGTACCACGACGCTGACGCGCATTAGCCCCCTACCCGCAGGAACGCCAGGGTGAGTCGATGTTTGAAGGTGGCCTGATCTTCTTTGCTCACTCCCATATAGGTCAGGCGCACCAAGGTCCGTTGCTCAAATATACTCGCACTAAACGGACTCCTCTTTGGCTCAAGAGGATGCGTCACGATATCAAGCGTACCTTGGCCGATAGTGGCGTGAAAGTGCCTGTCTGATGCTTGCCCTTCTTTTGTGTAGGCATACCCATGCTGACAAAAGAGATTCTCTAAACGCGGCACAACTTCATCTGGAGCAAATGCCAAATTCCATTCGAAATGCCGTTCCAAGTTCCGCTTGATACTCTTTTCAATCACACCGATCTCCTGGCGTAGCGAAACACGGTCCAGAGGATCTTGTAGCCCGCAAGGATGGTGCCTTTTATGGTGCCACTCACCTTAGATTGGCCTATCCGCTCTCGATAGCGGACGGGAACCTCGGTGATCTGTAAGCCCAAGCGGATGGCTTTAATCTGCATCTCGACTGTCCAGCCATAGGTTTGATCCTGCATATCCAAACTCAGAAGCTCGGCGAAACGGATAGCTCGAAAAGGCCCCAGGTCGGTGTAGGTAAAACCGTATAAGACACGAATCAGACCCGTGGCAAGCCTATTGCCAAAACGCGCATGGGGAAGGAGCGCGCCCGGCTCGGCCCTTTTTGTTCGAGAACCGATGACCATGTCATATCCGCATTCAACAATGGGGCGGATCACGTCCTCTAAATCTTCAGGGTAATCGCTATAGTCGGCATCAAGAAAGACCACCATATCCGGCGGGCTGTCGAGCTGTTTGTCTTTCAAGTAGGAAATGCCGGCCAGACAAGCCCAACCGTAGCCTCGACGCATTTCGCGCAACACGGTCGCCCCACAATCTTGAGCAACTGTCGCTGTTCGATCTGAAGAACCATTATCCACAACGACGACCTCTTCGAGCTGCTTCCATGGAAGGCCGGCTAGCACCTTAGGCAAGGACATCTCTTCGTTGAGCGCAGGAATGATCACTGCAATACGTGGCAGTTCTGTATTCATAAATTACGGCGGTCACGGACGCACTTGAACGGTAAGCGTCACAGGTGTTCCGTCGGCAGGCAGGAGTTCTGTTTTCGCGTTAAACCGCTGCGGTCGAACCATATAGTCGGCAATACTCAGCGAACCATTGCTCACCTTACCGCTGGGACAGCTATACAAGCACATCAGACATCCAGGCCGAGGCATAACCGGGATGCGATTAAACCAGCGATCACGGTTTCCGCCAAAGTAAAGGGCAACAGGAGGTTGCGGGGTGGGGACTGGGGGTTGGAGCAGCACCTGGTCGATTGGCAGACCGGCTATGTTTCCTTGCCATGAGACGGAAACATCAAGTTTGCTACCTTGGACTTTCTCATGCGGAGCAGTGCTGTCAGGATCGGACCGCTGCGTCCACGCGGCCATGGAAAGATTATCCCCAGGCTGGGCCCTGAGCACGATCAATGCTTCGTAAAATTTCAGGTCATCGGCCGGTGTCTCAACTAATGCGACTTTTGACCTGCCACCTCTCCAGGTCAGCAAATGATAACGTGCCTCGTCTCCTTGGGCAGTATTGAAACGCGTGGGGTAAATGAGTCCATAAATCCGGATCTGCTGCGTTTCTCGAAGGACTACAAGAGGCGTTTCTTCGTTGGCCTCCAGTACGGCCCAGGCAGGACTGCACAGGAAAACAAACAGAAAG
>CAZXFE010000139.1:0-10566 GCA_964639795.1 uncultured Enterobacteriaceae bacterium | reverse complement strand
AGTTCGCTCCAAACGGGGAGTATCTGGCTGCCGATTTTTTGATTGAGGTCGCTGAATATACAGACGGGAATGACACGACCATTCACTCGATTTTGCCGTCCATTTTAGCGTCACCCAATAGTGAGAAGACTTCATGAAACAGCCTCAGACGAGCAGCAGTTTTATCAGTGTGCTCATTTTATTTGCTTCATATCCAGCCTTTGCCGGCCATGGCTTCATGAGCGCCTTTGGCAATGTCGAGTGGCTGTCCGAACCAGGCCGCACCCCGGACAGCACCTGGTACCGCCTCGATACGTGGTACGAAGAAGGACAACTCTGGCTGGCTGAGACGCCGCTAGAGAAGTTCCAGCTCTCACTCTCTTTTGCCGGAGAGAAGCTGGCCGAAGCCGAAAACATGCTGAACGTTCAAAATACTGCTGCTGCACAGATCGCTACGGACCAATATTGGTCTTACATTGACCGGGCAGAACAGGCGATCGCGACACCCCCCGGTGAACAGGAGGAAATAAGCCAAGGCAGAGTTGAGTTAGTCGAACGTCTCGCAACAGCATTGCTCGAACACCAATATGTTCTCACTATCATCTATACTGAGCTGCCCAAGCTCCCGCTTGAGGCTCGCAGCGTTCTTCGTGAGGTATTCACAATCGCCCAAAAACGCTATGCAGCGGTTGCTGACCGTCTGCCACGGAAGACACGAGGGGCGCTGTTTTTCAAAGAGGAAGAGGTGCGTTGGTCCATTGAAATGGCGATTCGAACTGACGAAGAAAGGAAATAGGCCTACCCAATGCCCCGCAAGGACGAAGACATACTCGCTCGCCCTCCCGAAGAAATCGACGCCGCCTTTGCCTTTCCCGACCCTATTGTCCTGCCAATTGAGGACGTGCTTGACCTGCATCCTTTTGCCCCGAAGGAGATCCGCAGTGTGGTTGAGGAATACCTACTCGAATGCTGTAAAGCCGGCTTCGCGCAAGTCCGCCTCATTCACGGAAAGGGCAAAGGCAGGCAGCGCGAGAGCATCCGCGCCCTGCTCACTCGCCTTTCTTTTGTGACACATTTTCACGATGCGCCGCTGGAAGCCGGCAGTTGGGGCGCAACCATTGTCAGCCTTGCGATGCCGGCAGCTGGCCCATGTTGAATCCTGTTCTTAGCATACAGCTTTCTCTTGCGCGCTTTACTGACAAAAGGCTAAATAGGGCTGTATAGGCCAGGAAAAAGAGGGGTTGTTATACCAACGGTCGATATATTTCTGACTGATTTGCTTCACTACATCCAACACGAGGACACAAAGCCCCTGCTTGGTCCGAGCTTTTATCAGGGCCTGGTAGCCGGCGAACTGTCCCGTGAGCAACTCAAAAAATGGGCGCTCAATCTGTATTATGTCACTGGTCAGCATATCCGGACGTTTGGCGGTATCTTCATGAATACGGGCCTGGGACCGTTAGACCAAAAAATACGCCGTCATATTGTTGAGAACCTGATCGATGAAGAAACGATCATGGGCCGGGGAGAAGCCCCACACTGGATACTGTCCATGCGTCTGGCCAAAGCGCTGGGTGCAACGGAAAAAGAGATATTGCAGCCGGTTGTTGCCCACGAGTCGGGAAGATCTTGAATTCTTCTATGCCCACATTGGTGAGGCAAAGGCCCACGGCGAACCCGTTTTCGATATGGTCCGTGAATACACTACAACAGATGAATGCCAGCAGAAAATTCGAGACAATTTGAAAACGTGGTGTGATAAATTCCAAGCCGCCCAAGAAGGCGGCTATCGGGTCTCCATGGGCGTAGATGCGGGCGTCCGAGTTGACCTGTAATAACAGTCGCTCGCTTCGGCAATCCTCAGTACAGGCTTCCACAGGCCGGTCTTGAGCGAGGTCGAAACGTTCAGACCAAGTCCTGTACCAGGACGACGAGTATCAAGCCTGCTTGCCGGGTCAGGTACTGCGGAATACGGATCGCTAAAAAACAAGGGGACAGTTCGTGAACCGTCCCTCCGCTGTCTCTGTCTGCTTCTTTTTGCTAGCCATCCACCATGACATGCTCTTCGGTCGATAAAATCACAATCTCTTGTGATCCACCTGAAGCACTATTTCTGGCAGTCTGGCCTTCGGACGTACCAAAGACGTTGTCCATATCTTCTTTGTTCTCAAACCAGACCTCAGCAACCCCATCATAGCGCTGATCATCAGTGGTAGACAGATTGACACAGTAACGTTTGATGCCGGGCCATCGCTTCACCTTAGGCGCGTGCTCCTCGATCCACCAGCGGCGAAAATCTGCAATGTCCATGCCTTCAGGACGTTTCAAAATCCCAATCACTTTATACATATCCCCTCCTCCAAAGTAGAAAAGCGAGCACTCCTAGAATTGAAAAGGGACCGCCGAATACCATTATTGACCGAATAATGCGCGTTTCAGTGACCGTGCCAGCATTTCACGCTATCTCGGCTGTTCCCTTTTGCCATATACAGGGCTTTATCCACCTGTTCAAGAGTTCAGAACAGCGGTGGGAATATCTAGGTGTAAGGGAGACAAGGCCGATACTGATAGTGACCTGGAAGGAATCAGTAAGAGAAGAAAAAGAGAGTGCGCGCACTGTGGCACACAGACAATCCGCAACGACTTGCGCCTCATCCAGATCGGTTCCCGGTAGGAGAATCGCAAATTCTTCTCCTCCGTAGCGTGCAATCGCGTCGGTCGTTCGGCAGGTATCAATCAGGGTTTGGCTCGCACGTTTCAGGACAATATCACCCTGGGCGTGACCATAAAACGATCATTCACCTGTTTGAAATGGTCTCTATCTCCTAGGAGGACCGTCAGCGGATGCAGATAGCGTAAGACCCGCTTGCATTCTTCCTCTACCGGCTCTTCAAAGGAACTCGGATTGTGTAGCCCGGTCAACGCATCCTCTCGCGCAACTTGCTCCAACATGGCCCACTGTTCTTTCAGCGTCTTCTGGGCACCAAGAATGCGATTGCCGACCCCGATCCGCGCTTTGAGTTCAGCCAGACTAACCAGCTTGGTCAGATAATCTGCCGCCCCCAAATCCAAGCCCATGACCTTATCCTCAAGCGTATCTTTCGCTGACGTAATGATAATATGCAGATCCTGAAACGCGACATCGTCGCGTAAGATACGACACAGCTCAAAGCCATCCATCTAGGGAATTATGATGTCAAGCAGAACGTTGTCAATCCAGTGGGCATGGATTTGCGCGAGCGCCCTTTTGCCGGTGGTTGAGGTGCAAACGTTATGGCCCATCCTCTTCACCAGCAACGTCACCACTTCTCCAATATTCTGATCATTTTCAGCGATCAAAATTGTAAGCGCGGCATCTTTTCGCGGAACATCAGAAGGAGGGAGATACTGGCTCGGGTGGGGGCATGAGACATCAGAACTTTAGCTGCCATAGCTCTTCACCAATGCAGTCGGACTAGACACGATCGGTTCAGGGCGCTGTTCCTCACTGACAAGAGAGCTTTCCATGTTCAACAAACCGCTGAACGGAGCGGGTCTGTTGCAGAGGAACAAACGTTTGCTGGCCCGACTGAAGCCAGGGCGTGATATCAGCAGCCAGAACCCGACGACTATAATAATAGGCCTGGGTGAAGTCACAGTCCAATTCCGCCAAGTAATCCGCCGTCTCTTGGTTTTCAACACCCTCTGCGGTCACTGTCAGTCCAAGACTCTGTCCGAGGTTTATCGTCGCGCGAACTATGGCAACATCCTGCGCTTCGGTCGTAAGACCCATAACAAAAGATTTATCGACCTTAATCTCATCAAGGCAGCCGCTTAAGCACCGCAATAGACGAATAACCGGTCCCGAAGTCATCATCGCAATCCAGACGCTCATATCGTGCAAGTGCGACAGGATATCGAGAGCTCGGATGGGATGGCAGCAAGCACACCGGCAGTGACCTCTACCCCCAACCAGTTCGGATTTCCGCCCGACGTTTTGAGAAGCTTTTTGATGATATGCGGGAGTCTTTCATCCTGCAAATTATGCATCGAAAGATTCACCGCAATACGGCTCGTAAACCCTTTGCGGTGTCAGATCTTGCTCTGACGCAAGGCCGATTGTAAGACCCAGCAGCTGAAAGCGCGTATCAATCGGATCTGCTCGGCTAAGCGGATGAATTGGTCCGGCGAGAGCAGCCCGCGTTTCAGATGCTCCCAACGCGTCAGCGCCTCGACCTCCCGCGCCTGGCCGTCGATCATGCTGATTTTCAGTTGGTAGTACAACGTCAGTTGATGCTGATCAATTGCCTGGCGAATCTCCGTCGCAAGCATGATGCGATCCGGGCTGTACAAATCATATTCGTCTACGTACACGGCAAAACCCAGGCCAGTGTGTTTCGCCTGATACAGCGCAATAACGGCACACCGTAGTAGCGCGTCAACGTCGGCCCCATGTTCAGGGGACAAGGCTATGCCGATGCTCGACCCCACACGTACCGCTTGCGCCTCAATCGAAAATGGTTCGTCTAATGCATTCAGGATACGGCGGACAATACGAATCCCGCCCTCAAGACTTCCGACCGTTGGCAGAAGTTCGCAAAATTCATCCCCCCAAAGGCGGGCAGTACCGTTAGATTTCCGTAAAGCCTGCCGTACTCGGTTTCCAACCTGTCGCAGGAGCGCATCTCCCCAGCAATGTCCGAAGGTACCGTTGATTCCCCAAAACTGATCCAAATCCATGAGTAACAGTGCAAGCAGCAGACCCTTTTGGGCGAGAAGACAGCACCGCTTGTTGAAGCATCTCTACAAAGAGGCCTCTGTTCGGCAAATGCAGGAGGGTGGCATTTCTACTGAGTCCAGTCCTGTTACCCTCTTGGACTGCGCAGCCGACTGAGTATCCGAACGCCGTTCGATCGCTTCATGACAGCGTAAAATTACACTCACGACGGCTGCTTCAGTACAAAAACCTGTCGCCGTTATCCCAAGCACACACAACTCGCCGTTATGGTGACGCAGACGATACCGGGCAAAGCCATTCTTGCCTAGCTGCTCCAGAGCTTCGGTCAGAATTGTCCGTAGGGCTGGCGTGTCATGAGAATAGACGAAAGAGACGAGGCTTTCTCCGGTCACATCTTCCCCCGTGTATCCGAGGACACGTTCACAGGCTGGGCTTTCGTAGCAGACTGTCCCATCCGCAGCCATAATAAAGATCAGCTCGGTAGTATTGTCCAGAAAGAGCTGAAAGTGCTTTGTTTGCACACGTTTCGCCCGTCCAGGAAGTGTTCGTACGCTCGCGTCCCGTCCGGTAACTGCGAGGCCAACTGATCTCGATCAACGTAGTACAGACCAAACGGGCTGTTTGCGGTTTGCATAGGATCGGTTCTTCGCGGTGCTCCTTCGAGCTGGAGTCATGTTCACATTCCCGGCAGCGGCAGCCTTTTGTGAACTTTTAACCCCAGCAGGGAAGAATACTATTGATGAACCATAGGAATATCTCTGTCTTTATAGATATTTACCTCATTCTCTGACTGCCTTTGTTTAGGCCTCTGTCCCTTTCTTTCAACTTCGATTTCCGTTAGGGTCCGTTAGGGATGGAGAGCATGGCCCGAGACACAGGGGGAGGATCAACATAGTGGCACGTCCAACATCACTCCTACCGGAGGAGTTTGGCTCTTTGCAGGGTGTACGACTGGTATCGACCGGCAGTCTAGTGGCTCAACCCTTTGCCGCAGCTCTGGCCGCAGAAATGGGGGCAGAGGTCATCCAGATTGAACGACCGGGAGAAGGGGATGCAGCCTGGCGTCATTTGGGCATGCAGCTCCCGACCAAAGACGGCACCGGCCAAGCCGCGACAACCTGGATCCAGGAGCGTCGAAACGAATGGCATGCCACGCTCGACTTTAGTCAGCCCGAAGGCCGAGAACTCTTTTTGAAGCTCATCAGAAGCTGTGACATCTGGATGGAGAGTTCAAAACCCGGTTCGTACTCTAAGTGGGGCTTGACCGACGACGTCGTTCTTCAAGCCAATCCTAAGCTCGTCATTGCCCACGTCTCCGGCTACGGCCAGAGCGGCCACGAAGATTACCTCGGGCGTGCCTCGTACGACATGATCGGACAAGCCTTTGGCGGACTCATGTACCAAACCGGCTTTCCGGACCCAGATCCGCCAGTCCGAGCAAACCCCTGGACGGCCGATTATATCACTGCGCTGTTCTGCTTGTGGTCATCCCTAGCCGGGTATATCTCCGCCCAGCGCACTGGCAAGGGACAAGTGGTCGATGTGTCTCAGTTTGAGTCAGTTCACCGCCTGCTGTCCGGCACAATGATCGAGTATTTTGCGAATGGCTTCGTCCGTGAGCGGACGGGCAATAAAGCCACCGCCTTTCAGCCCTACGACGCGTTCCAGGCCAGCAATGGTTGGGTGGTCGTTGGCGCAGTTGGCCTGGCCGTTTTCTCACGCGTGTGTCATGTCCTCGAACTCGACCCAGAGGACGAAAAGTGGCAGAAGGCCAGTACCGATGTGAACGGCATGGAAGGCATTGAATTTGATGCAATACTGCGAGGCTGGATCGCTGAACGGACGGTTGCCGAAGTGGTCGAGATATTCAATGCTGGCCAGGTCGCCTGCAGTCCCATTATGAATAGTCGGGACATGGCGGAAGATCCACATTATAAGGCTCGCAACGTCCATATCGAGTGGCAAGACGAACAGGTCGGCACGGTCAAAGGTTCTGGCGTGAGCCCATCTTTTTCAGAGACTCCGGGGAAAATCTGGCGCGGCTCAGTCCCGGTCGGACATGATAACGAGAAAATTTATACCCACTTTGCCGGGCTAAGCCAGGAAGAAGTCGCCCAGTTGAAAGAAAAGGGTGTCATTTAATTGCGCGGGGCGGTTCGTGAACCGCCCCTCTGCTCTACTTCCTTTTCCTTACGACAGTCACCGCCCTATGTCCTTGTTCGAAATCCATGATGTGCGTAAGCGCTACGGTACGGTCGATGCCCTCGTGTTCTGTCCTTAAATATTGAGCGGGGAGAATTTTTCCGGCTGCTCGGGCCAAACGGTGCCGGCAAATCCACAGCTATTAATATTCTGCTGGGACTCATAATCGCTGATAGCGATCCGATCCGCGTTATTTAGCAGGACTTTTCCTCCAATCGCGTCGCTATAGGCCGTGATAAGGACGTGGCAGCCGCTTGTACCAGCATGAGCGGAGTGCTCACGGTTGGAGAAAACCTCACGGTCTATGGCCTGATCAATGGGCTACGTCGTCTCCTTTAGAAAATTGACAAACTGCTCGAATGGTTTTGTATTACAGAGCTGGCGAAACATCGGCTTCAACACCTGAGTTTAGGCCAACATGGCCGCGTCACTCTGTGAAAAAACTTTCTCAACGACCCGGACATCGCTGAAAAACGCGGCGCGCACTCCAGTCGGTTCAACAGAAGCGGAAAACCACGGTGGTGTTTACCTCGCACAATCTGAATGAAGTCAAGGAGCTGTGTGGACGCATTGCCTTTTTGAGCATGCGTGAGATTCTGCGCATCGATATCGCCAGCCCATATTAAACGGCTCATTCCGCACCAAGTCGTGGAGGTCACATTTCAAATAGTGACGGTTATTTCGGCTTTGCATCAGCTCGATGGGGTATCACAGATTGAGCAAAACGGTGCGACCTCGTTAAGCTTTGTCCTCGACGATCCGACTCGTCAACCGAACGCCCTGCTGAGACAATTGACACAAAATTGCGGACCAATCATCGACATCAACGTCACGGATTCCACGTCAGAGGACATCTTTATCAAGGTAGGCCGAGGGAAGCTCTGATAATCGGGCGCTTCCTTTTCAACCAAGATCTCGGCTTTTCAACCAGCGCGATCTGGGGCCTAGTCTATAAGTTTACCTGCTTGCGGTACTGCAGCCTGGCTCGGATTTTCGACATCGTCTACTGGCCGATCATTTCCCTCTTGTTGTGGGACTTCACCAGGCCTTTATTCCCTCCACCTCCTCGTTTCCTGTAGTGGTGGATTTTTTTCTCGGCGGAGCGGTTTTGTGGAGTCTGTTTTAGCGATCCCAAACTGATGTCGGGACCTTTATTCTGGAGGACTTTTGCAGTCGCAATGTCTATAATCTGTTTGCCTGGCCTATCACGTCCATCGAGCCCATTCTTCTCACACAGGCCCGCCTGGTGCACCACCCAACCATTGCCGCCCAAAAGGAACGGATAGAATCACCATGTTGGGCTCAACCATGATTTTCTGGTAGAGACATTGGACCGTTTAGATGCGATCGTGCTTCCCCTGGCTACTCAGAAGGAAGCGATTCTGATCGATGTCTCGGCCTCCCTCTCTGGAAAAATTGGCCCTTTCCTACCATGTACATCTCTCTCCACGGGACGCCGCCGCCCTTGCTTAGCTTGTCGCTGATCGCCTTCGGCCCGTCCTGAATCTCTCGCTCGGGACAGAGAGGCAGTGCAATTGCAATGACACAGCAGCCAATATGAAAAATGAGGGGAGACGCTGACGGACTTCTCACGTTCGTACTGCCGCTGAGATCAATAGACGAATATTTCGTTCAAGACAGCCAAGACTTTCCTTATGTCCTGCGAAACGCGCCCTTATCAAACAGGTCATTCGTCTCGGTCTGAAACAGTGCCCAGTCGTTCTCGATCAGATCAATCGATGCGTTCCAAAAATCTGCGGCTTCAAGGTCTACGCCTATACACTTTGCCGCAACGTTTTCTGCACTACCACTGCCAGTCAGACGTAGGAGGGCCTCATACCGGGGTAGGAATGCGGGGCCTTCTTTTTTGGCCAAGGCAAAGATGCCCATGCTGAACAAATAGCCAAACGTGTACGGAAAATTGTAGAAGCTGACGTCCGTAATATAAAAATGTAGCTTGGAGGCCCAAAACCAAGGGTCGAGTTCGTCTTGGGCCAAACAGTCGCCATACCACTCTTGCTGAGCCTCTTGCATGAGTGCTTTCAAACGACTCACGCTGAGTTCGCCTTGGGCGCGTTTCGCATACACCTCCTTCTCAAAAGAGAATCGCATCGGAATATTGAGCAAAAATACCGCCCCGTCCTGCATGCGACTGTCGAGCACAAGTGCCCGCTCTGCGGGTGTAGCTGCGGGGTTGGTTAAGACCGCATCAATTAGCAGCTGCTCGGCAAATGTGGAGGCAGTCTCAGCTAGGGTCAATGGATAGCGCCGTGACCAGGGACGCATATCGCGCATCAGCCAGCCATGGAAGGCATGGCCAAGCTCGTGAGCCAACGTCGAAATATCGCCCACGGTTTCGTTATACGTCATGAAGATACGCGACTGACGAATAATCGATGAGGTTGAACAAAACCCGCCAGGCCGTTTTCCTAGTCTGGGAGAGTAATCGATCCAGCCGCGGTCAAAGGCTATTTTCGCAAACCGGGCCAGGTCCGGATAAAAACTCTTAAAGGCGCTGAGGACGCGCGTTCGGGCTTCTGCCCAGTTGACCCGTTCGTTGTGCACCAGTGGGAGGGGTGCCATCAAATCCTGGAAGCCCAATTTCTCTCGGCCGAGCAGTTGCGCCTTACGCTGCAGATAGCGCCAGGCAACGGCTTTACGGGCAGCTGCCACGGCCATAATGGTATCCAGCGTTTTCTGGGAAATGCCCGCATCAAACAGAGCGGGTTCGAGGAAATGCTGAATGCCCCGTCGTTTGTAGAGCGCCAGCCTCGCTCCGACTATCGCATTCAGGCAGGCGGCCGTCACGCTACTCGTCCTCTCCCAGGCGCGATTCGCACCCAGCAGAGCAGCTTTGCGGACGGTCGAATCGGCGTCTTCAAGGAGACTGCGTGTCATGGCTACGGGTAAGCGCCGCGTTTCCTGCCCTGGAACAACTAAGTCGAATTCGAGCGTGCCGGAGACTTGGTCATAAAGACGTCCCCACGCGGACAATCCTGTGGCATCCAGATCCGCAGCTAGGGCTTCCAGTTCGGGTTCCATACTCCAGTTGGCGCTCTTCCTCAGGCGGCCAATAAAATAGGTCGCTTCACTGAGCTCTGGGGCATTCAGGAGTGCGGCGAAAACGTCTTCGTCAGCTTCTTTGAGAGCAGCCCGAATCACGACAAAGATTTTGACTAATCCCGCGCGGGCTGCTTTGGCTGCCGCTGTCTCGCGTTGAATCGTTTCGTTTCCCGCGTCCGCAGCTCCCATACAGCCAAGATAGGAAGAGAGATGTCCCGTGCGGGCCGTTATCTCTTCGAGCTTTTGCAGGAGGTCGATCCAGACGGGAAGCTGGGCGTGTTCAATCTCCCCCAGCGTGTGTACGTGCTGGAGTAACACTTTCACGTCCGTATCGAGTGTGTGACGAAAGGTACGATACGAATCCCCACCCATCTCAGAGAAATAGGGAGACATGTCCCAGTCTGTAGTGCGGTCTTGTTGGGCTGCATTCCGGTCAGACATCTCCTGTGCCCCTTTCAACATGGCATCAACCTTTCTTGTATCACTTCGGGAAAGAATTGGCCGGGCTGACTGTAGTAGAGTACCGCTAGTGCACTGCTGCTGTTGACCGCCGCCCCTGTTTCAGACTATGAAGACGGGGCTTTCCACGGAAACGATAAAAGGAG
>CAZXFE010000138.1:0-10594 GCA_964639795.1 uncultured Enterobacteriaceae bacterium | reverse complement strand
ACAGCTTCGGCGTCTTCGATCAGACGTTCGCGCGCGCCGGGCTGGCGGCCGGATTTTTTGCCCTGGACTTTATAACCACCCATACGGTGGACAGACTGCGGGGTGAGCCCTATATGGCCCATGACCGGAATGTCAACATTCACGATGGCCTTGATGACTCGTGCGGCATTGACCCCGCCTTCCAGCTTGACGGCTTCGGCGCCCCCCTCCTTAAGCAAACGCCCGGCGTTGGCGATCGCGTCACAAATCCCGACCTGGTAAGACAGGAAAGGCATATCCCCCACAACCAGCGCCCGTGGCCGTGCCTTCGTGACCAGGCGAATATGGTAGACCATCTCATCCATACTGACCGGCAACGTCGTATCAGCCCCTTGAACCACGGTTCCTAAAGAATCGCCAACCAGAATAAAATCAATACCGCAGTTGTCCAGGATCCGGGCGAATGGGTAATCATAGGCCGTCAGCGCAGTTATCTTTTGGCCTGATACCTTTAAGCGCTGAAGCTCAGGGACGGAGATTTTCGCCGAACGATGTTGCATATCGGGCCTCCTGTATCAAGCGTGTTCGTCTGAACCGCTGTCGGAGGGCACCGGAGGAGAGAACCTGAAACGGCACGACAACTGACGAGTCAGCCATGCGGCCTCGGACATTCTCTCACTACACGGTTTTGTTGCCATCCGTCTCGGTCCGGGTTATTAGGATCCAAGCGGTCTGCTATTTCTACCGTCCTGCTCGCTTTCCCCGCTTGGCTCAATCGGGTCGACTGGTTCGTCGCCCACGAGCCTGCGCCTCCCACCGCGTCTTCTGCCCCGAGCAGGGAAGTATTATGGGCGTGCAGATAGCATATTTTTCTGATGTTTGTCTAGAGGGATTTTCTTTTCCTGGGGAGGTGTTCTTGCTAGTGTGTCGGTATAGATATGAGTGATATGAATATGTCTGACATGGATATGTCTGACTCCATTGGCCAACTGATGATGGTGGGCATCCCGCATCCGACACTCGATGCCGAGACGCGAGATACACTCCAGGACCTACAGCCAGGTGGCGTCATTCTCTTTGCTCGCAACTATACCGATCCTGAGACTCTCCGGGCGCTGTGTGCCGATCTGCGCAGCCTGCAGCCTGATAACCCAGTATTCATCGCGCTCGATCACGAGGGCGGGCGGGTGCACCGGCTCGCTCCCCCATTTACCCATTTTCCACCGGCCTTGCGACTGGGTGAGACGGGCTCTAGCCGGCTGGCCTATGAGGTTGGCTGCGCACTAGGCCATGAATTGCGCAGCGTTGGCATTGACATTGACTTTACCCCGGTCCTGGATGTGTTTACGAATCCGCACAACACCGTCATTGGTGATCGGGCGTTTGGCTCGGATCCTCAGCGGGTTGCTCAGCTCGGCTGCGCCCTCGCACGCGGGCTACGCCAAGCCAACATTATTCCATGCGGAAAACATTTCCCTGGCCACGGCGCAACCCTGATGGATTCGCACGAAGACCTCCCCCGAGATGAACGGGAAAAGGATCACATTGAGAACGTCGACCTGGTACCGTTTCAGGCTGCTATAGCTGAGCAAATCGAGCTGATTATGACGGCTCACGTTGTGTATCCCGCGTATGATCCGGAACAGCCGGCCTCCTTGTCATCCCTAGTCATGCACAACCTCCTGCGCCAAGACTTGGGCTTCCAGGGTGTTATCGTCTCAGATGACTTGGAGATGGGGGCCATAATTCGACACTCTTCGGTTGGGGACGCCGCAGCACAAGCCCTTGGAGCGGGAGCCGACTTGATCTTAATTTGCCAAAGCCTCGAACGTGCCTGCAGCGCACGTGAAGCCTGTCAGCGCGCACTCCGCATAGGCGCATTGTCTCCAGCTCGCTTACAGAAATCTCGACAGCGTCTGCTCCGACTCAAGCAACGCTTCGCCGCCCGATCAGTAGCAGAGATCCGGCCTATCGGTGCACCAGAGCATCAGGCCCTGGCCAAACAGATCTTGCGCCAGGCAAGCGGTTGAGGGCTATTTCTTTGCCACGCTTCGGCGTGTGCCAACACATTGAGCCAGAGACTTCGAGAAAGGTGCGCGAGCGATACCTTTTTCCGTAATGATCGCGCTGACAAGCGTATGTGGGGTGACATCAAAGGCCGGATGGGCGACATTAATCCCGTCCGGTGCAATCTTTTTGCGTAGGACGTGGGTGACTTCTACGGCAGATCGTTCTTCGATCGGAATCTTTCTACCAGAGGAACAGTCCAGATCAATAGACGTCGTTGGTGCAGCCACATAGAACGGGACTTTATGTCGCCTGGCCAGGACCGCAGACGTATACGTGCCGATCTTATTGGCCACATCACCATTGGCCGCGGTACGATCCGTCCCCACAATCACACAATCGATTGCACCTTTTTGCATAAAATGGCCAACCATATTGTCGGTAATCAAGGTCGCAGGAATCCCTTCAGACACGAGCTCCCAAGCCGTTAAGCGCGCGCCCTGGAGATACGGTCGCGTCTCTGGGACAAAGACAGAAATATTCTTGCCCTGCTCCCACGCTGCTCGAATAACCCCGAGAGCTGTTCCATAGCCGGCCGTGGCAAGGGCGCCCGCATTACAGTGGGTCAGAATACTTGCACCTCGAGGGATCAGTTTTGCCCCGTAGCGACCCATACGACGATTAGCCGCCACATCTTCATCGCGAATTTTGAGCGCTTCTTGCTCTAAGCGCGCCGTCAGCGCATCACGCCCTTGAGAGTAGACACGCCTATAGCATTTCGTCATACGGTCAATCGCCCAAAAGAGATTGACTGCGGTTGGCCGAGTAGCGGCAAAGACCTGGCAGACGCGTTCAAACTCTGTAGGATTTGCAATGCGCTTAAGCTGACGCGCAGCGAGTGCAATCCCCATAGCCGCAGCAACCCCGATAGCCGGCGCACCCCGAATCACCATATCAGTAATGGCCCCCGCCACTCCTCGGTAATCTCTGTAGGTCCGATACACCTCCCGTGTGGGAAGTTTACGTTGGTCTATCATAACCACCGCGCCATCCTGCCAGTCAATGGTAAAGAACGCCTCACTATTCATGCCTCACCTGCTCCTCTCATTCCTGCCGACCACACCAGGTTCTTTAGGCCCCTGCGCCAGAGTCAACAAAGCGCACTCCGTCTCTAGGAGTCCAGACAGCGACTATCTTTTCATCACTGGACCTCTTGAGGGTTACTTTTTCTAAACCGGATTCCGCATCAAAAAGCGTGAGTTCTTGGCTGTTCTTCTGCCACGTAGACACAACAAGTTCGACAACTGTAGTGCGTTGGTCTGGCGGGAGGTCGGCCCACTTTGCAGACACAGAAATCGAAACGATACGCCCTTGCTGACTGGCTTCCATACCGAAATAGACATCCCCCCACCGACTTGCCGAAAGCTGAGTATCCGTCCGATATACACACGTCCAGAAGGCCGGACTGACATCGAGAGAGAGATCAGCCGGCGGCTGGGGTTCTTCCTGAGGAATAGGCTCTTCAAACTGCGACGGCTCAGACTTGTTCGCTTCTTCAGGCGAACGAAAATAAATAAAGAGGCCAATTAGGACCAGGACGAGCGTCGTCGGCGTCTTACGCAGCCCCGCTCCAATACTCAAAAAAAGCAGAGTGAAGAAATTTTTCAACGTGGCGATAACGCCTGACGGAGACGGAGATGAAGACGGTTTAGGCATGTGGTGATATGTAGCATAGGCCGCTGGAATAGCTGAAGCCCGTCCGAATCGTTGTCGTCCCCCGCAACCCCCGTTAAGAAATCGCCCTGCCTGCCGATCGCTTTCATAACTTTTCGCCGGGTGTCGACAGCGCTAATTCTGGCGAGGAAAGCAAATCATGGATGAGCGTGCGTTCAGTATCCCGTTCTTTCGTTCCAATCGTACCGATAGAGAGGCTCCACAGTCAGAGCCAGGTCCCACGGCTAATTGGGCAGACTGGCTCACCCAACTCAAGGCTCTGCCTCCGGAGGCAGGGGAATGGCCAGAAGCAAACACGTTTATCGATGCAGTCCAGCGCATCGCTCGCCAGAAACATAATCAGATAGAGCATCAATGCAAACTCCAGCAAGCCCTGATCGAGGTAGCAACCCAGTGCGCCGAGAGTTTGCTCTATTTCGGTATTGCGGCCATGAAAGACCTGCCACCCCGGAAAGCACTGCTCGAACTTGAAGGACAGATTACTCGGATCTATGAACAGTTAAGCCAAATCTTTGACGCGGCCGCTATCTCTCAAGCTGCATCCCCTCAATCCTCATCTGCGGGCAAGGAAGACAAGCGGGTCGCCAATGGAGCCTTTTCCGCGACAAAAGATCTTGCCTCCCCTCCCCTTTCTCCGTCCGCGACGCAGTCAGCGGCTGAAACAGTGCCGTCTGAGCGCATGTCAACGCCCGTCCACACAGCCAAGGCATCCGCTGAGACACTCTCTGTCTTGGATACGGCAGCACGACAATATAATCCCTTGACGTACACTCAAGAGCGAAGCTTGGCAGTTATGCGGTCTGGGGTTGGTCTTGTGTTTGCTTCAAGAGCCTTGGGACTCTCACATATCATAGAAGCAAATATAGACATGTTCTGCCGGCCGATATGCCGAACGGAAAGAAAGTCACCCGAACAGAGATCCCTTCACAGGTTTCAACTGGCGAGCATCTGCAACAATGGTTCATACAGTATTGTCAGGAACATAGCTCTGATCAACGCGTAATGACCTATCGGATACTGGGCCAATGCTCCACAGAGCAGCTCCGAGATCAGGTCCAGACCACGCTCGATCAAATTAAACAGCCCAAAAAGACCAACGTTCAACTCAGCGTCCTCTTCTTCTTCGAGCCCCGAGCCGTATGGAGCTGGCTGTCCTTGCCACAAAATGAACGAACCGAGTTCGAGGGTCACTTAAAAACCCTGATCTCTCCTGGACGCTGGAACACTGTCGGCATCCATCAACGTCTTGCCCAGCATGGCAAACTCGATACTGAGGAAACATGCGAGGCCATCCTTCGAGCAATCAGGGGCTGGCCCTCTCTCCTCGACGTGCTCTTTTATCGATGCGGCACCCAGCAAGACCCAGGTCCAACGGCAGAAACTATAAGAAAAGAATTTCAAGAAAAGCATACGAAATCAGGCCAACAGTTTCGACACTGTCTTGGTCTGTGGGAAAGTGACAGTACCCAACGCGTGCTCGCATTTATGTGGGACTGCCAGCCTGTGGCCCTAAATCACGTGACTCCAAAAGCTATTGGCGGCGAGCCTACACTCAGTTCGTCAGCGTGCTGAACCGCGATCGAATATCTCCAGCGCACGGCTGTGTCGATCTGCACAAAGGCGAATTCTGCGTTGAACCGATTGCCGGGCAGATCCTGTCCCATTGGTATAGAACGACCAGAAACCCCGAGGCCCCGGCCCTTTCCATTGACCTCTACAAGCCAACAGACTATTTAGGGAGCAGGTTGTCATCAGGCCGCCATATTAAGGAGGAGCATCATGCAGCGACTACATCCAGGCGATCATTTCCCGAGCCTGACCGCAGCAACCGTTGACGGTGGGACGGTCAGCCTGCCCAACGATCTCTCAACTCCATACGGGATTCTGATTGTCTATCGGGCCCACTGGTGACCGTTCTGCGATCAGCAGTTAGCTGAATACCAAGAGAAGCTGGAGCAAGCCACAACGCAGGGGGTCAGTCTGTACGGACTGTCAACCGACCCGCTTGAGAAAGCCCAAGAGACCGTGCATAAATTGAGTCTCACGTTTCCAATGCTGTACGGGGTAGACGGCCCAGCCACCGCCGACGCCCTCGGGTGCTGGTATGAGGAAAAACGCAATATCATTCAACCCGCGGCATTTATCATCGACCCGCAGCGGCGCATCATGAATATTACCTATAGCTCCGGTCCTATAGGCCGCCTGCGCGTGCAGGACGCATTAGGCGTAATCGGCTTCTATTCAAAGAAAAATATTTCGAGTATTACAGCCGACCGCGAACGGGGCTGGACGGCGAACGTGGCAGGCGATTAATAACCCAGACAACCCCAGACCGACCAAGACACCGAGTGCGGCCTGTCCCAAGAGCCCCACTCTTGTGTCTGAAAAGCAGGTTATCCCCACAGACGTTGCGACGCGATTCGGGCCCCTTCCGCACACGCCTGGAGCTTGGCCCAAACCACACCCTCGGGAACCATCTCCCATCCGGCAAAGGTGCCAAATCCGCAGTCAGAGCCGGCAATCACCCGACTACGCTCACCTACCGCTTCGACCACCTGGCAAATACGATCGGCAACAATTTCCGGGTGTTCAATGTAATTTGTCGTTGAGTCTATGACTCCTGGAATCAAAAGCATGGTCGCCGGCAAGGGGTAGCGCCGCAAGGCTTTATGCTCATGTTGGTGGCGCGGATTAGCCAGTTCTAATGCCAACGCGCCAACCTGAGCTTGATACAGAATCGGAAGAATATCCACGAGCGGCACGTCGTGATTGTGCGGGCCGTCATAGTTGCCCCAACAGATATGCAGTCGGATACGATCAGCCGGGATATTTTCCGTTGCAATATTGACGGCCTCAATATGCGTTTCAATAATTTTCTGAAATTCTGCGATGGAAAGATCCTGGAACAGAAACGTACGTTCCATGGCAAGATCCGGGGCATCGAGTTGCAGCAGCAAGCCCTGGGCGTGAATATACTCGTACTCTTTTTTCATTTGCTCAGCGATCGCCATAACATAGCGTTCGTGCGAGTCGTAATGGGCATTCAGCATCGTGGTCGCAATGATGCCCGGCGAGGCCGCTGTCATAAATCGCTCTGTGAATTTATCAGGCTGTTGATCCGTACAGCTGAGAAACAACGCGCACTCCTGCTGCACGCCCGACAAATCTTCATACTCTACCGCAGCGATGGCCTGCGGTGCATTGAACACCTTGGCCCGCATCATATTGCGGCGCTGCATCACAGCCATAAAATCAGGAAATTCGGCCATATCTCGCGGGGTTGGACGCTTGCTCTCCCCACCAAAACCACTCATGCGTCGGGGGACATAGGTTTGAAAGCCTACCCGCGGCTGCTCTCCGTCGTTGCCAACGTCTACTCCGGCTTCAAGCTGCTTACTAACAACATGCTGGACCGCAGATTCAGCCTCGCGTTCCAGCTCGGCTTCATCTATCATGCGTCCTTGCTCCTGCTCTATCAATAAATCAGTAAGCGTCACATTCCTCGGCAGACTACCGACATGAGTGGTGAGAATCCGCTCAGTGCTGTGTTTCATGGGATTTCCTCCTGTGCGCAGCCACGGTTCGCGAACAGTCAACCCTTAGGTACGTTGGTGGTACAGTGGATGGCCACGAAAAGAGGTTCGCACGCGACTGAAATGGTCGCCTTCCAAATTGGCGAAGAAAAGATCCTGCATGTCCGGTCCGCCAAAAGCGCAGTTGGTTGGAAACGACAGCTTGGTGCTCTCTGGGTCGTCAATCAACACAGACCAACTTCCGCTCGGATCGATCTGAATAATTGTATTCCTCGGCTCAAGCTTGCCATTCTCCGGCACGCCCGGCAACGTGATATAGAGATTGCGGTCCACATCAAAAGCCATTCCGTCGGGCAGTGCAGGAAATCCCTGGGCATAGATTTCTGGCTTGCCAAACGTACCGTCTTTTTTGATCTGAATACGAACGCAATCATTGCGTGAACTCTCCAAAACATAGACTGCGTCTTCGTTTGGGTCGATGGCCGTTCCATTGGCGAAATAGATCCCGGTGGCGACCATATCAGTCCGACCATCTGGCCGAATGCGAACAACTGCACCATTAGGCTGTGGGTGGATAAATTCTTCGAACACCTTGCGGCCCGGCTGGGAGCTGGAGTTGGACACATACAGGTTACCCTCTGCATCGTAACTCGCGAAATTGGGAATCGAAATCGGAAAGTCTCCTACCCGGTCGGCAATCATGGACACCTTTCCGTCTGGCGAGAGACGCATGACCGCTTTATGTCTCAGGTCGCAATAAACAAAATTGCCCTCTCGGTCCAGGGTCACTCCATTCGGGATGGCGCGGTCCGGCAATTGGGCAACTTCATGTACCACACCGTCCGGACTCACTTGGTAAACGATACCGTTTCTGCCCCCGCCCCAGGTATTTCCTTCTTTATCGATGACAATACCTTCGGCTCTTGAAACCCCACGCCCGAAGATCTCGACTGCATCCGTTGTTATAGCTGGCATGTCCATCCCTCCGTGTTACCGTTTCCCTCACTAGATCGTTAACGATGCTCAACGATTCTCGGCATAGAGTACGCCTTTGTCTCGGAATGCGGCAATTTGCTCGTCTGTGTAGCCCAGCTGCTCTCTGAGTACGTCGGCACTATGTTGGCCTAAAAGTGGAGCTTGAATATCCAGCAGCTGTGGAAATTCAGAGTATTTGAGCGGAAAGCCCGGAATCGTCACTTCGCCCAGCACGGGGTCGGGCACGGTTCGGACCATATCACGTGCTTTGAAATACGGATGCTGCAGGATATCGGTAATGGACATCACTGGAGCGGACGGTACGCGCTGGTCCTCCAACACCTGCAGGACAGCCGCATCGCTCGGCTGAGTCTGCATCCATTCTTCGATGAGAGAAATGAGTTCCTGCTGGTTTTTGGCCCGGTCCGCATTCGTCGCAAAACGCGGATCTTCGATCAGCTCAGGCTTGTCCATGGCCCTGCACATATTAGCCCACTGGCGATCGAGGACGAGTATGACAATCCAGCCTTGAGGTCCCTGAAACACTCCACACGGACAGACCAACGAATGATGAGAACCCATCCGTATCGGGCGGAATTCCCCATCACTCATAGCATGTCCTTGCACGTTGACCTCATGCATATGAAACATGGCATCGACCATCGACAGATCAATATGCTGCCCTACGCCAGTCTTCTCTCGGTGGTATAGAGCATAACCCAGTGCAGCAAACGCATGCACGCCACTACTCACATCGGCGATGCCCAGTCCAACAAACTGGGGCGGGCCATCCGGGCTGCCGGTCATATGCATAATACCGGAAAACGCCTGGGCGATAAAATCGTAGCCCACTTTATGTGAGAGCGGACCCGTGCGGCCAAAGGCTGATATCGATGCCATAAGAATCTTGGGGTTTAATTTTTTGAGCGAGACATAATCGAGGCTGCGCTTTTCCATGACTCCCGGTCCGAAGTTTTCAACAACTATATCGACCGTGGGAATAAGGGCGTGCAAGATTTCAAGAGACTCAGGTTTATCAAAATCCAGGCATAAACTTCTTTTCCCACGATTTTGCTGGACAAAATATGCACTGCGGTTATTTTTGATAAATGGCAACAAACGGGATGGGTCTCCCATCGGGGCTTGCTCGACTTTAATGATGTTGGCACCCATTTCTGCCATGAGTCGTGTGACAGTTGGGCCGGCCAGGTATTGTGTGAAGTCCAAAACCTTCACACCAGACAAGATATGGGGATGTCCGTTTGTCTCTTGCATCGCGCACCTCCAGAAAATCGTTGCAATACGATGGGTGGTGTACCATGAGGCCCCGGAAAAAGCGAGGCTAGAACAAAGTTTTTGTCGCTACATAAGGATAACCGGGAGCACTGTTTTTTAGGCAGGAGAAAAGCCGTCAGGCTGTTCAGATTCGGCAGGAAACCAAGGCAAAATGGCCGAAAAGGTTAGGATATGTCCTTGGCTGACGGGACTGGAGCGGCATACTTCCAGGTCAAAGAGAAGAGCGTATCCCCCCTAGGCAGCGGTGTAGATTCAGACTCAGGAAGGACGTCGGCAGGGACCTCGGGATTCCGGCGTCGAGCTTCAGCGATGGCCTGCTGAAGGAGATCTTGCGGTTCTGCCGCAATGTCCCCATTCTGCGTGTCAGTCAGCTCGGAAGCGCGCAGTTTCACAGTCACCGTCACCCGCATGGAACCCGAACTGCGGGATGGGGGTGGGGGCACGGAACTCGCACCTTCTTCTGCGAGTTCTGCTGGCCCACTAGCAGCATCAACACTACTCGGCTCCATTTCAAATGAGCTCACGTCAGACTCCGGTAGCGGCACTTCGTTCGTCCGAGAGACAGGCTCGTCCCGAGAGACAGGCTCGCTCAGAGCTACTTCAGGCGGTTCCCGAACCGGATCTTCAGGAATCGCCTCCCGTTCCTGACTCCCTTGCCTACCTCGGCCCCGGCCTGGCGTACTTCGCCGTCGCCCACCTCGCCCGTCCTGATCAGATCGTCGAGCTTCCTCGCGTTTCGGCTGGACCCGCTGTTTGCCCGGCACTATCCCAAGCACAAGGAACTGGCAGGTCTCAGTCGATATATAATCTAGGGCATCTCCAGCAAAATCCATTGCCTTATCTTCAGTGTAGGCATCTACGTCAAAGTCGGCGAATACCATACAATAGTGCGGACCGCCGGATGAGGATAAGGAACTCAACCCCTCACTCAGTTCATGCTCATAGTAGCGGACACGTTGGTGAGACAGAGAATCGAAAAGAGTGGAGACAGCCTCTTGGATCTCGTCTGGAGAAGAACCGCTGGCTTCAAATACCGCTAAGACGTGAAAATCAGGCATATGTCACAAGTT
>CAZXFE010000137.1:0-10744 GCA_964639795.1 uncultured Enterobacteriaceae bacterium | reverse complement strand
CCGTTCAGCAGATCGAACAGCTGGACGGGCTGTTCAAGGGACTGGAGCTTGGCCTGGTGGACTTCCCTGCTTGTGTTGGTGGGGAGGACGTCTATCTGTGTTGGCAGTATGGCGAAAAAGAGATTGCTTTTTATCATAAACGAGATGAGGGGTTTGCCGACCGCCGGCCGATTGGGACGCGCGTGCGTAAGCCGCAATACGAGCAGTGAAGGACTGTGGTGAAACGTTACGACGCGGTGCTGTTCGATTTGTTCGGAACGGTTGCTCTCTTCAATCAAGAGAAATTACCGGTTTTTGAATGGAATGGACGTCGCAGGCGCTCGACCATGGGACGTTTGCGGGACGTGGTCACGGAAATTGTTTCTTCATTGTCTTTCGGAGACTTTTACCAGGCCCTGACTGAGGTGAATCAAGAACTCGCCGACATCCGCACCAAGGAAATGCGTGAGATCGTGTCTGCCCGACGCTTTACTATGACACTAGTCCGTGCCGGCCTAGATGACACTGCTGACACCGCGGCACTGGGCGAAACCTTATCTTTGGCTCATATGCAGCTGCTCGCTGCTGCGACAGGGATTCCTACCACGCATATGCAGTTGATTGCACGAACACGCGCACACTATCGGACGGCCCTCGTCTCAAACTTCGATCATGGGCCAACTGCACGCCGAGTACTCCAAAACGGAGGGGTGACCGAGTACTTTGAACACATTGTCATTTCAGCCGAGCACGGTTGGCGGAAACCGCATTGTAAAATTTTTCTCGACACGCTCGCTCAGCTCAACGTGATACCGGCGCATGCACTCTTTGTCGGAGACTCACCACAAGACGATCTTGTCGGCGCCGGACAAGTCGGAATGGATTGCGCCTGGGTCAATCCATCAGGAGCAAAGCCCCCTGATGGATGTCCCCGTCCACGCTATACCGTGCGGGCTATCCCTGAGCTGCAGTCGGTGTTGTTCCCTTCGTGAACTCTTGTACGAATCCACCTTGGAGCTCACTCAGCATTCCATGCAACGTAAATCCCAAATCGCTGTTATCGGTAGCGGTAATTCGTCTGCCGAGGTGGAAGGCTGGGCGGACGAGGTTGGGAGTCTCATTGCTCAGCATGACGCCGTCGTTGTATGCGGCGGACTCGGTGGTGTGATGGCGGCTGCTGCGCGAGGAGCCGCACGAAGCAACGGGATGAGTGTTGGTATTCTCCCTACGTATGACGTACACACTGCTGCGCCCGGAATTTCTATTACGATCCCCACTGGGCTTGGACACGCGCGCAATATGCTTGTTATTGCATCCGGAGATGCAGTGATTGCCTTGCCAGGCTCATCTGGAACGCTGTCTGAGATCGCGTTCGCCTTGACCCTTAAGAAAACGGTGGCCGCTATTCGTGCCTGGTCCCATATTGAAGGAGTCCGCGTTGTCCAGACTCCGCAGGACGCCGTTCAACTCGCACTGCGGGCCGCCAGCGGGAGCGCTTAATATTGTGGGAGCGAATAAATTGCGGTGAGTTGAGAATCTCCTAGATACCCCTTATACAAGAGTCTAAATCATAAACCGGTGCGAGGGGACAGTCGGAAGGTTTCTATCTTCTGCTGGAAAAGGAAGGAAAACGAATGGCGGCGAAAGATTCTCGATCTGATAACGATACTGCGGTGAGTATGAAACGTATTGAACGCTTTCTCAAATTGTTGACCTGGCAGCTGTTTTTTTTAATTGTCCTGGCAGCCTATATAGTGCTCGGACCAAGACCGGGCCGCTATCAGATTGTCCCACCCTTTACCGTTCCCGGAGGCCAAGTCCTCATATTTGACACAGCAACAACTAGGGCTGACATCATCTCCCTCCAAGAGCAAATCGCGGGGCAGGGAAGTCCCGCTGAATCGCCACCTACAGCGCCGCCTCAGGCTGGACAGTAAAGGCTGGAGGTAATAAGGCTAATCGGGACAAAAAGGGAAAGATTTTATGCACTCGCTTGGAATAGTCCTCTCGACGGCAACTTCGGCGCCTCCAAAAGAATTTGTCGAACTCGGCCAGATCGCCGAAGATAAGGGATTTGCTTCTGTTTTAGTCAACGAGGGCAGGGGGGATGCTCTGGCCTGCGCAGAAGCGATCGCGCTGGGAACGTCTCATATCAGGGTGGGAACGAATATCGCAAATATCTATTTTCGTCATCCATTTTTGGCAGGGATGACGGCGACGACGATTTCAGAGTTATCAAATGGCCGCATGATCCTTGGTCTTGGGATGAGCCATCGTCCCCTCCTCGAATCGCTGGGTATCACCATGGATCAACCCCGTCAGTATATGCGGTCGTATGTCACCTCTTTGAATACGCTGTTTCGCGGTGAGTCGCTGAGTTCCTTTCACCGTCCGCAGAAGAGTGCGTATAAAATTCCCGTCTATGTTGGTGCGGTGACGGTTGAAAGTGCAGAAGTCGGAGGAGAGCTTGCTGACGGGATTATGCCGTTTCTTCCAGCGCTGACCTATTTAACGCAGCTGGTTGAGGCGGCCAAAAGCGCAGCACAGCGCGTGGGGAAGGACCCCAAACAGATCGACTGTATTGTTAGCATTCCTACGTTTATCTCTGATGAGATTGAACAGGCCCGATCAGCAGCTAAGTATAATCTCGCCTTTTTTGCGAATTTGCCCTTCTACCGCAAACAATGGCGGCGGTGTGGATTTGTGGATGAAGTCAACGCGTTGCAAGAAGCTTGGAAAAAAGGAGACCGCCGTGCTGCGGCTGAGTGCGTGTCGGATCGCATGGTCGATCAGGTGTGTGTATTCGGCCCGCCAAGTCAATGTAAGGAGCAACTTGCGGCGTTCCATGATGCCGGCGCTGCGATGCCTGTCCTGGCTGTGAGTCCGGTGAACGAAGATCGGCTGGCTGCAACGCGGAAAGCGCTGGATGTGCTTGCGCCCTAGAGGGCCAAAGAGATTCGGTGTCCCGTGCCCAGGTATCTTTGCCTATAGCAGCATATAAATAAAACTAATACAAACTGAACTAATAATTCATAATCGTTATATTGCTGAATGAACGTTCATATTTTATAATCGTGTAAAACTGAACACCAAGGGCGCTACTGCACTAAGCCGTCGCGCTGCCATATGCTCTCCTTTCTGGCTCCACGTAGCCAAAGTCCATGCAGTTTCTGTCCTTGGGCAGTGTTTGGAGAGCGTAAGGATACTGATGTTTGCTCTATGCCCGTTCTGGACGAGTGGAGAAGGTAGGTTAGCTCGGATGACCCGCATACATGTGTTATTTTTTGGTATCGTATTTTTAGGAATGCAGGTGCCGGACAGCCTGGCTGTGTCCGAGCCTGTTCAAGCAGGTATCAGAACGTGGAAAACGGTGCAGGAGCTGTCCGAAGCTGAGCTGGCCGAGGTCGGACTAGAGTCAGACGCCCCACGGCATGCCCAAGTGCCCTACCTGCCTGCGGAACCATACCCGTTTGTTGCGCCTTACACGGCGGAAGAGATGGGTTACCGTGCCATGGAATATACCCCGCGTCCTCGCTGGTCGTCGGTGGTTGCAAATTCATGGTCTTCTATTGCCGACCGGGGGGTGCTGCTCAATCCCGGCAGTTCTATCACGTTTGTGAATTATGGCCCCGAAACGAGGGGTGTTGGAAAAGTCCTTTCTATCGCGCCGGGTGAAGAGATATATCGTTCTCTCAGTCAGGCTACTGCCCCGCCCGCTGCAGAGGGCGGACAGTGGTTGGCGATTCGATACCGAACGGACAAGGAATCTATTACAAAAGAAGAGCGATTCCGCTATTCGCCTTCTATCCGCCGGGTTCGTCATCAGGCACCACCTCGACGCCAAAGTAACTTCCCAAACATGGCTTTGACTCCTGACGACGCTATGGGACGAGATGCCTGGGAATTTTCCTGGCGCTTCCTCGGGACTGATGTGCTCTACCAAACGGTTCGTTTTCCCAATACACGCCCAACCATTATTCTTCGCGATGGAGAATCTGGCCAGTTCCGTGATGTTCAGACCGCAAATATCAAATTGATGGGTGACACCTATTCGCATTACACAGCGGACGGTGGTGTAGAGTGCTATGTGGTCGAGGCTGTTGCGCGCAAAGAGTGGCTGCCCGACTATTACGCCCCTCGCATCCTGTATTGGCTGGAGAAATCTTCGTTTTTTCTCTTGCGTGCTGAGCAGTACGGCCCTGATGGGAATCTGGATCACATTGAGGTCCGTCTCGCCCAGCTATTCAACCCAGGACTGAACGAACGGGGCTACGGCATTCTTACTCTCACCCACTGGGATATGCGGACCGATATTATGTCCTATATGATCAACGATAGTCACAAGGTCATGGACTGGAAACCCGAAGAGGCTGCAGTTTTTTTCAGTCCAGACTTTATGCGCCGCCAGTGGTACCTCGACACCTCCATCAAGACTCAGGCCATGGTGTCTTATCCAGACGAATATTTTATGCGACCGGCCATTCAAGCCGAGAAATTCCCAGGCGAGCGCCCGATCCAGCTTCCACCTGAACTTGTCGCACGAATCGAGGCCCAAAATGCAGCCGGGCGTCTTGTCTTCGAGGGCGGCGCCACCCCGCCACCAGTCGAGACAGCTGCAGAAGCAGACGTTGAGACAACCGGTAAACGAAGTGACTCTTCCGTCACTGCCTCAACTACCCCGAAACATTAGATCGCTTGCCTCTTCTTGTACCATATTTCCTTGTCCTCACCGTTCGCATAGGATAAGCAACAGCCTATGCAAGTGCGCTACGGCATGGTGCATGGGCGATTTCAGCCGTTTCATCGCGGGCATCTGCATTACACGCTTGCCGCGTTGAAACGCAGCGAGCAGCTCATCGTTGGCATCACGAATCCCGACCCCTCAGTGGTCTGTGAAGAGGGCGCCGATGCAGATAGACATCGGCCGGAGGCAAATCCATTTACCTTTTTTGAACGGCAATGGATGATCCGTGCAGCTTTAGGCGAGACGTGCGTTGATCTGAATCGAGTGTCTATAGTGCCTTTTCCTATTCACCATCCTGAACGTTGGAAATACTACTGCCCAAAAGAGACGTTGCATTTTATCCGTGTGTTTTCCGAATGGGAGAGCGAGAAAGTTTCCCGCTTCCACCGGGCTGGCTGGCCGGTCGAAATCCTTGACGTCGGGGCAACTAAAGAGGCCAGCGGCAGCCAGGTCCGTCGTTGTTTAGCGCAGGGGGAAGGCTGGGAAGACCTCGTCCCACTCGAAGTCGCCAGCGTATTGTTGGAGATCGACGCATCGGAACGACTCAAACGGCTCACACAGCTCGAAACAGATTAAAAGGCTATCCAAATAATGGGTTTAAGGTGTCATGTTGAGCTCTTCGAATACGCTCAGGATAAACTCCGCGAAACATCTCATTCCAGGATAAGGGGACAGATTCTTCGCTTCGCTCAGAATGACGGAACCGGGCACCTCTTGCTATTTGGATAGGGACTAAGCAAAAAAAGCACAACGCTCTGTATGAACATCCTCTTTATTGTCCTTGACGGTCTGGCCGATCGTCCGCAGCGCGCCTTAGCCGGAAAAACGCCACTTGAGGCCGCCCAAACACCGAAACTTGATCAGCTTGCCATGCTTGGGACGACCGGTCTGCTGACCCCGCTGGAACCGGGAATCCCCCTCGAAAGCGAAACATCTCACTTTATTTTATTTGGCTATTCTTTGGACAAATTTCCCGGACGGGCTGCTTTCGAGGCCATAGGTCGAGGTCTTGAGGTGCTCCCTGAATCTGTTGTGTTGTTGGCGAGTTTTGCACAAACAACAAGCATCGCCGGGAAAGTCCGTCGAGACGCTTTGCTCTGGGATGACCGACAGGATGGAGATGTTGAGGCGTGTGTTTCCCTGAGTGCAGACCTCGCCGTGTTCGAAACACAAGGCATTATGTTTTCCCTCACCTCATGTGGCCGGTGCGAAGGGATTCTCACTCTGACCGGTTATCCCAGTCGGGATATTACGGATGTTGATCCGTTTTACAACGATGCCTACGTTGCCGCTGCACAACCGTGGGCCGAATCCCCTGATCTACACAATGCACAACGCACTGCAACTGCGTTGAATGCCTATCTGGCGTGGGCGTACCGGCGTCTGCAAGCACACCCGGTTAATCGAGACCGGCAAGCGCGTGGCCTGTCTCCGGTAAATTTCTTGCTCACCAAGTGGGCAGCAGTGCGGCCGGACGTCACACCGTTTCAAGAGCAAAACGGCCTGCGTGCGGCGAGTGTTGAAAACTATCCGCTCTACATTGGTATTGCCCGCGTGTGCGGCATGACTTCTGTCTCAACAGGCCACAACCTGGACGTGGCTGAAGATTTTCGGAATAAGTTGAAGACGGCGGGCCAGCTGTTTGAGCATGGCTACGAATTTGTGCACGTGCATGCCAAGGGGCCAGATGTGGCCGCGCATAAAAAAGACCCTATCGGCAAAATGAAAGCCATCCAGGCGCTCGATTCCGTGCTTGGTCCAGTTGTCGAACACGTCAGAAATAAATCCGACCTGCTTGTTGCCGTGACCGGCGATCATGCTACCCCGAGTAGCGGACGACTCATCCATTCGGGTGAACCTATTCCTCTTCTTATTGCCGGAGGACCAAATGTCTTGTCTGATGATGTTCGCGCGTTTCACGAGCGCGCGGTCATAGCCGGTGGGCTCGGCCATATCCGCGGGACAGATGTGATGCCGCTCCTGCTCAATTTGACCGACCGGGTGCGTTTACATGGCGTGCGGCATCAGAAAGAGGCCCGACCATATTGGCAGTGGCAGCCTGAGCCGTTTGTGGTTGAAGAGTCCTAATGCCAACGGCTACGGCACGAACATTTCCCCCAGTACGGCTAAGACCCCACGCGCAGCCGTAGGGCTGATTTTCCCCAGCCGTCGCACCACGCGAGTTTTCTCTACGGTAGGAAGCTAGTCCAAAGCGGTCTGACCGCTTTTTCTTTGAAATCGAGCAGGGATGCGGGTTGGATACGGACGGCGCTTCGTCGTCATTTGGGCTACGATGACGGTGCAAATGTCCCGGTTTAGCTCATCGGGCGAGATCACCACACATGGGCGTGTTTTATAGATTTCGTTCCCCTTAGTGGAATCAAGCTGCACCAGGTAGAACTTCGAAGCGGGCGACTACCAATCCCACTCTGTGGAATCCCGTTCTGTGGCCGACAGAGCGCCTTCATAGACCAGTGCGTCGTCCGCCTGTTCTTGCATTTGACGAAAGGCGTCATACCAGCTGCTCTGGCGCTTTGTGACGCCTCGGATGACCAAATGGCCGTCACGCATATCCAGCTCGACTGCGTCGAGGAGCTGGCCTTGTTATAATAGTGCTTTAGGGATGCGTATGCCGTGCTAATTGCCAATTTGTACGTTGTTGATTTTCATTAAGACCGGATCGTCTTGTGGAGTGATTCCTATGTAGGCACGGCAGTCAATCGTCCTTGTCAACCAATTCTACTGCCGAACCCACCACTCCTTGCCTTATCTGCGCTACCGTGCTGCGACGGGCTCACGGACCTCGCAGCCGGTGCAGAGATGCGACGGCCCTCGTGGGGCGGGTGAGCGGAGCTGAAACCGACTTCCTTATTCCTCTTCCAACTATGTAAATTGCAAGATATTGTTGTGAAATCCACATGATTTAATACCGAGACAAGTGAACCTGCAGGTTACCGAAAGCCTCATAGATTTCCCCGCTGTTGTGCTTCTCGGCTTACGTCAATGTGGCAAGACTACCATGTCTCGTGAGACTGTCGCCGTGCTCCTTGTGGCTATCTATTTTTGACTTTGAAAAACCTTCAGATTTGAGAAAATTACAGGATTCTGGACTTTTTTTCGGATGCAGCGCACAAGCGGAGACATGGCACTGGTCTGGCTGGAAGAGATTCGGCGCACGCCTGAGCTGTTTCCCAGTTTGCGTAGCGTCATTGATGAGCGGGCCGGAACGGCCAATTCCTCAAAATAGACTCTGGATCGAGAGACACGATTCAATAAACCTCGGAAACACTGGCTGGGCGGATTCGATTCCTAGAGCTGGCACTGGCGCGAGAGTTTTGTGCGCACTTTTCTGGAACGCGATATCCCGCGCCTCGGCTTCTCTATTCCGGTCGGGATACTCGATGGCCTGTGGGGCATGTTGGCCCATACACATGGCCAGCTTTAAATAGCTCCAAATTTGGAGCAGCGTTGGGCACGGTGCGCTCCTGTCTCAATCTTCTGACCCAAACCGATATGGTTCAAACGCTCGAGCCTGAAGTCGCCAATGTGAAGAAACGCGTGGTCAAGTCGTCCAAAGGCTATGTACGAGATTCGGGTATAATGCACGCGATACTGGAGATTCTAGACGAGGGCGAGCTGCTGGGCCCCCCGATCCATGGCAGCTCCAGGGAGGGCATTGTTGTCGAGAATATTGTCGCATCGCTCCCAGACTGGCAACCTACCTTTTTCGCACAACTAATGGAGAAGAAATCGATCTCGTGCTCGCGCAGCCACGGGTAGGTCGCCATCTCTGCGACAGAATAGTCGCCGGCTAAATACTCGGCTTTTGCGAGGCGTTTATCCACAATGCGATACAGTCGGTTGGCCTCGTTGGTCTGACGATTGAACGTATAGTCGGTCTTTTCGGGTGCATATGAGCGAAAGTGATGCGTCTGACCAAGCACGGGACCGATGCGACCCATCTGGAACATCTGCCATCGGATGACCGTATACGTCCGGCCATATCTTTCGGCATGAACTGGCCAGTTTTCTCTTCCAGGTAGAGCAACGTGGCTTCGGAATCGAATATGGCATATGGTGCGCCACTCGATCCGACCTGACCCAACATCGCAGGCATTTTATTATTTGGGCTGATTTTTAAGAACTCAGGCTCGATTTGATCCGCTGTCAAAATCTTGATTGGAATGACTTTGTACTCCAGACCGGTCTCTCCCAATAAAATATGGACCTTGTGCCCGTTCGGCGTTGGCCAAATCTAGAAATCAATCACGGTACATATCCTCTCCGTAGATTATATTGCGCCAGGCTAACTAAGATGGGCGTGCTTATCGATCTCATGCCTTCCTTTCACCCTGCCTTGTCAGAATCCCCCGATATGTGAGAATACACACGCTACAGTGTTGAGTCACGCAACATACCTCATAAAGAAAAGGATACACTCATGACACCGCCGTTGCGTTTTGGGACCTATGTTGAATTCCAGTGTCCTCCGGGCAAAGGCCATGCGGAGCTGATTGAAGAGGTCATCGAACTCGCTATCCACGCAGACCAAAATGGGTTTTCGGTTTTTACGACGCTCGAACATCCCTTCTTTGAGCAGTTCGCCATTAACCCCAACCCCCTCGCCCTATACTGCACCCTGGCAGAGCGGACCAAGCAGATTCGCTTCCGGACCTTATGTCATACCCTGCCGTTGCATAATCCGATGATACTTGCCGGTGAGATTGCCGAGGCCGATATTTTGACCAAAGGACGCATCGAGTGCGGTGTAGGGCGTGGTCATGCCTGGCTCAACGAGCCGGCCAATATTGTTATGGAAGAGAATCAAGAACGCTATGTGGAGGCGCTTGATATCTTGATTAAAGCTTGGACTGAAGAACGTTTCTCGTATGACGGCAAGTACTACCAAGTCAAAGACCTGTGCGTGGTGCCTAAGCCCTACCAGAAGCCACATCCCAAGATCTTCCAGGTTGGGACAAGTGCCAAATGGTTCAAAATGGCTGCCCAAAGAGAATGGGGCGTGTGCATAGGTGGGCCAGCGCCAACGTCCGTTTTCCGTGAACCTGCGAAGCTCTACCACCAGGCGTGTAAAGACGCTGGGAAGCCGCCGTATCTCGGCTGGGTGAAGGCTATCTATATTGACGAAGATGAGAAGACGGCTTTACGTGAGGCTGAGCACCCGGTCCGCAATTTTGTTGACTTCAATGTGTCACCTATGGATTCGCTGGCCCGCAATACAGCCGAAGAAAAACAACGCCTGATCGATGCCGGCTATGGCTTTTATGCGGCAGACACTTTTCCCGGTTTGCGGAATTTGTCTTATCAAGAACTTATTGACGCGGGCATTGTCTTTGTGGGGTCACCCCAGACGGTCGGGCAACAGTTGCTCGATCTGTGGAAAGAATTTCGATTCGACGAAATGATTGTGATTAGCCACTACGGTGGTATCGCTAGAGATAAGGCGCTCAAAACGCAGGACCTGTTTGCCAAAAAAGTAATGCCTATGATTCTGACTGAAATCCGGAAGGAAAACGGCTGGCATTCGGCTGCGGTGTAGATTGCTTAAACCGAACGGGAGGAGATATGGCGACAGCTATCTTTGATGTCAACAAGCGTTGGTCGGAAAAATACCCTGAGCTGGGGACTGACCCGGTGCCAACAGAACCATGTATTTCTGCCGAATATTTTGAGCTGGAACGCGAACGCGTCTTCCGCAAGGTCTGGCTTTACGTCGGTCGTCAGGAAGAAATTCCCAATCCGGGCGACTATATGGTCCGTGACCTGAAAGCCTGCCGTACAGCTGTTATTTTTGTGCGAGGTGAAGATGGGGAAATCCGTGGCTTCCATAATATATGCTCACACCGTGGCAATAAGCTCGCGTGGGATGAGGCTGGAAGCTGTCAGAATTTTTCGTGCAAATTCCACGGCTGGGTGTATGACGCCAGAGGCCAATTAGTGGGCGTGCCGGACGAAGAATATTTCCACAACTTTGATAAAGCCGAAAACGGACTTGTTCCAGTC
>CAZXFE010000136.1:0-10846 GCA_964639795.1 uncultured Enterobacteriaceae bacterium | reverse complement strand
CCTTTCCTAAAAAGAATCTTTCATTAGGTATATCCCGGAGGGGGCCACCGAAAGAGGCATTCGTTGAGAAGATTAAGACTTCGGATAGGTAGCAGCGTATTTAGAATCTGCCCCTCACACGAGAACTATTTTCACCCTGCCTTTTTCTAATGAGCCTTTGATAACGGAACAGACGGAGGCTCATCTTTTTTCTTGTAGGAAGACTAGTTTTTCCACCTTCTAAACCTGGTATTTTTCCACTATGACGTGGCTCATTATGAAAAGGCAGAGTCATCGTGAAACGCCTGCGAGACGACATATTCTCCCTTCCCTCCGATCCTGCTATATTCCAAGCCTAAAACGACAAGGAGGGAACCCATGTCAGCGCGCCAATCCGCAGAAACGATTCACGCCAGCTTGAGCCATCCCGTCATAGACTCGGATGGACACTGGATCGAGTTTGAACCGGCAGCCATTGACTATTTACACGAAATCGCAGGCGATAGCGTTGCCAAGCGCTACAGCAAAATCGCTAACCAATTCGGAAACAAGAAATTCGCTTCGCTCTCGCGCAGAGAACGGCGGGACCGGCGTATGCTGCAGCCCGCTTGGTGGGGTGTACCAACGAAAAACACGCGCGATCGTGCGACCGCGATGCTGCCCAAACTGTTATACGAACGCATGGACGAGTTGGGTCTCGACTTTGCCGTCATGTACCCTACCGGCGGTGCCCTGTTCGCCCCGTTTTTGCGCGATGAAGAAATCCGCCGCGCCGCTTGCCGGGCGTTCAACACGTATACAGCCGATCAGTTCAAAGGTTTAGAAGACAGGCTCACACCTGCCGCTGTCATACCGATGTTTACGCCTGAGGAGGCAGTAGAAGAACTTGAGTTTGTAAAGAGTCGGGGCTTTAAGGCCGCCATGCTGTCGAGCTTGATCCGCCGACCTGTCCCCGCCGTGGCTAAGAAGGCACCTGATGCCAGCCGTTATGCGATCTGGCATGACACCTTGGGGATAGACAGTGAACATGACTACGACCCGGTCTGGGCCAAATGTGTTGAGCTCGGCATCCCGCCGAGCTTTCATTCTGCATCGTCTGGGATCGGCATGCGAGCCTCGATCTCAAATTTTGTGTACAACCATATTGGGCATTTTGCGCAAGCCAGCGAAGCGGTGTGTAAGTCCATCTTTATGAACGGCGTCACCCGGCGCTTCCCCAAACTCCGCTTTATCTTTCTAGAAGGTGGCGTGGGCTGGGCGTGCGGACTGTATAGCGACCTCATTGGTCACTGGAAAATTCGGAATCCAAAGGCGCTGGACAATGTGAATCCTGCCAATCTCAATCAAGAATTGCTGGTCGACTTATTCCGGAAATATGGTTCGCAGTCGGTTGTGACAAAACTGGATCAGTTAGCCGAAAAAATCAACCTGGGACTGCTCACAGATCAGCCCGAACAGCTTGATGACTTTGCCCCGTGCAAGATTGAGCGAGCCGAAGATATTCGCGATCTGTTTGTGCCAAATTTCTACTTTGGATGTGAAGCCGACGATCCCATGAATGCGTGGGCATTTAATAAGAAAGTCAATCCGTTCGGAGCCAAGATAAATGCGTTGTTTGGCTCAGATATCGGCCATTTCGATGTGCCGGATATGGCCGGGGTCTTACCCGAGGCATATGAGAACGTGGAAGACGAAGTCATGACGGAAGACAACTTCAGAGATTTTGTTTTCGCTAACCCCGCCCGATTATTTACGGCCTTAAACCCGGACTTCTTCAAAGGCACCGCAGTTGAGTCACAGGTAAAGGTGGCTTTGGCCGAGAATGGAGCGAACGCTTAGTTGGCAAGTTTTACAGCACCCGGTAGGTCGGATTACTCTCCGCTAATCCGACCTACCGGGTGCTGTTGGGTGCGGGGGTATTTTTAGGTGCAGCACCAATCCGGCTCACCAGCCGCGTGACCGTGGCGCTCAGCCCGGAGCTCGCGCATGCCGTCCATCATGCGTTGCATATCGATGGGCAGGTCGAGTTCGTTCTGAAATTCTTGGTACAACCGCATGATATTGGGTAGAATGCGCTCGGGCTCGCGCCAACGGGCATAGATGCCGAGCTTCACGTCACGTGAGGCATCTTCCGGACTCATACCCATTTGAAATCGTTTCTTGGCTTCACGCCGTATGAGTAGAAGATAAGAGCGCATTTCGCGCAGTTCTTTCTTGCCACCGATCGGACCGTGGCCGGGAACAATAATGTCGACGTCCATCTTCAGGATACGATCTGCAACTTTGATCCAATTCCCCACATGGCCTTCAAACGCCAGTGGGGTGACATAATAAAAAGCCAGGTCTCCGGCAAAAATGATTTTGTCTTGGGGCAGATACACGAAGGCATCCCCAAAGGTATGCGCCGGGCCAAGGTGACGCAGTTCGACATCTCGGCCGGATTGGTGGAAGGTCAGTCGGTCTTCAAACGTCACCTCTGGGATTTTGGGTTTGAGCTTCGCAAACTCTTTGGCAAAGCGTGGGATGTGTTGCTGGAGTTGCTTGATCGGAATGCCCGTCCGCAACTGCTCCTCACGGCAGAACGTATGGCTGATGATCTGCGCATCCCGAAACAAAAAGTTCCCGCCGCTGTGATCCACATGATGATGGGTATTCACTAATCGGGACACCGGCCGTCGGGTGACTTTCTTGATGGACTCGAGAAAACGTTTTGTCATGGACGGCACCATCAGGGCATCAATAACCACGACGCCTTCACGGTCCAACAAAAGGCCAGCGTTACTGACGCCGAGTTCTCCGTACGCCTGGATATAGGCGTATACTTTGGGCGCAACTTCTTCGATGCCGGTTTTCCAGCCTTCGGGAGTGATATAGTCGTGCACGCTTCCCTTCTGTCGCACGGGAGCCCCGCCGGTCTCCCCTACCCGCTATAAATTAAACAGGCGTGCAGCGTTCTCGTTAAGAATTTTCTTCTTGAGCCCATTCGAGATATCTTTCCGCTCGTATAAGACCTTAACGGAATCAGGACACATGCAGTCCCAGTGCGAGTAGTCCGAAGCGTAGATCAAACGCTCTTCACCGATCATTTGGGCCACAAAGGGAATCGTTGTCTCTTCAGGCTCAACGGCAAAAAAACAGTTCTCACTTTTGATCCACTCTGCCGGGCTGCGTTTCTGCCACGGCATTTGCTGGGGTAACAGTTCATAGTGCTCGTGCAGCCGGTCCATCATCCACGGCACCCAACCAGCGCCGGCCTCCATGAAGGCGACCTTGAGTTGAGGAAAACGCTCTAAAATCCCCCCGCAAGTAAACGAGGAAACCGCCAGCATGGTATCCAACGCGTAAAAGGCATGCTTAAACACATACCGATCAAATCGATCAATAGCCGCCGAGTTGGTGGAGATAATATGGGCACAGATGGGCACGCCAAGCCCTTGAGCCTCTTCCCAAATGGGATCGAACTCGGGTTCGTGCAGCAGCTTGCCGCCAAAATTTGTCAATACCTGGACGCCCACCATACCCAGTTTTTCGATTGTCCGTCGGATCTCAGCACGGGCGGCATGTGGGTCTTGCATCGGGATCATGGCGATGCCCTTCAGACGATCCGGGTAGGGTTTACAATATTCGGCCAGCCAATTGTTATACGCAACTGAGACCGCCATCGCCAGGCCGGGATCTTCAATAGAAGCCGCCGCACCTAATCCTACAAAGGTGCCAAACAACATTGCCGTATCGATACCCTCAACATCCATATCCGGAATACGCTTGTGTGGGTCCTGCATCCCTTCACGATCCCAGCCCCATTGATGAGCTGGCTTCTTGGGCTCTGGCCACATGCCCAGTTGGCCGTAGAAGTCGCGCCGACTCGGCCACATCTTTCCTTCGACGACAAGATGCTTACGACCATCGGGATAGCTCACCCAACACGGCGCATCTTTTTTATAACGCTCGGGGAGTAATTCAATCCAGTTGACTGCTTTCTCGTCAACATGGCCGTCCGCATCAATAACATTGTATTCAGGCCGCATAATTTCCCTCACAGTTCCTCTTTCCATCTTGGGCATCAAAAATAGGCAGCTATCACACCACACTAACTCTATTCGGCCACTTCGGCATGCCACCGCTGAAATTCTGCATAGTCTATCAAGACACGCAAGGCGGCTACAGCACGATGCGCGCTTGGATAACACACCCGCCCAGCTTCGCGGACCGCCAACGGACCGACATTACCGTACTCCCGGTCGGTGTGGACGAGTTCCGTTGTGGTGAGTATGGGCTTGTTATGACGCTGCGAAGCTTCAGAGGCTGCACGCGCATAGCGGCGATCCTGTTTTTCGTGAAAGTCAGCCATGCGCTCCAGTCCGTGCTGTGGATAGAATTCCCCGGATTTAAAAACCTGGGCGGTAGCAGCCTGGATGCCTATGCCTAAGTGTAAAATCGCATCGACCTCGGGATGCGCGCACACCAGGTCCAGGATTTCAGGAACTGTGTCTCGTGTTTCGCCGCCAGCTAGATCAACCGGATTACTGTGGCTCCAGCGGTCTGGAACCATGCTACTGATTGCGGCTTCGAGATCCTGAGGCAAAGGGACCAGGTCGAGTTCGGCGTTGGTACAGGCATCGGCGGTTAGCACTCCCCAGCCGCCAACTGTTGTGAAGACCACGACGCGCCGACCACGTGGAAGCGGCTGGGTAGCGAGTGTTGCCGCCCATTCGAAGGCATCTTCAATCGTCTCTGCACGCAGAATACCGAACTGACGACACAGGCCCTGGAAAACACGATCATCGGTGGCTAGTGACCCAGTATGGGATAACGCGGCACGTTGTCCTTCGGCAGCAGTACCTCCTTTTATCAGCACCAGGGGTTTCCGTGTGGTGAGACGACGGACGGCCTCAATAAAATGCCGTCCGTCGGACACCCCTTCAAGATAAGCCAAGACAACGTCGGTCTCTGTATCAGCCGAGAAATAGTCGAGATAATCTGCAATATTGGTCTGGGCCGAGTTTCCTGCCGAAACGGCTTTACTGATTCCTACCCCTGTTTGAACGGAGTAATTCAGGAAGGCAGACAATAAGTTGCCACTCTGGCTGACTACCGAAATGCGGCCTGAGGGTGGATACGGGGCTACGATTTGGGCACACATGGAAGCTGGTGTTGAGATTATGCCTTGTCCGTTTGGACCGGCAAGCAGTATGCCGAGTTCGTCCGCCGCTTGGACAAGCGCATCTTCGCGTTGTCGTCCCTCTTCTCCTGTCTCGCGATATCCGCCACTGGCAACAAACGCTGCCCGAACGCCTATTTTTGCACAAGAGCGGAGCAGTTCAATATTTGCCGCCGCGGGAGTACACACAAACACCAAGTCTGCTTTATCGGGAGGAATATCCGCCACAGCCCGGTACGTTAGCTCACCCAGGATCTCGGCACCGTCTCGGTTGACCGGAAAAATTTCACCCTGGTAGCTAAACCGGCGCAGATTGTGCAGCGCGACAAATCCGAACTTTCCTGGGTGGGAGGACGCACCGGCAACCACGATGCCACGTGGATGAAACAGTGGCCGAAACCGATCGAGGATGTCTTCTATAGATTCGCGTTGCGCTTCATCCTGCTGTTTTTCTTTATTTGCAGGACCCGTAACGACAAGCGCGTCAGCGGCGACGGGCTTTCCATCGACGATAATCAATGGATTGATGTCAACACTCTGGACATCAGGCCGTTCTAGCGCCAAGCGGCTCAAACCCATGAGAATATCGGCCAAGGCCGCAAGATCAACGGGTGCTTCTCCACGAAATGCTTGGGTCACGAAATGTTTGGAACGAAGTCCTTCGATCATCCCCAGGGCTGCCGTACACGTTAGCGGGGCAACGCCAAAGACGATATCGCCTAATGCCTCCGTCAGGATCCCCCCAAGTCCAACCAGCAGGCACGGGCCGAACTGCGGGTCTCGGACCATGCCGGCAATCAGCTCTCGTTTGCCTGGCAGCATTTGGGAAACAAGCAGACCGACCTGTCCATCTTCAGCGCGGCGTTGGATCCACAGGTCAGTTGCCGCGCTTATGACGGCTGCCTCATCACTGAGATTTAGCCGGACCAGGCCGCGTTCCGTCTTGTGGGCGATCCGTTCCCCGCACAGTTTCACGACAACAGGAAATCCAATTTCAGTCGCCGCTTGTCCGGCGTCATGAGGATTTTGAACCAGAACGTCTCGAGAGACGGGAATCCCCAGGCTTATGAGCAGTTGCTTTGACTCGTACTCGGAAAGCGTGTCTTCCTGCTCTTCTGTCATGTTCTTCACCAAATATATTCTTGCTCGTAACGGTTGTGACTATTGTCGTCAGTCAATAAAGGGGGCATCGCATGAGGTTCTACAAGGTCCTGCGAGATCGGATAGTTCCGATAAGGGGTCGCGTAAGATCCCGAGATCTTACCACAACGGCCCGCAATTGTGCAGGAGGCGTGTAGTTGGCAGCGGGACATCTACCGACAGGAATCTGGGATGGGATTAGTAAGGAAGGTCGGGAGTTATTCGCCTCGTCACAAGGGCTGCGGAGGATAGGTATAGATGCATGCTGGAAACAGCGATGAAGAAAAGTGACGGGCAGAAGGAAAGGGGCCACTCGCTTTCGTCAGAAAGGATCCATTGTTCCTCTTCCGTCATCGCTGAAGAATCATGACATGGACGGTCTTCTCCCAGTTCCCAAAACTGCTTCAGACCTTCCACGAAAACTTCCCACTACAGTACGATTTCCAGAATGATTCCCCATCAGACAAAGATCTGAGAAGAAATGATCGCGGATCAGCAATTCTGTAAAGGGATTTGTAATGGTCTGAGTGTACAGGTTTTCCTTCTTATCGATTCGGTAGCCGTTAAATAATTCAGTAAACTTCAGGCCAAGGGGTCTATATCCTTTCCATTCTCTTACTTATTAAAGTTTTGCATAGTTAATAAGGGTTTGCCGTTATATATCATGGAAGTTGTTTCAAAATACAAGAAAGCAGAAAAATAACGGGCGGCAAGAAATGACACTTTCCTACTCTTCACATCCGGGGTTGCTTTCATACAGGCGAGGCATTACGTTTGGTGGACTTTCATAGCCTAAAGAGGACAGTGTGAACGCCTCAGTCAAGCTTATTGAGCAAGTCATTCCATCAACAGTCACCATCAGGGTAACTGTTCCTCCACAGCATAAATCTGCCCAACTGTTAGGGACCGAGCGCATGGGATCAGGCGCCGTTATTGATACAGATGGCTATATTTTAACCGTTAACTATATCGTTATCGGCGCATCGAGTGTCAAGGTTAGTATGGCGGACAACACACAGCTCGACGCTGAAGTCATTGCTCGGGATTTTGCCAGCGGCATCGCAGTGCTGAAGGTTTCGAGAATCGGCTTCCCGCCCCTCCCCCTCCAGTCCTCCGCTGGACTTCGGACAGGAGATGAGGTCTTTCTTGTCGCAAGTTCAGGAGAGGAAAATGGCAGACGTATCGCTGGCGGCGGGCTTACCTCAGTTTCCCATTTTGATGCATACTGGGAGTATAGCTTGGAGCGGGCTTTAACGAGTACTGCGATGAACCCTGGTCCAGGCGGCGGTCCGATGTTCGATATGTATGGTCGTATGGTCGGCATTGTTTCACTTAATCTGAATGAAATCGGCAAATTCTCTCTCGCCATTCCGGTCGAAAATTTTACGGATCATAAGGACGAACTCTTGCGATACGGTCGGCGGGTGACCCGTTCATCGCGAGCCTGGATCGGCATGTACTCATACACGCTGAAAGAGCATATTGTGATTGCCGATCTCTTACCGGACGGCCCTGGGGCAAAAGCCGGCCTGAAAGCTGGAGATGTCATCCTCGCCATCGACGAAAAAGAACTAACGGATCGTCGTGCATTTTATCAGCAACTCTGGAGTCGTCCTGCAGGAGAAACGGTATTATTTCGTGTCTTTCGGAACAATGCAGTCCAGAGTATCCCCATTATTTCAGGCAATGTCGAAGAATTTTTTGGATAGTCCTCTCAACCTCTCGTCACCGACAGACCGTGCTTCTTTGATCTTGGAGACCAGTCGTCCCATGCCCTGGTCCGTATCATCGATTGTCCCCTCTGTGAGTCGGGTACGATAGGGTTGAAGGGAGATGTTATGAAAGCGCATATGCTGCTCGGGAACTATCTGGTTGCGTATTTGCGCAAAATCGACGTCAGCCATCTCTTTGGTTTCCCCAGTGATTTGGTCATCCAGCTCTTTATAAAATTCGGTAAGCCTCATACATATGCGGGTCATTACCACTTCGCATGAACCTGGCGCCGGGTTTACTGTCGATGGATACGCCAGGGCAACAAGAAAAATCGGCGTCTTGTGCGGAACATACGGAGCCGGGGAGGGACATAATGTCATCAACACAGTTGCCGGTTCCTTTTCTGAGGGTGTCCCGATCTTAGTCGTAAGCGAAGGGCCGGGCGAGGAAAAACGAAAGGGGGGAGTCCTCAACCACCATCAGGCCAAAGAAATCGAATCACAGTTCCGCATTTTTCAAGAAATTACTTGTTCCGCACGACTTATCTCTGGTAACAGAAAAGTATATTAAGGCTTCAGTTGGTAACGGCCAATGAAAAATCGTATTGAAAGCAAGAGAGGAGAGCAAGCGTGAAGATTGCCATCTTGGGAGGAACTGGAGAACAAGGTCCTGGCCTCGCCCTACGCTGGGCGCGCGCGGGACTAGAGGTCATTATTGGCTCACGCCAACAGGAAAAAGGGGAACGGGTTGCTACCGAGCTCAACCAAGAGCTCGGTAAAGACCTGCTGCGCGGGACAGACAATGTGGCCGCCGCAGCAGAAGCTGATGTCGTTTTTATTACGGTCCCGTATTCCGCCCACGTGAAGACGGTAGAGTCGGTCAAAGATCAGCTCAAAGGCAAGATTTTTGTAGACGTGTCTGTTCCGCTTGATCCTGACAATGCACGCCGGGTTATAATGCCGACAGCAGGCTCAGCCGCAGAAGAGGCCAAGCATATCCTGGGAGACGACGTCCAGGTCGTCTGTGCGCTGCAGAATATTTCTGCTCACCTTCTGCGTGATATAAAGGCAGAAATTGATTGCGATGTTTTGATTTGCGGAGACAAGGACGCCAGACCAACAGTCATTGAATTAGTCGAAAAGCTAGGCATCCATACTGTAGACGTCGGCCCTCTCACAGCAGCAAGTTTGATTGAACCTCTCACCGCTCTCCTGATTCGCCTGAATATCAGGAATAAGGTGCACTCAGCGGGTATCCGGATTACGGGACTGCCCGCGGGGTAGGCTGACATATTCCGACGCCGCACAAAGAAAAAAGGCCCTGCGATAAGCAGGGCCTTTTTATTACCAAACCAATAAACAAATAGACGGGCGTCTACATCATACCGCCCATACCACCCATGCCACCCATGCCGCCCATACCACCTGGAGGCATTGGAGGCATACCACCGCCGCCTGCGCCCTTGTCATCAGGTTTCTCGGCAACCGTAGCTTCCGTTGTCAGCAAGAGCCCGGCAACTGACGAAGCATTCTGCAGCGCAGTGCGCACCACCTTGGTTGGATCAACAATGCCTGCCTTGATGAGGTCCTCGTACTGACCAGCTGCTGCATTAAAGCCATTCGCGCCTCTACTATGCTGGACCTTGTCCAGGACAATAGAGCCCTCTTCACCCGCGTTCGAAGCAATCCAGCGCAGGGGTTCTTGCACAGCTCGTGTAATGATATTGACACCAACTTGTTCTTCGTCGTTGGCTTGCACCTTATCAAGTTTACCTGAAACACGAATAAGGGCGACACCGCCACCGGGAACAATGCCTTCCTCAACCGCAGCACGGGTTGCGTGAAGAGCATCCTCCACCCGGGCTTTTTTCTCTTTCATCTCGATCTCAGTCGCAGCACCGACCTGAATAACGGCAACACCGCCAATCATCTTAGCTAAGCGTTCCTGCAGTTTCTCACGATCATAGTCTGAGGTAGTCTCGTCAATCTGAGCTCGGGTTTGATTAATACGGCCCTCAATATCAGCCTTCTTCCCAGCACCATCAACAAGAGTCGTGTTATCCTTGTCGATAACGATGCGTTTGGCGCGCCCGAGATCATTCAGGGTCAAGCTTTCCAACTTGACTCCGAGCTCTTCAGCGATAACCCGGCCACCAGTGAGGATGGCGATATCTTCAAGCATCGCCTTGCGACGGTCACCAAAACCGGGAGCCTTTACAGCAACGCACTGCAGAGTGCCGCGAATCTTATTGACGACGAGTGTCGCGAGCGCTTCGCCATCAATGTCTTCAGCAACAATAACCAGCGGCTTGCCACTCTTGGCCACGGCTTCCAACACGGGCAGCAGATCCTTCATCGACGATATTTTCTTCTCATGAATAAGAAGGTAGACGTCCTCAAAGACACATTCCATACGTTCCGGGTCGGTCACAAAATACGGAGAGAGATAACCGCGATCAAACTGCATGCCTTCAACCACATCGAGCGTGGTCTCAAGCCCTTTGGCCTCTTCGACCGTAATAACGCCCTCTCGCCCGACCTTATTCATAGCCTCGGCGATAATCTGACCGATAGTCGAGTCATTATTTGCCGAAATCGTCCCTACCTGGGCGATCTCTTGCTGGTCACGCGTTGACTTGGACAGGTTTTTCAGCTCGCCCACCATAAGTGATACCGCTTTATCAATACCACGCTTAATGCTCATCGGGTCATGGCCAGCGGCGACCATTTTGACGCCTTCGGAATAGATGGCCCGCGCAAGGACAGTCGCCGTCGTGGTCCCATCACCAGCAACATCAGAGGTCTTGCTCGCCACTTCTTTGACCATTTGGGCGCCCATGTTCTCGAACTTATC
>CAZXFE010000135.1:0-10887 GCA_964639795.1 uncultured Enterobacteriaceae bacterium | reverse complement strand
GTGCTGACGGTATCGCCAAAACACTCAACGCAATCAATAAAACGACTTTATCCATAGACAGACAACCTGTGTCTTTCAACAAAACGTTAGAGACAAGCACTCACGCTATCTGCACCCCGTCCGATAGCTCGCTCTCGACCCTTCATGATATACATTCCACAAATAACCGGGATAAGCGATCAGGCGTGAGGAGGGAAAACAAACATGAAGCGTGACGAAGATGGCTATGCTATACCGCTCGCCGGAACCGCGGACAGCCGCATTTTATACATGGTCATCACCGCGAATCCAGATGCCGGGGCTTGGGAGATTCCCGAGCCGATCGAAGTCAATCCGCGCGGCCACGTCCTCACCTGGATTGGCGATATGCACCAGCCGAGCCAGACCATCGAGCTTTACCACGAGTGCTTGATGGCGATCCGGGTACGGTATCAGCAGTGGGTCGACTGGTACATCAACTATATCTGGGTGGAGCACGACATGGCCTTGACCTTCTCTCGTGAGATCTACGGTTGGCCCGCTAATCTATGGGAGGCGACGGACCTCCGTTTTCATGGCAGCCGGATCTTTGGTTAACGCGTGCGGTACGGGGAGTAACCGATGCGGATGAGCATTAACATCACAAGCCCAGCGCTGGGCAGCAACCAGTGTCCTGAGGATGCGTTCGCCGAGCTTGTGGGCGGGGACTTTCTACAAATCCGAAAATTCCCCGCAGCCGACCAGGACGCCCAACCTATTAAGCAGCTTCTGCCGATTCCGTCTCAGAACTTCAAGATCTCCGAGATCTGGTCGGGCAATGGTACCCTGGAATTCGGCAAGTCCGGCCTTTACCCGCACTTGCACAAAATTGACCCCCAGGACCTGCTTGGTGCGTGGTACGTCAAGGCCTCCTGGCCGGTGCCCCACCCTCAGCTGATATGGGAGGCATAGGGTGTCTATGGCTGCGCTCACCGCTAATCTGACGACCTCATGACGAATAGTATGAATGACAGCCCAGGTCCAAGTTATAGGAGCTGTGACGAAATAGTCATTGTAGCAGCCCCGATGCTCAATAGTCGGCGCGCTTTTCGCGCGCAGTCTCAGTTGGTCGGTGCGATCCGCTGCGCGGGGAAAGCGCATGCCCAGAGCTCTCATGGAACGGTGGCTGTTGGAGCGGAGACCCTACCGTGGGACCGGCTGCAATATTCGTATGGACGTATCATGGTGCCCATTCCTGAGGGACATACCGCACGCAGTCGCGTCACCCGCCTCGACGCAGCGCGGGACGCAGACACGATCTATGTCGGGGTTGAGGATCTGGACACTGGAACGGTCGGGTCAAAGTTTGTTGCACTGTTTTCTGCAAAACCAGCAGAAATACATAATCTGCCTCTTGTCACAGCATTGCCAGACCCACTCTGGCAGTCCGCGAAATTTTCGGAGGACACGCCCCTGAGCTGGGTTGGCCTCGCTGACGCCAGCATCGAAACCCTCGCGGTACAGGCCAGTCTGCATGCTATCGGCTGCGCCAGAGACTTCGACACCCAGCTTGGGATCGATGTTGGCGAATGGGGCAAGGGTGGGCCGGACGGACGCCGGCATGTCGTGCTTGATCTCCGCTTCGATCGCTTATCACCATGGCCACGCAAGCCTGGCGAGCAACTCCTGGTCTACCGCCACGCTGACCTGCTCGAACCGGACTCAGGCTCGCACCTATACCAGTTCCTGATTGCTTCCGTCGAGACGAGAGCATTGCTGTGTCGTATTTGTATTCACCTTGTCCGCATCGGACCGCGTGATGATGTCAAGCGTCCGTGGGGAACGATTACCGCGTACGGTGCACCAACTAAACCGCAGGATGTGCGTACGTTTTTCTCTTATCCTTCAACAGATTTTTGGATTTCGTAGAGGCTCATGGCTAGTAGCGTGTCCAATTTAAACGTGTGCATAACTGTGCGTTCATGCTTCGGCGGGGCTCGGCACAAACAAGCGTTGCCCGTCGTTTCTTTTTCCGTTCGCCCTGAGCCTGCCCAAGGGGGAACGGTGGCGACACAACGTACAGTTTTAAGGTAGACGCGCTACTAGCTGTCGTTCGGGCGTAGTACGGCCTTGTCGATCGTGCCGTGTTCGCTATCGGTTGCGGCTTGATTGATCTCATCCAGCGGGTAGTACCGAATCAGAAGGTCAATCAGGAGACGGACTTGTAGATACAGCTCGATAATCCGGGGAATTAAGTTCTGGGGTACAGCGTCACCTTGGACAATCCCGCGCAGGGTGCGTCCGAGAGGTTTAGTGTTGGCGTCTAAGGATACTTCCTCTCCCGGTCGAACCTGCCCAACCATGCCGCATACACCCAACGGCAGTAGCACATCCACCGTCTGCCGAATGACGGGGGCGACGCCCGTACTCTCGAACGAGTAATGCGCGCCTCCATTGGTGAGCTGTTGAATGGCTTCCACCGGATCTTCCTCGGCTGCGTTGAGGGCGTGAGTCGCACAGACTTCGGTGGCCAGCTGAAGCCTGTGCGGTTTGAGATCAACGGGAATAATGGTGGTACAACCGACAACGCGGGCGGCCATGATCGCTTACATCCTGACCGCGCCCGCACCTGTCTCAATACTGCAGCCGAAAGGGCCCAGCATGCACAACGGGATATCGTCGCCGACGTTGACTAAGCTAGCTGCTCTAGCCAAAGCGTACGTGGCAAACGATGACGGGCCGAAGAAATTCCAGTGGATAATCGTATCGGCCCCCGGTGCATGGTCGGGCTGCCATCTGCGCGGGCCATACCACAACACCTGCCAGGCGTTCTCACAGTAAGGAGTCCCGTGCAGACAATTCGGGCACATGCCATGGGCCTTAAAACCCAAGACAACGTGATCCAGGTTGCACACGTGTACACTGCACCTACCGCCTCGACGGCGCCCGCGTCTTCGTGTCCGGGTACGCATGGCAGCGGGATGGTGTGATAGCAGTCCCGGGTGACCAAGTCAGTATGGCACAGGCTGGACGAAATCAGGCGTACGACGGCTTCGTTTGGCCTGGGGTCGTCCAGCTCGATGTCTTCAATGACAAGGGGCTGTTCGTGTGCGCGTAGGACGGCCGCTCGAATTTGCATGGTCTCCCTCTCAGGCGAAAGCCAAGCAACAGCTCTGGGCAAACGATAAACGCGATTTCTGAGCAGCCCGTCAGCGAGCGAATTTGATATCTGGTTCTACCACCCGCTGAGTTGTCCTCTCGTCTATTTCCTGCTTCTATCGTCGCAGTTGGTCTGGGAGGGTAGCCCCGTCCGCCTTTTTTAAACTCCGAACAGACAGCGGCATGCGAACAGGCGCTGATAGAAACGGTCTATCAATAAGCGATGAAATAAGCGTTACGAGCGCGATCTATTCGACAAAAGGCGAGGGTAGACGGCAGCCAACTTCTTTAGGAGTGCCGGAAAGGAGTATCACATGCAATACACGTATCTCGGTCGTACGGGGGTCAAAGTCTCGCGTCTGTGCCTTGGCTGTATGACCTATGGCTCGTCCTCATGGCGGCCGTGGGTCTTGGACGAAGAAGGCACAGCGCCGTTTTTCCGTCGCGCGATTGAGGCTGGCGTCAACTTCTTTGACACGGCAGATGCCTACTCCCTGGGGGCCAGCGAGAAGGTCACTGGTCGCCTACTGCGCGAGTATGCGAACCGCGATGAGGTAGTGATTGCCACCAAAGTCTTCTTTCCCATGACCGAGAAGCCAAATATGGGCGGGCTGTCGCGTAAGCATATTCAGCAGGCATGTGACGCTAGCCTCAAACGCCTGGGCGTCGACGTCATCGATTTATACCAAATCCATCGTCTCGACCCACACACCCCAATCGAAGAAACGCTGGCCGCTCTCGATCACTTGGTGACGCAAGGCAAGGTCCGCTACTTCGGCGCCAGCTCCATGTACGCTTGGGAGTTTATGCGGGCGCTGGCGCTGTCAGATCAACGTGGCTTGGCACGATTTGTGACGATGCAGAATCACTATAATCTGGTGTATCGCGAAGAAGAACGGGAAATGCTGCCGCTGTGCGAAGCCGAAGAGGTCAGCGTCATTCCCTGGTCACCGCTCGCGCGTGGCATGTTAGCTGGTACTCGAACGACCCTCGGAGACGACTCCACCACCCGTTCACAGAGCGATAGAGTGGACCAGATCCTGTACGATCAGCCCTCAGACTGGGACGTCGTAGAAGCGGTGAAGCACGTCGCGGCCCAGCGTGGTGAGAAACCCGCTCAGGTCGCCCTGGCCTGGCTGCTCGCCAAGCCCGCGGTTGCAGCGCCCATCCTCGGTGCGACTAAGCTGACCCACCTGGATGATGCCCTTGAGGCGGTTGAAAAGCAACTTTCAGAGGAAGAGATTGGGCTGCTCGAAGCGCCATACAAACCACATCCGGTCAAGGGTATCCAGCCGAGCAGTGCGCGACGGCGGAAATAGGGCGGGCAGGCGAGGTTCTTTGTCTCTGCGCGTGTCTGTTTCTGTGCCTGTGGGCTATCATTGCTCCGCCGTGGAGCAACTATCCCAACTTTCGGGGAAGGAGGTAAGGCATGATGGCGGACTGGCGAAGTTCGAGGAGCAGGTCGTACTGGAGATGAACCGGCGCGGCATGATGGTCGACGTCTCCCACATGTCGGATGAGACCTTCTTCGATGTCTTGCGGATGCCGCAGCCCGGTGATCGCGTCTCGCTCGTCATGTCGAGCAGTTGCTGACCACATACGCAACGTAAACGACGGCAAGCTGCGCGTACCGGTGGAGAACGGCGGAGTCATCACTATCAACTTCTATCCCGCGTATATCGACGAGGAAGCCAGCCGGAAGACGAAGGGGTACTTCTACAAGTGGCAGGTTGCCTTCGAAGCGATGAAGGGAGAGCTTGGGGAGGATTCCATCGCGCTAGGTCAGGCCCCCCGTGCCCAGCATGCCGCGAGATATGGCAAACGTGGCACAGTTACAGCGCCTGACGGCGGGCAACTGGCCCTGGGTCATTCAGAGGAAGCGGTCTGTGAGGTCCTAGGTGAGAATCTGTTGCTTGTAATGAAGAAGGTGGAATCAATCGCCAGAAAAGTGAAACCCTAGCGGGCTTCCTCACTCAGTTCTCCACTTTTTGCACCAAATCTATGCCAAACTGCTCGGCAGCATTCCCGCCCAGCATTCGGGCTATACTTGTGTCGTCAACGTCGGCTTGGCTCAGGGTTTCAATGGCGTCCCAGGCGCTGGTGGTGTCCTGCTGCGGATAGCGTGAGCCCCAGACAACTTTATGGGCGAAGGTGTGTGGCAGTTTCTGAATCAATCGCTCCTCGGCGTCGAAGCTGAGCAGTACGCGACCTTCCTCCCACATTTCTTCCACGTCGGTCCGTACTGGATAGTAGTGCACCGGAGGAATGGTCAGGGTGGACGCTTCCATCTTCTCTAACACCTCTTCCATCCATGAAGCCTGGCCACCGGCCATTACCACCTTCAGGTTTGGATAGCGCTGCATGACCGTAAAACCGATTAAGGTTGCGGCCACGAACATGTGATTGTCAAGCCACGGCGACAGGATCGGAGCGACCGGATGCCCAAGCGGCTGCTGGGACGCAAACGTAAAATTCGCCCCATTGCCACCGCCGGCAAACGGGCCGCCGCCGGCTTCTCTGAGTAATGTGAGTTGATTCAGCCTTCTGTTGACTTTCTCAATAAATGGCGCGTGACATGTCCACTCCGGGTTCCATAAGCCGGTTGCGGGATGGACGGCCAGTGTAAGGTTGAGCTGCTCAACTTCGGCCCAGAATGGATCGTAGTAGGGGTGGGTATAATAGCGGCCCTCAATAAACATCGGTCGCAGAAAAACGCCCCGAAAGCAGTGAATGGTGGCAATCCGCTGTAGCTCCTTTAGAGCATAATCCATGTTTTGCAAAGGAATGATGGCGGCGGCATACAAGCGGCCAGGCGCGGCTTGGCAGAAATCGGCTATCCAGTTGTTATACGCCCGAGCCAGCGCGTAAGCGCTGTCCGGGTCTTTGACCAGGGGGAATCCCTCAGCAAACCAGGTCGGGTAGAGCAAGGTCTGATCCACGCCCATTACGTCCATATCCTGCAGCCGTGCATGTGGGTCAGATGCCCCCTCAGTCATGGCATGTCGGGTATCCGGGTCAAGTTCGCCGATTTGGTCACAGGTCATGCCTGGTCGCCAGATAGCGTAGCGGGGGATGTTAGGATTCACCTGATCGCGGTATGTTTCGCCGTTGATCTTGAGGTAGGAGGCGTACTGGCCTTCCTCACGCCATAAGGAAAATTTTCCCAGCGTACGGTTTTCCGGCTCCAGATATTTCTCCCAGATCTCAGGCGACTCGACTATATGTGAGTTGGCATCGAAGACGGTAAAACGCTTTCGGCCTGTCATGCTCGGGCTCCTCCATGCCTTTGGCCATGAGCCGGTCGTCCCCGTTCACGATACGGCCGGCTCATGGCGGCTTCGGGCTTGAGCGCTTGTTCAATTTCTTCTTTTGTCGGCCACCAATCCGGCCGCTCAATTTCGGTCACTCGCTCACGGATGAACGTTTTTGGGGTCTCGATATGATAAAGTTCACGCGCGTTATCTCCCAGGAATTTTCTCTGGTAGGACTCCGCCAGATCACATTGGCGCATCGTCTCAAGCGCTCGCCAGACATCGTCGCCGTCATGGTGATACACATCCGACGACCAGGCCAAGATGTCTCGGTAAAACTCGGGCAAGCGTGAGGGGGGAGCCTCATCGCCTTCAAAACCGGTGACACAATGCTGGAAAAAGGTCTCGCTGGGCAACCGCTTGAGCGGTGGTAACTCGCGCTCATTGCGGTATAGCTTGTAAAACTTGTCACACCGGTCGAGCAGAAAGCTCAGCCAGGTTGAAGAGGCTTCAAACACCGCAGCGTTGAGCTTGGGGTGGCGTTCAAAGAAGCCAGACAGCAACACCATTGTCACCCACAGTGAGGCTTCAGCTTGAAAATTCTGTACATTAGTCAAAAAAGAGTGCAGCAAGCCTGAGCTGATAATGGTCCGAGCAATCAACTCGGCGCCCGAGTACTGTTCGGAATAGCCGGCAGGCTTGAGCGAGCCAAAGGCCGGGAAGGGATGCATACCGTACACCATGCTGGTCTCTTCCATGGCCCGCCACACCCGCTCATACTTGGGCTGGAGTGGATAGTTACCCATAGCGTCAACGGGCCGCACTAGGCCCACCCGACAGCCCTTGTCTGCGACTCGACGCACCTCTTGGGCCGCATAGAACGGGTCCTGCATGGGCAACATGGCGGCAAAGAAGAGCCGCTCGGGGTTTTCCTGGCAGTATTCATACGCCCATTCGTTATAGGCTTTGCACATGGCTTTGGCGCCGAGCGCGTTCTGTAGCCATGGATAGGTATCGATATCGGTCGGGATGATCATCACCTGATCTATCCCCTGGACATCCATATCCTGCAGGCGTTCTTTGGGCTTGTAGGAACCTTTGTGGTCAAGATAGTCGGCCTGCTCTGCTGTCACAGCGGTCTCGGGATTCAGGTTGCGGACGTATAAGGCGCGTTGGATATCATGTTTGAGCCCCGGCCCGGCGAGGGAGATAGCATTGAGATTGCGGCGCGATCCGCCAATTCGCTGCGAGCCGATTCCTGCTCCTGCTATGCCATTCACGGTCAACTGCTTGGTTTCGGCATCGAACCACATGGTGGTCTTGAGCGCTTCCAGCTCGTCCTTGCTTAACCAGTCTTTGGCCCGCTCCCAGATCCAGGGCGGTTCCGTGACGTGGGCGTCACAGTCAAAGGTCGGGAAGTCCTTTGTCATTTCAGCAAACTTTTGAATCGGCACGCGCACCTCCTTCGTGTACAGCCCCGTACTGTAGTTGGGCCACCGGCGGGTACTGTATCACTCTCGCGCCGTCTTGGTACAGCAGTCCAGCTCTTGGCCAGTAGGGGTCGGCGCACCATTCGACCTATAGATAAGCGGCCCCCGCCCGGGCACGATTGACCGCCGCTCCCCGACCTCGTGTCGCAGTAGGACTCTTGAGCGGAGAAGGATTGTTGTCGAGATGCACTGTTTATAGGCCAGTGTACATTAAAGGTGCAGGGATGGCCTCTGAGCAAGAAGCAACTGGGTTCGAGTATTGATGACTTCCTCAAGGAAGAGGGCATCTTCCAAGAGACGTCAGTGCAGGTGCAGGCGGTTAAGGAGGTCGTAGCGTGGCAGCTTGCCAAGTCGATGAAGGAAAAGAAAATCTCTAAGAACAGGATGGCCACGCTGCTCAAGAAGAGCCATAGCCAGGTGGACAGGCTACTCGAACCGAAGAACGATATTACGCTCGGCAGCCTGCAACGGGCGGCGGCGATGATCGGACGCCGTGTGCACATCGAGCTGGTATAGTGCGGGCAAAAAGACGCCTCGCATTTCGTCTTTCCTGAATGGTGTTCCGTCTTGTCCCGTAGGCATGGATGCCTGCTTGCGCGGGTATGACACAACAAGGTCCATGTCTGGGGTGCATTAGGAGCCACGCGGGATCAACCCGGGCTGTTTGAAACCGCGAACGGCGGGACACTCTTGCTTGATGAAGTGGGCGACCTGCCGTCCGTGGTGAAAGTGAAATTACTGCGCGTGCTGCACGAACGAGAAGTGTTGCGTGTAGGGGAGAACCGGACCCGAAAAGTGGACGTACGGGCTGTAGCGGCTACGAATCACGACCTGACTCATGAGGTCGCCGAAAAACGTTTTCGGCGCGATCTGTACTATCGGTGGCGGGTGATCGAGCTTCGCATACTGCCGCTGCGCTAGCGCAAGGAAGAAATCTTGCCAATCGCCCGGGACCTTTTTATGGAAGCCGCGCACCGGATGGAACTTCTGATTACAGGTCTGACGCCGGCGGCGGCAGACAGACTGCTGTGCTACGACTGGCTCGACAACGTACGTGAGTTACAAAACGTAATTGAGCGACCTGTGGTACTAGCTGATGGAAACCGGATCGATGTAGGCAACCCACTGGAGGAGGTCCGTTGCGCTCCATCTGGGTCATTCAGCACGGAACACGTCCGTGCGCTTGCCGAGATCGAACGAGACTATGTCTTAGCCGTTCTAGCCACCAACAATGGGAATCAGAAGAACACGGCTGCGCAACTCTAGATCGGAACCGGCACCCTGTACCGCAAGTTGAGGCACTATAAAGAACTATAAATACAGTCCAGAGGTAGGGCGTCCCCAGGTGTAGGGCACTCCCGGGTGCGGTGCATCAATGAAAGAATTCGCCCTCGGTGTCCTTTTTTATGGCGGCAACTGCTTTGTGCAAGAGGTGGAAGAGTTCTCTCAATTCTGTTGTGGCATCAGACCCATCATAAGGCTGCCTGTTGCGCTGGGTTGAGCGGGTTCGGCGTATAATGTACCGTACGATGCTGAAAAAATTCTTGCTCGTTAGTTCCAAGCGTATGTTGTCTGAGGTTGTTTTGTGTATTTGAAGACGATATCGTCGCGCGCTTGGAGTGAGGTCTTTGAGATCCTCGAGTTTCGTTCGCAATGAGACTAAAGCGCGGTGCAAATGACTTTTGACTGTTCCGCTCCGTTTTCCCAGAAAATCCGCACACTCATGGACGGTAAAGCCCTCAAGATGGACCAGAATAAAGGCTTCGCGTTGGCGACGGGGTAGCTGGTCGAGTGCTGTTGCAATACGCCGCCGCAAACCAGGATCGCCTCAGGAGCCCACAGCCGGGTCCGCGGGTTCTTCCTCGCTGGTGCCATGCCACACGTTCCGTACCGCTCGCCAGCGCCAGTAGTTATGAGCTTGGCGGACTAATATGCTGTAGAACCAGATCTCGATGCTTGCTTCGCCCTGAAAGCCGTCAAGGGCCTGATAGGCTTTGACAAAGGCATCTTGGGTCACGTCTCTAGTAGCAGCTTCATGGCCCCCACAAGTCGCCAAGCGAGACGTCTTGCTCGGTCCAGTTGAGCCACAAAGAACGTACTGAAACAGACCTCCCGTTCAGCCTTCCTTGTCCCAAGCTCTACGATTCCAACTGCGACTGCCATGTAATTACGGTGATCCTCTTATGGATTAGACACTGCATACAATTGTGTGGGTTACAATCCTTTGTATCAAAATAAGGGTCTGGGTAGAAAATCCTCTGCAGGGGCGAGGCGACCTTGGTGCTAGTGTTGCTCTGACTCCTGGGCGAGTTTTTGGAGCGCCTGCCCCTCCAGACGGTAGGGTAGCCAGTCCTGCATGTGGTCCATAGCCAGACGATGATAGAACTTGCGGGCGGGATTCCAGTCCAAAACTTGAAGATCTAAGCGCCGATACCCGCGTTCAACTGCAATAGCTGCCAGTTTTGCCATCAATTGGCGTCCGACTCCATGCGTACGCGCTGATTCGACCACAAACAGGTCTTCGAGATACAGGCTAAGCCGCCCTTCCCAGGTGGAATAGGTCAAGAAAAAAAGGGCAAAGCCGACGGGCTCTCCGTCGAGCTCAGCGATCAGGACTTCGAATCTCGGCTGCGGGCCAAAGCCGTCGCGTAGCAAGTCTTCTGGTGTCGTCTTGACGGCATCCAGCTCATTTTCAAAGGCTGCCAATCCTTTGATGAATTCGAGGATGGTTGGGACGTCGTCAGGGGTTGCGAAGCGGGTGGTGATTGTGGACATGGGTGTATGTAAGCGGTTGTTGTCGGGTTACGCTACGCTAACGCGACCTACTCCATAATAGCCAATTGGTAGAGACCATTTCTCTAATCACGGCTGGTCCTTCACCAAACGGAAATCACCTTTTACGGCATTGCGATACAAATTAATCTGTCCAATGTGGCGGGCGCGGCCTTCATCGTCTGTCACCCCCAGCCCTTCTTCCGGGGCGAGGCACAGGACGCCAATTTTTCCGATTTGCTGATTATGGTGCACCC
>CAZXFE010000134.1:0-10930 GCA_964639795.1 uncultured Enterobacteriaceae bacterium | reverse complement strand
TACTGCATACGGCGGCAATACCTGGAAGGCCGCGGATAAAATGAAACTCTACGCCGCAAACCCATCCTTACCGTCCTTAGCATCCCCATTGTAAAATCGTGATCGTTGTAAACACATAGCACGCAGACTCACTACTCTTCACGGCGCCTGTGCTTTCGAGGGAGATACCGTATGGACCAAAAACCACCTGATCAACCCAAAGCTTTCACTGACCGCGTGATTGCAGCCTATCTGACTGTTTTATGGCGACACCGCCCTACCTATCTGGTGTGCTTAGCGATTGCGACGGCCTTTTGGGGCTATCAGGCCCGTAATGTGGAGATGTATAGCCAGTTTGCCGACCTTCTGCCCCAAGGCCATGCGTACATCCAGGCGTATAATGAACATCGGACCACCTTTGGTGGCGCGAATATCGTCACTGCGGTTTTGCAAGTGAATGAAGGTGATATTTTTACTAAAGAGAATCTGGAGAAGGTGCGGTATTTAACAGATCAGCTTGACCAGATTAACGGCGTTGACCACAACCAGGTGGCTTCTCTTTCCCACGTCAAAATCCGAAACATTAAGACCCTGCCGGGTGGTATGGTCCGCTCGTATCCCGTCCTACCGATCGAGGTGCCGGACGATCCACATGAGCTGAGTGCCCTCAAATTTGAGATGTTTAATAACGACATCGTTATGAACAAATACGTCTCGGAAGACGGGCAGGCGGCACTTGTCCTGGCCGGGTTCAACGAGGATCGACTGGACTACCGGGAAATTCAGCGTGAAATCACCCGTATTCGTGCGGAAATAGAAGATGACAACACTAAGATTTATGTGGCCGGCGAGCCAGCGCTGAAGGGGTGGGTCTGGTTCTTCACAAACGAGCTCTTCCTGATCTTTTCCTTCACCGGGCTGATGATGCTGCTTGCCCTGATCATTTATTTCCGTAAGCTCTATGGTGTGTTGGTCCCGCTGATCGGCGCGTCCATCCAGACTGTTTGGGGTCTGGGCTGGGTCGGCTGGTGGGGGTTTAACCTTGACCCTCTCATCTTAGTTATCCCACTGCTTATTACCGCTCGTTCAGTCAGTCACGCTGTGCAGATGATCGAGCGCTATTTTGAAGAACTTGAAGTTACCCAAGACCAGGAAAAGTCTGCATATACCTGCCTCAAAGACTTGTTTCTGCCTGGTGTGACCGGGGTGATTAGTGATGCGGGTGGAATCTTGGTCCTGTCGGTTGCCACCATTCCCCTGATTGAAAAGCTGGCCTATTACGGCAGTTTTTGGGCATTTGCAAATATTTTCTGTATTACCCACACCATGCCCATATTGCTGTCTTATTTCCCGACGCCCAAGGAAACAAAACACTTCGTTCCACGCTGGATGGAATGGACACTGCGCACAGTGGGCAACATTGCAACCGGTGAGCGCAGTCGCTGGGTTGTTGTAGCGATAGCCGCCGTCACTATCGTCTTTGGTGTCCGTACTGCGATTTCGGTGCCGATCGGCGAACAGGAGGCCGGGTCTCCGCTGCTGTGGCAAGACGCTCACTACAATGTGTCCGCACGAACCATCAACGAACGATTCGCTGGGGCAAACCAACTTGTGCTCTATCTGGAAGGGGAACGCGAACATATCCTTAAAGAGCCCCACGTACTCGATACTCTTGAGGAAATGCGACGCTATATGCTGGAACAAACGGAGGCGGGCGATACGCGCGAACTGTATACCTTGGCGCGTAATTTAAATCGTCGGTATCACTACGGTGACCCACGCTGGCAGGTTATTCCGCCTGACCGATCAATCACCGGAAATTTGATTTTTGTGTACGAAGCCTCGGCTCCTATATCGGGCGTTATTCTGGAGTACACAGACATGGTCTATAAGAACGGCCAATTTGTTGTGTTTTACAAAGACGTCAAAGGCGACACTGTACGCGAAGCCATTGGGCGGGCCAAGAAGTTCATGGCCGAGCATCCGATCGAAGGCGTGAATATACGCTTGGCGGGCGGGTTTATCGGCACCACTGCTGCGCTCAATGAAGAGATTGATCGGTCGGAGAAGAAAGCGGCGCTTTTGGTCATTTTAACCGTTTACACGTTAGTCCTTTTGAGCTACGGTTCAGTGGTCGCAGCGACAATGGTCATGATTGCCCTGGTCGCTGCCGGGGTCGCGAGCTATATGTATGTGTCTTTCATGGGAATCGGAATCAATATAAACTCGCTGCCAGTGACCGCGGTCGGAATGGGTATCGGGGTGGATTATATCTTGTATGTGGTTGACCGGATTCGGCTTGAAGTACCACGGTCCGGAGGCCAATTGATTACCGGAATTAAACGCACGGTCTCGACCACGGGTATGGCGGTGACCTTTACCGCCACAACCATGATCGCTGGGGTGATTCCGTGGTATTTCCTATCGAGTCTGCGCTTCTCTGCAGAGATGGCGCTTTTATTGGCCATCTTGCTGGTGACTCATTGGTTGTCGGCTCTCACGATGGTGCCGGCGATGATGGCAATTTTTAAACCGAAGTTTGTTGGCGGGCAAGCGGTCGCGGTTGTTGAGGAAGAGCAGCCCATACTGGCTGAAGCGAGCCCGCAGCCGACGAGTTGATATCGTGTTTGGGAGAGAGTCTATCCGGACTGTCTCGTATGAGGGTTGAAAGACTTACCCCTTTGCGCAGGACAAAGGGCACGGAAGGAGGTCTTGTAATGCAAGGAGCAGGGAGAGGGAAACGAATAACGTTATGGCTCGGGCTCATGGTTGTTGGCCTGAGTTTGGCAATCACCGTTCCGTCGGCGCACGCGGCGGAAAAGAAGGGGCTCATGGATAGTTTCGATAGAATGGCTATCCACGGGTATGTGGATAACTTTACCATTCTGCGAAATACCTCGTTTGTGGGGGACTACCATGTTGCTTCGTCCCGCTATCGGGCGAGTCTCCAGCTATCTGGTCCGCTGTACATGCTGCGGGATTACTTCCAGCGGTTCGAGTATTTCATCGAACTGCGGCCAGAATATGAATCGATCTATGACATAGACGACAAGTTTGGGAATGGCCGAAAAGGGGAAGGCAAGCAGTTTGTGTCTGGCCGATCGGATGGTGCTAAAGGTGGCCTCAATGCCGGGTTTCTCACGGCCTTTGGGTACGACCCCGGTAATTTTGGGGAGTTCTGGCCGGACGAATCTCCGGGGTCAATCCGTTTTCCTTACAATCTGGTGCCTGGCTCGAATTACGGCGTGCCCGGCCGTTTCCGGGATTCACGAGACAAGGCATATTTCGGGCTGGATCAAAGCCAAAATGACCTACGTTTTGGGATGATCCGCGAAACGAATATGGACCTGTACTATCCCGTTCGTGAGGCCTATCTCGACTTTTTCTGGAAGGGCATGGGAGGTCGCAACTGGTTGCGTATCGGAAAACAACAGCACGTGTGGGGCAAGGCCGACTTCTTCCGTTTGCAAGATATCGTGAACCCGGTCAATTTTGCTGATCACTTTTTTATCGATCTTTTTGATGACACCCGGGTGCCGCTGTGGTCGGCCTTGTTGGAGCACCGCTTCGGCAATATCGGCTTCCTGCGCGATGTCGCGGGTAGTGTCGTATACACGTTCGACCGCTATGCGCCGCTCGGTTTTGGGAACTCCGCTCAGCCCTGGTCAATCGGCTTTGGGCGTACGATTGACGCGTTTGCTTTCGGCAACGACTTATTTGCCAGGGCACTGTTCCCCGATCACTCCGACGACCCGTCCGCTGATAACTACGTGCCATTCCTGAACATGGCGCTGTACAAGAACCGGTCACCGCATTGGAGTCTGAAGAACGGCGGCATTGGAACCCGTTGGGAGGCGACTGTTGGGAATTTCCGGATTCAGCTCACCGACTGGTTTGCCTTTCAAGACGTACCGTCCTTTGGTTGGGATCGAATTAATATATTTAATACGCCCGACTGCACCACCGATGGTGCTGGCAACAGCATTCTGCCAACCGGTTCTAATGGTGGGACGCTGGTCAATGGAGGCTCCGTGATTGTTGGTGTGAAGCCGAACGATATTCGGATGCGAGATGCAGCACACTCCGTGGTCCAAGGGGCTAAAGGGAAATTTAGAAAAGCGAAATACAACAACATGTGCGGCTTTGGTGGCTCGCTGGCTGCGCGTTATCGTAAGCAAAACACGTTGGGCCTATCGTTCGACTGGTTCGAGCCGAGAACGGGTGTCGTTGTTCGTTGGGAGTCGTCGTGGACCGCGAATGCCCTCCTGACTGACAGCACGAAATCCGACCTGTTGGCCGACGGAAATATCTTCCGCTGGGTGCTGGGTGTAGACCGTCCGACCCTGATTCGCTGGCTCAACCCGACCCGTAGCTTTTTCCTGAGTGCACAAGCCTACGGAACGCACTATCCTGATAACCCGGCTGGGCGTTACGGTCTTCCACAGGGAGCGCAAGACAACTTCATTGCGACCTTCTTCGTCCAGAACCAGTTTATGCGTGACCAATTGGTGTGGCTGGTCTTCGGTGCGTTTGGTACGACCGCGACCGATGGTACAACCGGCGGTAATGTCGAATACTTGATCGACAATAACTGGTCGGTCACGCTCGGTGCGACCGCTTTCCTGGGTAAGCGAACGCAGCATGACCTGGGTACGTTCGCTGTTTTCACCGGCGATCCCGAAAATGACCCATTCACAGAGGCGGGCTTTGGTATCGGTCATATGCAGGCCGGTGGTTCAGAGCGTAACCAGATGAACGAGTTCTGGGGACGGTTGCGTTACCGTTTCTAAGGATCTCTGACCCGGGAGGGGAAAGCTTTTCCCCTCCCGTTTGAGCAATAGAAAAATGCCTGCTGAGGTATTATTGACTTCGTGTTCAAAGTTGACCAAGTATGAAGCCATCAAATTTCCCCGAGAGGAGTGTTTATGAGGCGACTCGTAGTATTTTCGTTCTTCGCAGCCTGTAGCCTAGTATGGATGCAGACCAGCGTGCGGGCTCAAGGTGACCCTACGCAGTATACGCATGACACCTTTGTGAAATGGTTCAGCGAAACAAAAGATACTGAACCGGACTTCAAAGCCGGTGATATCCTGACCCACGCTGACCTAGCTAAGGTCAAACCGTTCATGTTCCCCGGCTATTTCGAGCAGTTTGAAAAGTGGAGCGACGGCTCGCTCAAGTTAGAGATTATCGAGACGTACCATGTGACGCCGCACCAGACGGTGTTGGAGTGTAATGAAAAATTCCAGAAGCAGGTTTCACTTGCTTCTGATGGTGCCCTCGAAAATTTTGTCTGCGGCTATCCCTTCTCGAACGAGGATATTTTGGCTGAGGGGGATGACGCTGTTGCCGGTCTCAAGACCGCTTGGAATTATGACAAGCGCTTCTACTGGCGCGGGTATTTTGTTGCAAATGCATTAACCACCTGGTTGCGCTTTGGTGGCGAACACACTGCACCGGAGCCGGAAAAGCCACCCGAAGCGTGGCTTGGTGACGAAATTGATATCGACACTGATTGGAATTATGACACGGACAAGATTTATGGCGGTGGTGGAACGTATGAGCGCAGTTTAGGCACCTTCTACCACAAAGCGTACCATTCTCAGTTGGCGATGTTCCCGGACAATAACTACATGCTTCCGGAGAACGAGGATGCCAAGGTGGTCCATTGGAAGGAATTCACCGGGTTCTTCTCCCCGTACGATGTCCGAGGAACGGCCTTCATCATTGCGCGTTACATCGATCCCCGCCGGACCGATGATGGCTGGGCTTACGTTCCCAGCTTGCGCCGGGTCCGCCGTATTTCCGCTGAGGTGAAATCTGATTCGTTGATGGGCACCGAACACACCCTGGAAGATTTCTATGGTTTCTCTGGGCGCCCACTTGAGTGGGACTGGAAGTTTTGGGGGAAGAAGAAGTTCCTCGCCGTTCACATTAAGACTAGAAATGCAGACGACGGCGTCCAATACGGTGGCCCCGATGGGTGGTTGAATGACGATGTGTGGCAGGTTCGCGAGCTGTTCGTGGTCGAACGTATTCCGAGAGACCCGCGCCATCCATATAAGAGTGCGATCATGGCTATAGATCCCGAGAGCTGGGAGACATGGAACCATATAGCCTTCGACCGTAAAGGGAAACTGTGGAAGCTGTGGCAGTGGGGCTATGCATGGGCCGATGACGCCAAGATTCATAAGGGTATGAATCAAAACCGGGGTGCGGTTCACTGGAAGAACGTGGATACGGTCGATATTCAGAATGGTCGTGGTAACCTCTGGCGTGAGTACGGTGGTGGTTTGCCAGACTTTTCGGTGGACTTCATCAACGGCCTATATGATCTGAACCGTCTGACTGAGCTGCACCGTTAGATAGCCCAAAACGAGATTCCCGAGGGGGACAGATGTTCTGTACCCCCTTCTCACTTCCTCTTATGCGTTGCCGGGTGGTGTGGATGACAAGGCGAAGTATGCCGATATCAGTGGTGAAAAAAGTGTTCGTCGCCGCCTGTGGTGTTTGCCTGTGTTGGGGAAGCGGACCGGTGGGTGCGGAAGAGTCAGGCCAAACAGTTCAGGGCATGTCTCGCTCGTATTACGGTTGGCTTGATAAATTTGAAAACCCTTCTTACCAACCGACTCCCTTCACTCAATCTCAGCTACCGGTTGAACGGAATACTGCCGATGCGTCAGGTGATAATCCCCGTCCTCAACAGGCCGCACGGCAAAACCTCGCGAGCGGACAGAGGGCTTCTGTAAGTGGACAAAGTGCGGGAATTGATGTTTCCGACGCGATCTTTGAGAACAATACAGCTGAGCCGGGCAAAGGGTTAGGCTGTTATTACCACCGTGCCTACTATTCTCATCTGCCATTATTCAAAGATGATTCCTACTCCTTGCGTGGTGCGTTTGATGTAGCGGAAACCTATCATAAGCCATCTCAGGATATCGTGTCCTCCCCGGACGAAGTCCCTCATAATTAGCACTTTTTCACGAAGTGGGAGTGTGGCTCCCGCAACCCGAATACATTGGATAGGCTCACGCGTACCGCCTTCATCCTGATTGCTTTCACCGCTCTCCATTGGTCCCTGTCGCCGACCTACAGCCAGCCGTGGGCTTACGCCCAAGAGGTATCTCCAGCTATTCGTCTCAAAAAATTGGGGCAGGTGGCCCGGCGCTTACACGCCGCCGGAAAATTCCAAGCAGCGATTCCCGTAGCGCGCGAGCTCCTCCAGCGAACACAGGAAGTCGCCGGACCGGGCCATCCGGTAGTCTCCCAGAGCCTGAATAATCTTGCCTTGTTGCTGCAAAAGACACGTCAATACCACGAAGCACAGAGACTCCTTGAACGAGCGCTTAGTATCGATGAAAAGCAGATAGGGAAGGAGCACCCGGGCATTGTCCGCAGCCTGAGCAACCTTGCGCTTGTCCTGCAAGATCAGAAGAAACTTGATGCTGCGCAAGTGCTATTCGAGCGAGCGCTGACGATTACCGAAGCAGCGTACGGAGAGTCGCATCCTGCGGTCGCCGTTAGCCTGGGCAATCTTGCAACGCACTACAAAGAGCAGAAGAGGTATGATGATGCACGTCCACTCTTTGAACGAGCCTTAAACATTCATGAACGACAACTTGGCAATGAACATCCAGCAGTCGCGCTCAGCATGATCAATCTGGGAGAGCTTTTCATCGCGACTCAAAATTATGTTGGGGCACAAACACTCCTGCAGACTGCGCTTTCCATTCATGAGCAAGCGCATGGTCCGCGGCATCCGGTTGTCGGGGATGATTTGACTCGGTTGGGCCTCCTGGTGAAGGCAATGGGCGACTATCCTGAGGCGCAGAAAGTTCAGCAACTTGCACTGGAAATTCGGGAAGCTGCCCTTGGGCCGGTACATCCGGATGTGGCGGCGAGTCTGAATAACCTTGGATCAGCGATATATCAAACCGGGGGCTTTGGCAAAGCGAAACCGATGTTTGAACGGGCTGCGGAGATTTATACGGATGCATATGGGCCTACGCATCCGGATGTGGCGACAAGTCTGAATAATCTGGCATCATTGCTGTATCAAATCCAGGACTATACCGGCGCGGCACGGGTGTATGAGCAGGTGATTGCGATTAACGAGCAGGCACTCGGTGAGAATCACCCTACTGTGGCAATGAGCCTCAATAATTTGGCTTTAACGCTTAGAGAAGAGGGCGACTTAGAACGTCCATTGCCGCTGTATGAACGTGCCTTACACATTACGGAGACCGCCTACGGGGATGTCCATCCGAATGTCTCGGTAAGCTTAAACAACTTGGCTTCACTTCACCATCAGAATGGCAAGTTTGATACGGCGCGGCCATTGTTCGAACGATCCGTAAAGGTGATGCAGACGGCCCTCGGTGAAGACCATCCTGGTCTTGCGACGAGTTTGAACCAGTTTGCACTCTTTCTGAAAGATACGGGAGATTTGAAAGACTCCCAGCGCTATTATGAAGAGGCCCTTGCGGTTGAAACAAAAGCACTTGCCCCAGGGCAGCGTGATATCGCGGTGAGCTTAAATAATCTGGCCACGACGATGAGTGGTATTACTGGATTGCTCCAGGAAAGCGGGGATTATGCGACCTACCTGCCCCTGTACGAAGAAGCGGCGGCAGTCATGCAAGCGTCGCTTGGGTCCGATCATCCGAATATTGCGCTGAACTTACGGAGTCAGGCAGTATTTTATTCCGAGCAGGGTAAAAACGACGATGCCGTCGGATTGATGCAAAAGGCGCTACAGATTCAAGAAGAAGCTCTTCCCAAAGACAGCTCTGCTACGCGAGAGACGCTTGAGCAATTAGCTCAACTGTACGAAAAAATAGGAAAAATTGATGAGGCGAGACAGACTCGGGACCGTCTCGACGCTTCGCCAACCCAATAATCAATCTTTCCAATTTGACAAATTTCTGATTGGTTGGGTAAGTCCAGGAAAAAAGGAGCCTCTTATGCGTCGTGTTGCCTTAGTCGGGGCGGGACTCACACGTTTTGGCGTGCGGGAGGCCGGCTTTCGGGAACTCATTGCTGAGGCCGGCCAGGCCTGTTTTGCAGCTATCCCCCAACTTACTCCGCAGGACATTGACGGCCTTGTGGTTGGCACTGTTTTGCCTGAACGTACCGCCTTTCAAAGTCATATTGCGCCACTTGCAGCTGAAACCTTGGGCATTCAACCAGGAAAGCTCTCCGCCCGGACCGAGCATATGTGCGCCAGCGGCACCGTTGGTATTCGTTATGCCTATGCGTTTATTGCGGCCGGCTTAGCCGACGTCGTGATGGTCCTTGGGGTGGAGAAGCTGAATTTGCCGAATATGGGTGAAGCGATTTTAAATATGGGCACAGGAGTGGATCGGGACTGGGAGGCATGCTTTGGGCTGACCGCCCCACCTTCTTTCGCGCTGGCCGCCCAAGTCCATATGGCTGAGTATGGCACAACAGAAGAGCAGTTGGCCTACGTCTCAGTGAAAAACCACACCCATTCGAGCAAAAATCCGTATGCTCATTTTCGGAACGGGATGACGCTGGATGATGTCGTATGCTCACGAATGATCGCCTCTCCGCTCCGGCTCTTTATGTGTTCGCCTATTACTGACGGTGCGGCCGCTGTGATTTTAGCCAGTGAAGAACGGGCCAAAGATCTGACCGAGAAACCTGTCTATATTCGGGGCACCGGACAGGTCGTGCATGGATTTTCCATCTCCAGCCTTGATCCTGACTACGCAAGTTGGCCGGCGTTGAAGCAGGCTGCTGAAGATGCCTACAGAATGGCCGGGATTCAGGCCGAGGATGTGGATCTGGCCGAGGTCCATGACTGTTTTGCTATCGCGGAAGTGATCGCATACGAAGAGCTCGGCTTTTGTCAAAAAGGTGAAGGCGGTCCTTTTGCTGCTGCTGGGCGGTCTGATTATGGTGGAGATGTGGTTGTCAATCCTCGTGGTGGCCTTATGGGCTGTGGACATCCGCTCGGCGCGACTGGGGTGGCCCAGGCGGTTGAAGCCTTTTGGCAGTTGCGCGGTGAGGCCGGCGAACGACAAGTGCCCGACGCGCGGATTGGACTGACCCATAATAATAGTGGCATGGGCGAGCATCTGGTCATGATTTATGGCAAGGAATAGGGCAGGATGAACCAGTATTTTCGCGCCGTCGATCCCTTTCCGTTGCAAGGCAATAAAAATACCCGGCTGACGCCGTTTTATGAGGCACTGCGGGACGAAAGACTCGTCACTACCGCCTGCACCCAGTGTGAACAGCGGCACTGGCCGCCGCGTGTTGTGTGTCCGCACTGTCTCTCAGATCAACTTGACTGGGTAGCGCTCCCGAGCCAGGGTACGATACACGCTTTTACTATCCAAGAGACCGGCGTACCGCTAGGTTTCCCTCGGCCTCTGATTTTCGCCGTTGTTTTTGTTGAAGAGCTACGGGTCTTCACCCGGCTCGTTGAAACCGAACCAGGTCAAGTCCAGCGTGGACTTCCGGTTGTGTTGTTCCCTTCTGCTGTCGGCAAGGGCCCGGAAGGGCTGGAGCGGTATTTGCCGACGTTTGCTCTGGTGAAAGAGGAAGAGCCGCAGGTGTGAACAACCCGTCATGAGCTACTGCAACCAGTAGGCAGTCTATGCCATATAAGATCGGCATCGATGTCGGTGGGACCTTTACAGACTTTCTTGTCACTGACGCACAAGGAACAGCTGAGGTGTATAAAACTCCGACCACACCAAGGCGGCCTGAAGTCGGCGTGTTCCAGGGATTACAGAAAATTGCTGCCTCTTTCGGACTCGCAGTCTCTGTCTTTCTTAATCATGTCAGCGTTATTGTCCACGGTACGACGATTACGACCAACGCTATTTTGACTGGGGAAGGAGCCAAAACCGCCTTTCTCACGACTAAGGGATTTCGCGACTTGCTCAATATGCGCCGCGGACTGCGTGTGCGGCAGTACGAT
>CAZXFE010000133.1:0-11051 GCA_964639795.1 uncultured Enterobacteriaceae bacterium | reverse complement strand
CTCTCGATATTCCTATCCGTGGAACCCTTGGCCTCGTTCTCATGGCGAAGCAAAAAGGTGTTGTCTCAGCGGCGGGACCGATTTTAGAAAAACTTCGTCAATCCGGTATGCACCTTTCGGACCATATACTTAACCAAACGCTTTCTCTCGTCGAAGAATAAAGCACGGCTGAAGTCGAGGAACTGCTGTGCCTATCTCCCCTCACCCCAGGTATTCCAATACGTCACTTCTTTACCTGGACGGCGACGGCCAGGTTTAAAATCCTTGCCTGTGTAGTACGCCACGGGTAGGAGGACGGCTTGGGTCACAGAGTCGGGGATGCCGAGTGCCTGCGCGACTTCTTTTTCGTGGACAAGATGCAAGGTGGTCCAGGCGGAGCCCAGTCCTCGGGCACGTAGTGCCAGCATCAACGACCATGCGGACGGGAGGATTGATCCATACAATCCAGCTTGTGCCACTGGGCTCGGGTTTTCGGGTCGGCCCTCAATGCACGCAATGATAAGTACGGGGACTTCGTGCATATGGTCAACCAAATGCCAGGCCGAGGCGGCAATGCGCCCGCCTGAGGTGGTTGGCTTGTCTGCTGGACGCGGGCCCGCATAATTCTTGAAGCTCTTGCCGTACAGGTCCGCAATCGCCTTCTTCTTGTCCGCGTCGGTGATCACCATAAAACGCCAGTTTTGGCGATTGCTGCCGCTCGGCGCTTGAATAGCGACTTCAATGGCTTCTTCAATAATCTCCGGTTCAACCGACTGTGTCAGATCGAGCCGTCTGCGCACCGTGCGCGTAGTGGTGAGCAGTTTATCGACCACGGCCAAATCTAACGGTGGGGCTTGTTGAACGGCGTCGTTGGAGGACTCGTGATGATCTGCATCTGCAGGGGAAGAGAGGAAGCCGAAGCCGGCCATGAAGATGATGGTCATTAGCCAGACCTTTGCGTTTGCACATCTGTCTTTCTTTATCTTAAACTCCATATGTATTCTCCTTTTAGTTGAGGCGAACTAATTGAATTCTTGGTGGATCCACATGCATGTTTTTCTCTTGCTCCAGATCTGAGCGCACTCGCCGTCTAAGCGCCTCTAAACGGACTCCTGCGCACTCATCCGGCAAGGGAGTGACTTTCTCTAACCCTAGCCCGAGCATCTTCTCTCCGCCAGGATAGCCCGACGAACATTTGTGATACCCCACCGCGATTTGAATTAAGCCAATAAATAATTCCCAGGTATGCTCCTCATCCTCCACGTCGTCTAAGGCTTCTTCCAGATATTCGTGGGCTTCGAAGTAGCGGCCTGAATTGAAATCCTTGACTGCCCGCAATAGGGCAGGGTGGTACGCCATTACGGCGCATTGTAGCTTTCCTTTCCGCAAGAGAAAGTGCTAAGAGCAAGATCAACAAGATTTTGTCACGGGGGGCGAAACGAAGAGCTTACTTTGACCGCAACCTGATAGATTCTTCGTGGAGTTTAACTTGAGCGTAGCCGAAGGGCTCAGAATGACATTCCCTAGCTTTCGTCTATTTTCGCAAGGAGGGCCAGACCATGCCGAACGTTTCCGAACTATGTACCAAAACCCTGACGGAGGTTTCCGGACTCATTAAGAACAAAGAAGTCTCACCAGTCGAGCTGACCCAAGCCATGCTCGACCGCATTGCCAATCTGGATGGCAAGCTGCACAGCTATATCACCGTCACATCAGACCTGGCTCTGGAACAGGCCAAAGCGGCTGAACAAGAAATCCAAAACGGGACGTATCGGGGGCTGCTGCACGGGATTCCTATTGCGGTGAAAGATCTGTGTTACACCAAAGGTATTGCAACCACGGCTGCGTCTCCGATTTACGCCGACCATAAGCCGACTTTCAATGCCACGGTAGTCGACCGGTTTTATGAAGCGGGAGCAATCATGCTGGGCAAACTGGCCATGACTGAGTTTGCTTTGTCTGGCTACCACCCGTCCATGCAACCGCCGATCAATCCGTGGAGCGCGGATCATTGGCCTGGGGCCTCGTCGAGTGGGTCTGGAGCCGCAACCGCAGCTTCGCTGTGTTTTGGCTCATTAGGTTCAGACACGGGTGGCTCTATTCGCTTTCCTTCTGCCTGCTGCGGCATTGTTGGTGTCAAGCCGACGTATGGCAAAGTCAGCCGCTACGGCGTGTTTCCCTTGGGGGAAACCCTTGACCATGTTGGCCCTATGACTCGCAGTGTGGCAGATGCTGCTGCTATTCTGCGGGCGATTGCCGGCTTCGATCCCAAAGATCCTACGACCAGACGCGAAACTGTGCGCGATTATATCGACACCGTGTACAACGGAGCAGGAAGCCTGCGGATTGGCGTTGACGAATCATACTGTACAAAAGGCGTAGACCCCGTAGTACGGAACGCCGTTCTCGCCACGGTGCAGGTTTTTAAAGACCTTGGGGCTGAAATTCACGAGGTCGATGTGTCCGGGATTAATGACGCCACGCCGCTGTGGTATGCCATGTGCGCCTCCGAAGCTGCGGCCGCCCACGCCGAGACCTTTCCCTCTCGTGCGGATGATTATGGGCCGACTTTCCGGACTTTCCTGGAAGATGGCGTCAAAGTCAGTGGTGCGCATTATGTCAAGGCGCATATTGCCCGTCAGTCTGTGCGACGTTTGATCGAAGATGTATTACAACAGGTTGATATTTTGCTCTGTCCAGCAATGTCCACGCCGCCCATGGCGGTCAAAGATTTCTCACCCCAGGCGCTACTGCCGGCTGATGACGTTCCGGCTTTGTTAGCTTTTACCGGACCGATGGATTTTAGTGGCAGCCCAACTGTTACGCTGCCGTGCGGATTTACGGATGATGGTCTACCGTTGGGTCTACAGCTTGTGGGCCGGCATGGTGAGGAAGGCACGATCATCCAGGCAGCGCACGCCTATGAGCAGGCAACGGAGTGGCATACCAAACAGCCCGAGGTTTGAGAAAATAGTGGATCCTTCCAAACCCCATATTTTCGGTTGGTTACGCTAGACTAACCCGCCCTACGATACTTCGTTATTTTGAAACAATGGCCTTGCCCGCCACAGCAGCGCCGCAATAATCGTAAACCCCACCGCCTGAATAAGCCCGGTCGGCCAGCCGCGACCGTTCGGACTCCATTCACTCCACACCAAATGGCTGATCGCCACTTGGGCGACATACACAGATGCCCACGGCCACATCCACAGCCGCATTTTCCAGAAACCCCACGTCCCAGCGGTGAAGATCAGGACGTGAAGAAGCCCGCCTCCCTTGGCGAGCCAACCCGTCAGCTCGAAACCGAACCAGACTTCAATATCCTCGGCGATTGGTCTGGAGATCAATTCGACCGGAACGCCAATGGCTAAGATTACACACCAGACGAACAGGACATTCATCCACCACGGCCGACGTTGCAATTCTTGCTGGAGGAAGATGGCGTTTGTCATGGTTTACCTTTTGTCATGTTGCGCTACTCCTCCGTGGACGAATTCTTAGGCAACCTCTTGTCCGACCTCTTCTGAAGAGGCGGACAATTCGTCAGCCTGTCTTTTCATCGTCCGGCTTTCATGCTGTACCATATATATCCCGCTGCCAATAATGAGCGATGCTCCTGTCAACATGACACGGGTGGGAACATCTCCCCAGAGCCAAAAGCCTAAGCCTATGGCCCACACCAGCCCGGTATACTCAAACGGGGCCAGGAGGGATATTTCACTATACCGAAACGCCTGAGCCAGCAGCCAATGCGCTACGGTTCCAGTCACACCCATCAGGATAAAGGTGGACGTATGGTCGGTCGCAATCGGCGTCCACTGACCGATGACGAAGGGAGCGGTCGCGACAAGACTGAGCAGCATATACGTGAACAATACCGTGCTGCTGCGCTCATTTTGACCGAGCTTGCGCGAGACAATTGTTGCGAACGCCCAGGCGAGTGCGGCAGCCAGCGCCAGCAAGACAGGCGGTCCCAAACCAGCCCCTGAGGGATGGAGAACGATTAGCACTCCGACAAAGCCGATGCACACCGCCGTCCAGCGTTGTGGTGTAACCCGCTCACCCAGAAGAATCCGTCCAAACAGGGCCATGAAGAGTGGCGCGCCAAAGACTATGGTGTAGGTGTCGGCTAAAGGTAGTACGCGGATGGCCAGAATGAACAGTCCCCAAGCCGCCAGCATCAGCCCCGTGCGCAGGACGTGCAGGTGCGGGAGGCGAGGGATGAGGCCCTGTTTCCCATTTTCCAAGAAGGCCAACAGGGCGGCAGGGAGCACTCCGAGGAATGCGCGGACGAAGACAATTTGCACGACCGAGTAATGCGGCGCGAGCGATTTTGTTGCAGCGTCACTCGTGGAGAGCAGGGCTACCGCAGCCAGCATATACACAATGCCGCGAGTGGCTGTGGGGGCGGAGGATGCCGGATCTTTTGGATGCCTATTCATAGTGCCCTAGGCGCTTGCCCTTCGATTATCTCAGGGTGAGCAGAAAAGGCCCTTTCGTAGCGGAAACCCGTTCGTATTGAGCCTCTGGAAGCATGGACGTGAATATACAGCGATAAAATTTAGGGCATACATTTTTCTACTGCCTAATCTTTACCGTCAGTTTCTGGCGGCCCCACTTGAGGGCTTTTTTGCGTGTAGAGAAATACACATCAAGCCGGTGTGGGCCCTTAATGGCACTGCCGGTATCTTCCACTACGCCTTTGCCGTAGCCAGGGATTTTCATGACGGTGCCGTGTGGATAGTAGCGTGTATCCGCAGCAATCGTGCCTTTGCTGGCCTTGGTCCCGCTAGACGTGAGCCCAACGATTTTGCGCTTGCCTTTATTCGGACCACGGGCCACATAGGCGCGCCAGAAGAGAATACGTCCTCGTCTCCAGTTGGTGCTGATCTTGTCTGAGGAATAGGCGGTTACCTCCATCTGTCGCCTCTCGTACGTAGCACAGCCTGATACACAGACGAGACTGATAACGACACTAAGCATAGCGCTCAGTCGTAAATATTTCCTCCAACTCATCCTCTAGTTCCTTTTCCCTCACCCGGCCTCAGCCTTCGAATGAACATGTTGAGAGAGATTCTGGCTTACACTGGCTTCGTCGGGCGCGACGTCATCGCCTCGCCCGTACTGCCACGGTTGATATGGCTTTTGCGCGCCTGGGCTTCTTGTTTGAGGCCCATACGCTGCCACATGTCCGGACCAATGGCGGTCAGTCCACCATCAACCACGAGTGCTTCACCAGTGACGAAGGCAGAGTCCTCACTCGCCAGGAACACTGCTGCACCGGCGATGTTTTCACCCTTTCCGTGCTCGGGCCAGGGCTGAAATGTGTTGAGAAATTTCGCGGCGGCTTCGGGATCACCCTGATTAGTCAATCCCGTGAGAATGCCACCTGGGCAGATGGCGTTGACCCGAATCCGGTCAGGCGCGAGTTGCACGGCTGCCGCTTTTGTCAGATTGATAACGGCTGCCTTTGCCGCAGAATAGACCAGCGGACCGCTGCCGCCACTGAGCCCTGCGGTGGATGCCGTATTGATGATTGCACCTCCCTGGCCCTGCTGCTTCATTGCCCGAGCCGCGTGTTTGATGCCTAGGAACACGCCCTTGGTGAGCACGTCGAAGGTGTAGTCCCACTCTTCAACCTCGATATCCCATATCGGACCAACAGCGCCGCCCACGCCTGCGTTATTAAAGATAATATCCAGGCGCCCAAACTCCACTACCGCCAGATTGATCATGGCCTCGATGTCGGCTTCTTTTGCAACGTCAGTCTTAATAAAGCGGACGGCATCCCCGTGGCCTGCAGCTTTCGCTTCTACCGCAACAGCATCGCCGTTTTCTTCATTAAAGTCGGCAATCACAACGTGCGCGCCCTCGTTTAGAAAACGCAACACGGTTGAGTGCCCCATGCCACTAGCACCGCCAGTGATGACGGCAACTTTTCCGTTGAGTCTCATGGTGTTTCCTCCCTCTGTCCTCCCGAAAGTATAGCGGTGTTGAAAGATTTTGTAACACGGGCCGTGAGAATAGTGTGAAATGAAAAGAAAATCTCATAGGAGGGAGGGGGAGGTATCTCACCACGAATGGAAGAAGGAGCCATGTCGATTACATTGCTGGATGGAGAACAACCCTCGTAACAGGCCTGGGCGAAAGATGACGGAGAGAATCTGTGGTTCACTCTGGACGAGTTGCACAGCACAGCAGGGTGGGAACTCAAACCCCAGGGTGTCTGTCTCGGCGATGTGTGTGTACCCATTCCTACCGGGCGTGCGTCGGAGTTTCTGCGTGCGGATAACACAAAATTCAACCTGGCAGCGCTCGGGCGTTCGCATGGACAGCTTGTTGTTCACCACGGTGGACATGAGGCGTGGTTTTTCGGTGAGTCGGAAGGGTTACGAAGTGATGCGCTCACCTCGCTGCAAGCGCGGGGCTTTACGCTGCCCGATTTGGATGGAAAAGCGCATTCCCTGTCCGACTATAGGGGCAAGAAAATCCTGTTCTTCTCCTGGGCCTCGTGGTGAGGCTGTCGTTTTGACCTGCCAGTCTGGCAGGGCATTCGCGAAGAACTCAAAGCCCAGAATTCTGTGATTTTCTCGGTTGCGTTTGACACGCGCGGAGTCAACGCGGCGAAAGACTGGATTCGACCTGTCGCCATCGAGATTCCGAAAGGGCTGCAAGACATTATGGGCCGGTCTGCGGAACTAGCTAGCCGCGCCGGAGTCCCGACCTATCCGTGCTTGATTGATGAAAAGCATTTGGTCGCGGAACTCTTCAACATGGTAAAAGTGCCCTCAGCGGTATGGATATAACGAGGAAGGTCGTATAGTCCGTCCTACGAAGAGCGCTGGAGCAACGGACGGGTTCCGTCAAATGAACGTGGAAACGTTTCAAATGCCGGCTGATGTTGCTCTCGAAGGAATACAGAAGCGCCAGCAATATGTGGACGCGTTACGGGATTGGGTCAAGAACGGCGACCTGAGTTCGTATGCGCTCTCAGCCGAAGAGGCTGGAGCACGAGTGTAAGGTCGGATTGAGAGTCAGGCCGAAGCTGCCGCCCACTTCCGGCTGGGGCAATCTCTGTTCGATCAAGACCATAGGGAGGATGCTCAAAAGGCATTCGCCGAAGGCAGGGCCCTCCGCCCAGGGAGTTGAAATTATATTCGTCAGAGCTTAGAACTCGAAGAAGTCGGCGCGGGATCCGAGCCAGAGTTTTCGCCCAGGTTCAAGCACTGGGCGACAAGTCGTATTATCCGCCCGTTCGTCTGTAAACAGAATGAGTAGGGTGGGTCTAGCAGACGTCCACGGACCGACCTACTCCCTACATCCTCACTGTATTCTCCGGCTCGGCAACTACCGGATTCTCCAACTCGCCTAGTTTGTCAATCGTAATTTTGACCGTATCCCCTGGCTTGAGATAGTTGGGCGGCTTCATGGCGAAACCCACACCGCTCGGCGTGCCGGTGGAGATAATATCCCCCGGTTCTAGGGTGAACGCTGTTGATAGGTGTTCGATCAGTTCAAAGCAATCAAACAACAATTGGCAGGTATTTGAGTTTTGTCTGAGTTCTCCGTTTACCCACGTTTTCAGATCGAGCGTATGTGGGTCGCCCACCTCATCCGAAGTTACTATGTATGGACCAATTGGACAGTGGGTGTCGAACGATTTTCCCATAGTGAATGTCGGCACCCGAATCTGCCAGTCGCGAACACTGACATCGTGGGCGATAGTATATCCGGCGATGACCTCGGCAGCCCGATTTTCCGGCACATGGCGGCAGTAACGGCCAATGACAACGGCGAGTTCGCCTTCGTAGTCAACCTTGTCGGAAGCACGGGGAATGTGTATCCCTTTGCCCGGTCCAGTCACCGAGGTGGATTGTTTGTTGAAGATCATGGGGAATTCCGGTGTTTTCATGCCGGTTTCTTCAATATGATCTCTGTAGTTGAGTCCAACAGCCAGAATCTTGGGCGGCCTGAGAATGGGTGCTTCAAGTGTGATGTCAGCCAGAGCAAGTCGAGCCGCGCTTTTACCGCCGGCTTTGCCGACCGCAGCTAAAGCGTCTGCTCCTGCGGCCAAGAAGGCGCACATCTCGCGGGGAAGGTCAGGCGCGGCAGCAGACAGGTCAACAACCGCATCTCCGTCCAAAACGCCGATGCGAGTTGAACCGGCCTGCGTGAATGTAACTAATTTCATATGGTCCTCCTTCAGATATTTTCGTGCAGATATTTGCCAGACATTTTGTAGATGATACTCGTGGAAAAATTTATATCAGCACGCAAATGCGGGTTAGTGCGCAAAACGCTCCCAGGCTTTTGCCGGCGCAGGAACCGGCGGTATTTCTTTCTGTGGTTCGGGCGGTGTGCCGGTGACAGCAAACGGCACATGGTCGCCAAAATACATTACGTGTTGATTATACTTGCCGACTTTCTCCGGGGTGAGGACGAGGGTATGGCCGTCGAGCAGCGTATGCGCATGCTTTTTCGTCCACTCCAGCGCGGGTTCGAGTCCGCCCGCATTGGGAACGCCTATGCCATGCATGTAGTAGTGAGAAGGAATAATGATTTTGGCTCCAATTTTCTTCATCACGACATTCGCCCATTTGGGACTTAAGATATGTCCATCGTCGCTCACCGCTAGAAACGCGACGTCAATAGGACCGACCATATCCCAAATAAGATCTGGCGGATTCTGGCGATTGTCACCCCAATGTAGGATGCGGAGTCCGCCAGTTTCAATGACATACAGGCTGTTATTCCACTGCATGCTCTCGTCAGGCGGACATGGGTCTTTATCGATTGCAGCAATAACTGCGCTGCGAAACGGATATTTGCCTTGCGCTTCGCACATATGCTTTTCCGCAATGCCCCGAATCTTGACGTCGCCCAGTTCAAACGTTCCGGCCATACGGTCCAAAATCATGCTGGCGTCGAGCCGTTCGGTTGCGTCGTGATCAAAGTGGGCGTGGGTCACCAACGCTATATCGGTGCGCGTCTTGGGCATATGCATCTGATACCACATGCCGAATTCATGCGTGGGATCGTTGCGCCAGGGATCTATGAATATTTCAAGACCGCGCGGTGAGGTGATCTTAACGGCCATATGGCCGTAATACGTGATAGTCACTTCTCCGGTGCTCTTACGCACCCCGCCGAATTTTTGGGCTGCCATTACTCGGTCATTATTCGAGTCTTGCTCGTACGCGACGCTATGGGCTACGGCAGTCTGCGGGGACATTAATAGCGCCGTCAGCAATGTCAGCAGTGGGATGATGCGCCAGAGATAGAAGATCGTCCATCTTCTCGACATTCCTGCCTCCTTTTTTCGAGCGCCTAGCCTATGATTCTTTGTCGGCGTGTTCAAGGACTGATCCAGCACCGTTGGTGGTACGAAGCCCTTATAGTTGGAGGCAATCGGGGCGAGGTGCCTCCGCCCAGGACAATCGCCGTTAGCACCTGTATGCCAGGCTCGTCTGTCAGTCTGTGGAACAAACTGACGAAGAATCTCTCGGGTGCCCGCTCATGTCGTCGGATTACGCTACGTTAATCCGACCTACGGTATTCCGGATTCTCCAGTCCAGGCATGTCGAGATAGCCGGACAGAGATTTAAAGCGAGCGATCCAGTTTTGTACAGGCGGGTAGGGAGCGAGAGAAATATCGCCCATGGGGGCGAGTGCGATATACGGAAAACAGGCCACATCGCCAATAGTCGGTGCATCTCCACACAGCCAGTCTTGTCTGGACAGCTGCTGCTGAATGATTTTAAGCGAGGTGTTACCGCGCAGGCGTGCCTCCTCGACGTTGCCGCTGAACGTATGTGGCAGACCGTTACCCGAAATGCCGAATGAAACAATCGCCCTCGCCGTAAATACGCCATACTGAATCCAACTTGCGGCAAAGGCCAGCCACTCCACGACGCGTGCCGCACTCGCAGCATCTTCGGGCAGCCAATTCCTTTGCTCATCGTACTTGGTTGCCAGATAGACGAGGATGGCCATGGAGTCGCGCAGGATGGCTCCACCGTCATCGAGAACGGGGACTTCGCTGCGTGGGTTGATGGACTGAAACGGCTCTTGGTGTTGCTCGTCGGTCATGAGATCGACAACAACGGATTCGTACTCAATACCCAAGAATGACAGCAACAGCCGGACCTTATGGCTATTCCCTGATTCTGGGTGTTCGTACAATTTCATACGCTTGTCCTTAATCTTAGAGCCGAGCGTGCACCAAAGTTAAAAGACGCCGCGCTAGCTCTGTATCCTGGAGCACATCACCGTGGGCCGGCACTAATAGCATGGGTGTCGCCCGTGTGACCGCGCGTTCAAACCAATGTTTATAGGCGGTACGGTCGCGGATGGCGAACCAGCGAAACGTTTTTCCAAGCTGAAGTCCGGGGGTAACCTGCGTCAGCCGCGCAGGCAGATTCATCAGCCCTCGCGGATGGTTGAAAAGATTGAAGAAGGCATCGGCCACGACCCAGGCGTAGGCGTTATTTTTTTGCAGTTCAAGCCACACCTCGCCGGTTTTTGTTCCGGCAGGCTCTAATATCTGTAGCTCTGACGGTAAATATTCCTGTGCGGTGTCTAGGTGTCGTAACGGGTTTTGGAGCTTGTGCGTCAAACGTTGCTTCGCAACCTTTGAGCAGAGGACGCGGACACTCGGGTAGCGAGACACGAAATCATCAACGCCGAGGGTGTGATAATGGTTTGAAACCAAGAGAAAACGGGGGAGGCCTATTTGTTTAAGTTCGGCATGCGCGGAGTCCGACATGTCGGATGTTGGGCTAGTAACGAGGAGGGATTCGTCCCGAAGGCGGACGGCTACCGTGTTCCATCCCCAACCCGAAGGCGAGCGCTTGGTATGAACCCAGATAGGCCAATCTGGATGGGCCTGCTTCCATGCTTGCGTTGCTTGCGTTTCGTTGGTGGTTGTGGCCTCCATGGAAACTCTTTGTACCGCACGCGGTGTTAAAGCAGTAGAGCCTATGCACGCGAAAGACGGCAGAAACTACAGCCCAGTCAGAGGGACATGTTCCCCGATAGATGGGGCGAGCAATGAAGTGCAAATATTGCCATAA
>CAZXFE010000132.1:0-11054 GCA_964639795.1 uncultured Enterobacteriaceae bacterium | reverse complement strand
GCTTTTACACTTAATAGCTATGTCGGTGATGCCAGTGCTGGGGCTGTCGAATGGACATGGCATGCCAAGCATAAGGGAAAGTTCCTTGGCGTTCCGGCAAAAGGTAAAGAGACGACAATCGAAGGTGTTACGATTCTGACCTTCAGAGGAGGAAAGGTTGCGTCCCAGCACGATTATTGGGATGCTGTTGGGGCGCTCAAACAGCTCCGGGCAATGGAGCGAAAGCTCGCTCACGTAGTCATATATGCGGGAACGATAGGGGCTTGCGCATCGAAGTGTGTATACGGAGAATCCGTTCGGATCGCGAGGTTCTTCGCGTTCCGAATAGGGATCTGCGTGATGGGCTGTCCGATGAGATGCGTAAATGGCCCCGCTGGTAATACCCAACCAGGTCTTGTCTTGCCTGAGCCAAAGAGCGCCAACTTTCATGTGAGAGGAGTACGCCAGGCATCCGATAAGGCGGGAACCGTTTGCATCCCTAGCGATAAGTCCTGCGTAGAAAGATCCATTTCCGCCTATAAGAAGGCGCTCACGCCGTGTTGCCGTTTTTCGTGACAACTGGGGAGACCGCTCAGGAACGAATGCGCTCTTTATAGAATGCCTGTGATTTCAAGTTATTACGGCGGTGGAGGCTTGCAGACGGGTACCCAGCGGTCTCATCCATAGAGACCATTCTGATATATCGCGAAACGATATGGCCGTGTCACGGTGAGGGATGAACTCAAAGAGTCCGCCTAGAAACTAAGGCATCTTTATCTACGGCTAATTTCAATGGTTTTGTCTAGCGCGTCTTTCCAGTCAATCTTTTTGAAAAAGGAAGAACGAAAACCTTGTTCGTGCAGAAGACTTTTGGTAGCGTTGTCCCTCATTCCTCGCTACGGCAAGGAGGTGCAATAATGGACAAAGCGACGTTTCACAATGAGATCAGCAAGATCGTTGCTGAGCATCGGCTTGACCAGCATCCGTACGTAAAGCTGGTAAATCAGGGCAAGGCGACCCACGAACAGCTCAAAGGGTACCCCATCCAGCACTACGAAATGACCGTTCGCGACTCGGCGTCGCTCTCTGCCAGCGTGTTTCTCCGGATGCAGGAGATTGAACCTGGCTCACCGGCGCGAGGCGCGGCAAAAAGTTTCGCTGAAGAGGCGCTCGGCATATACAGCGACTCGGCTGGGCACTGTGACCTGCTCTTCGAGTTGTGGGAGGGAGGTCTGGGGCTGCCCAAAACCCAACTGAAGAAGGCGGTCGCCTCATCCGATGCCATGGCCTTCAATGGGTGTATGTATCGCCTCCTGCGTCTCAAGCCGCAGTTCATCGGTGCGATTGGCCTGATGGAAGAGATTGAGGTAGACGCTTATCGGATGCTCTGGAAAGGGATGGAGAGGCATTACGGTATTGGCTTGGAGCACCTGCGCTTCTTCACGGTTCACTACGAGGCCGACAAGGAGCATGGCGAGGCGGGCCATCGGACGATCGATCATTTCGTAACAGGCACCGGGCGCGAAGAGGAGTTTCTGGCGGAAGCGCAGACGTTGGCGCATTTTTTCTGGAAGGGCTTCGACGCGATGCTTGAGGTGTGACCGCCGCCTGTTGGGTCATCCGCAGGGGGAGGCTTTAATGGAATGGACCGTCTCTCACACGATAGCTAGGTGGCTAACGCTGTCAAGTTATCAGGCCGGATAGCGAATTTCACTGAAAGTTACTCTGAATAAAACGTCCCCTTAAGCCCCTTCCAGTCCTTTTGTCACCTCCCGCCATGTTGCAAACGCTGATGGACGTCCCATCGCGGCGGACATCACAGAAGCTAGCAGGCGTTTGGCCTTCATCTCGATTAAGATTCGAGACTAGTCGACCGCTAATAGGGAAGATTTAGAGGAGCCGCCTTGGGAAGTCTTGGACGGGGGTCTGAGACAAGTGAACCTTGTTCACCGGTAAGATTAATAAAGCTGCAATGTCCCCTTTCTGACTTGGAAATAGGGATGTTGCCAGAGTACCCAGAACGGGAAAGCGCGCAAATCAAATTGTCACAGGTTCTCAACTACGCTTGGCTAACGACACGGCTCGCGGCTTCGACGGCCCCTTCGCCATGGGGGATGTGTAGCGCTTTCAGACCTGCGTCGATCACCGCCAGCATGCCCAAGGTCATGTGCGCATTCACATGACCCATGTGGGCGACCCGAAAGAATCCATGGTAAGCGGGGTCGGAAGGTTCCACCATGCCCAGTCCAATGCCCAGGGTCACCCCAGCATTTTTTTCTGTCCAGCGTCTGAGTTCGGTGGCATGCGGAGAATCCATGGAAGCCGCAGTGACCGAGTGGGAACGGTCTTTTAGATCGTTGATGTTGAGACGAATGGAACTGCCCACTCCCCACGCGTCGAATGCAGCCCAGACCGCTCGGCTGAGTTTCGCATGCCTGTCCCAGGCTGCTTCGAGTCCTTCTTCTTCCAGCAGCATGGTCAAAGCTTCACGCAATCCAAAAAGATGGTGAGTCGGGGCAGTGCCGAAAAAGTAGTGATAAAACGCTTCCGGGTGGATTCGTGGACGCAGGTCCCAGTACGGAGTCACCAGGTCCGCATTCTTACGTGCGTCGATCACCCGCTGGTTGAAAAACATGAAACCCAGTCCCGGCGGAGTCATGAGGCCCTTCTGACTGCCCGCCACCATCAGGTCTACGCCCCAGCTATCCATTTCAAAGGGTTCACAGGCCAGGCTAGCCATAGAATCGACCATGAACAAGGCGGGGTGCCGGCAGGAACGGATGCACTCGCCCAGGGCGGCGAGGTCATTTCTGACCGAACTGGCCGTGTCCGTCTGCACAACCATAATCGCTTTGTAGCTATGGCTCCAATCGGATTTCAGCTTGACCGCTACCTGATCGAGGTCCACCGGAGCCGATTTGCCGAAATCTATTAGGTCGACTTCCACCCCGAGCCGTTCAGCCATGTGGGCCCAGAAGATGGCGAAGCGTCCCGTAGCCAGGGCAAGCACCCTGTCCCCGCGCGAGAGGATGTTGGTCAGGGCTGCCTCCCAGGTGCCGTGCCCGTTGGCGACATAGATGGCGACTTCTCCCGAACTCTTGGCCACCCGATTCAAGTCCGGAATCATGCCTTCCACCATCTCGTGCAGGGTACCCTCATAGATATTCGGTGCAGCTTGGTGCATCGCTTGCAGGACGCGGTCAGGAATCACCGAAGGGCCCGGAATGGCTAGATAGTGACGGCCATGGCTTAATGACATAGAATTCCTTGCCCCTCTTTCTCTTTGTTACCCTGCTTCAAACTCCACTCTTTGGGCCTGTGAGAGATCTGTCGTTTTTCTTGTTTGCCACAAATCATAGTTGTCCTGCATACCTAAGTCCTCTAAGTCATTGATATTATTATTTGTGTAACGAAATCGAAATCTAGAGGTGGCGAGTTCAATTCTCATCGGCTCCGCTTTTCCTTTCAATAACTTAGGCGACCTGCGGTAACGGTGTTTCCAACTGTCGCAGCCGGGTTTGCTGCCACCGAAATGCAGCGGGCGCGGTAGCCAAGGATGAGCCGTTGCATTCTGATTGACCGTAGCTCTGCGCCAACACGTTTACCGCTTTCAGTTTATGTGACGGCGCAAAGTGTGCGTAGCGCTTCGTCATCCGTAAATCTCGAAGGCCAAGGATTTCGCCGATCGGTGGAGAGGTACACATATTTCCCTTTATGGTTTGTGGGCGTACTGGTCTGGATGGCGCAGCATATAAGCGGGACCATGCACGCCGTTTATGGCGGCATTCTCACCGTAGATATGTTCTTTCATCCACTGAAAGTTCACCCGATTCTTTCCCAAGTGGGCCACGCTTTGGGCGCGTTCGATAGCGCTCGGTAAGACCGCAGGCAAGTCGGCAACCTGCTGCACTATTCCAGCGTTCAGCGCATCAAGACCACTCCAGCGACGGGCGAGCTGGACTGTTTGCAAGAAGGCCGGCATCGGAATCTTATGACGGAACAGTGCCAGTTCTGGCTCAGGGATGGTGAGACCAAGCTCTATTTCGTTAGCGCATAAAAAGCCTCGGTCCTTACGCATAATGCGCTCATCATGACACAAGGCGATCATGAAGCCTGCCCCAAAAGCGTGGCCGTTAACCGCACAGATGGTAGGCAGGGGAAAAGTAATAATCCGAGCAAAGAGGGCCATGATTTCCGGACCGAAGACTTGACGATCACCGCCGGGGTGGTCGCCTTCGGAACGGAGCCAGTCAAGGTCAAGTCCGTTAGAAAAAAACTTGGGATTGTCTGAAGCAGTGACCAATGCAGCAGGACCACTGGACTGCTCAATTTCGTCTAGCGCTTCATCAAACGCTCGGGTAAACGTCGTCGTCCAACGGTTCTCTCCTTCGGTCATAGTCAGAACAAAGACGTCGTCGTGTTTATCGATATTCACGGTTGTTCCTCCCACAAATGCCTGATCTTGCTTCGCTCTCTCCTACCAGGGTGCCGATAGGGAAACAATCTAATCGTGAGTTAGAAGAATAGCCAGACGGACACGTAAGACTCTGGTGAACTCCGTACGGCCACGAGCCTGGCCCGGCTATGGCAGGGACAGGGGGTGACAACGGAAGCGCGAGACCTGCTCGCTCCCGTCTACAATTGGTTCACGGAAGAGTTTGAGACGGCAGACTTGCAGGCGGCGAAGGCGTTGCTGGAGCAGTTGCGCTAAGCGGCAATAGAGACACACTGCGTGGGAAATGATTTCGGGCGGCAAGCGGTGCCTGCTCTACAAATTTGTGCTACGCAAACTCATACCCTCGTTACGAAATGGAAAGCCGGCGATTCACAAGGGCCTCGTTAATTTGATAATAGAGTCCTGGCGGCGATCCTGAATAGGTTTCGGCCACGGTTTGTGTATGGCGAAGGAAAACCAGCGGCGCGGTGCGGAATTTATACTTGTCCTCTAGACGCTGGGTCGCCACGTAACGGCCAAGGTCGTGACAGTCTAACCCAAAATCTCTAACGCCGATCGAGTGGAATTTAAAATCACTAAACAGCGGTCCTTGATGGAACACTCCACAGCGTGCCTTTCCGAAGAACCAGAGCGCACCTCTCTTAGCCGTTACGCCAATGGCTGCAGTGTCGCCGCTGAGGTACGCATCCCGTGGCGTTCATCTCGTAGCGAAGGCAAGGTCTTCAAAGTGTGACAGGGCGTTTCCGACATGGACTATCGATAAATTTAGGGAAGAATTTCATACGCTGCATCGGCGACATTCCCGAATCCCCCGCTCACCGAGGAAGTGTGCCCGAGCGCCGTGTTGCCGGATCCTCCGCTGACCGAGGAAAACTTCCCGCTCGCCTCATTGTCAATTCCTCCGCTGACAGTGGACTTAGACCCGCTAGCTGTGTTGCTCGCGCCTCCGCTGACCGAGGAATATTCCAAACTCGCCTCATTTCCATATCCTGCGCTCACCGAGGAATCTTCCCCGCTCGCCTCATTCATGTATCCTCCGCTGACCGTGGATCCCGACCCGCTCGCTGTGTTGCTCGCGCCTCCGCTGACCGAGGACCGCCACCCGCTCGCTTCATTCATATATCCTGCGCTCACCGAGGCCCCTTTTCCACTCGCCTCATTTATATATCCTCCGCCGACCGTGGACCACTGCGCGCTCGCCGTGTTTGTGCGTCCCCCGCTGACCGTGGATCCCGACCCGCTCGCGACATTCTCCTGGCCCCCGATTACTGCGGCACCGGCCCCGGTGATTGTGTTCTTGTCGCCAGTCACAAGACCGCTATGACTCGTGTAGGTGTGGTGCGCACCAACGATCACATTATGAGAGCCTGTCTTTTCGCTACCATTTGGGTGGTCCTCATTATAACCGACAATAAGATTGCCGAGTCCATTTGGTGGCCCCTCAATGAATGATGTGTTCCCAGTCCCGTCTTGTACATGCAAATTGCACTCATCAACGTACAGGTCATTCCCAACTTGATAGAGACAATCCATCACGTCTTGTTTGGTCTCCACCTCGGCCTTTAGCGCGGCCATTTCCGATTGCAGCGCTTTGTAAAGAAGAACAAGCTCTTTCAGGAGTTTGCTATCGTCAGCCGCCACATTCCCGGCGCTACCCATCATGGTTATCATCACTATCGCTGACAGGGTTTGCTTCATCATGGAGTCCTCCTCATACCGCCTGGTAAACTGTTGTGTGTCACAGTGTGGGCGGGACACCGGAGGAATAGAGCACGACCCGTGCCAACCACTCAGGAAGGAGCACGCTCTTTATAGAATACCTGTGATTTCAAAGTGTTACGACGGTAGAGGCCGATAGACGGGGACCTAGCGGTCTCATCCATCGAGACCGTTCCGATATATCTCTTTGATGAATTATGTCGAAACGATATGCCGTGTGACGGCACGGGCTCTTCTATTGGCTATTTTTTTCACGAAGCTTTCGGGCAATTGCTGCCTACAGCTCCTTGAGCCGGATCTGCTCAGACCTGAAAGGAAACCGCCCGGGGCGGAGGCACTCCGGGCGGGCAAGCAACCTGCGAAGGGAAGCAGGTCACGGAATAACGGGATGGTTAACCCATCGAGCCAGTCAATTCCGGGAGGTGATGACCTTCTCGGGCGATATACATGAAAATGTAAGGGTCATCCGCGTCCATACTCATTTCCACGTAGCGTTGACCCGACCATGGCACGCTGTCGAGCATGTTCCGATACGTGGCCTGGTGTGGGACGGATCCGTCAAAAGCGAACTCCGCCCCGCACAACGATGACCGGCAAGTAACGTCAACGACATGTATGCCGGGGGCCCCTTCGAGGACAAAGGATTCGTACAAAACTTGCTGCGCGGCCGCGCTCCAGTGGGGGTCCCGATCTTCCGCCTCAAGCACCGCGGCCATGACGTATTTCTGTTCTGCTAACCGCTGCTCGGCTCGCGTATCTGCTTCTTCGGGTGTGAGGGATGGTACTTGTTCTCCTTCGAACACGGAAGCGGCGCCGCCACTTTGCCCGTCGTTGATTGCGGCCACTTTTTGGTTGAGCCGGTTTTGGCGTTCACTCAACCGATCCAGTTTCGCATGCAATTTCTTCATCATCGCCTCAAGGCGAGCGTCGACTGCTCTCGTGTCCTTCTCTACGTGAAGGAAGTCTAAACTTTCACGTTGGGGCGCTGGCACCCGGTAACTGGCCAAACCTACCGTGAGGGTGAGCAGGATGATACCGAATCCGCCCGTTATTCTATTTGTATGTGTCCTTTCCATTATTGTGTCCTTTCCACTTTGGTCACTTGAGACAAGAACGGCGGGTTACTCTTCCCCAGCACCGTATGAGATGATTGCGGACTTGTTACCGTTGTACGTGGGCGGTATTCGGCAACTAAAGTAATAGATGCCGTAGTGACCAGCCTTGTAATGTTTATACCAGAGAAATTCTTGCTGATTTGCACTATTGCCTTCGCTGAATTGATTGCTACTCCAGTAGCCGGACCACGTGGAGTTCTTACGCTGGGCACTGTTGATGGAGCATCGGACGTCCTTGCTGTAATGTTGGTCGAGCAGTACGACGTAAGGAAGAAGAAGGTATCCGTCTGTAACGTCTACGATCAACGGACAATCAACATACAGGTATTCAGACGACGACGGGTTTTGTATCGAACTGAAACTGATTGTTGGCTCGGGCCCCTGCCACTTTACGCACATTGACCCCGGGTACGTTTTGTAATCCTGTGCCGAGGCGTTGGTACTCAAAAAACTAAGCGTGAAGATTACGCCAAGCGCGAGGATTCGAACGAAATTCAACAAGCGATCTGGACCGCCGCCCGACCCTGATATGGTAGCGTTCTCCGAGTACTGAGGAGAGGTTCGTGTTTCCTTTTCCATAGTGTCCTCCTGCCCCGCCCGGATAATTTCTGTGTGTCACAGTGCCGGTGGGATACCGGAGGAAGAAAGCACGAGCCGTGCCAAACGCGCTGAACAACACCCTTCATTGGTGTTTGGCTCACGAATTCAACAGATTACGTCTGAGAGACCGTTGGCCGAGAAGCAAATAGGTCCGCTATAACCCGACTCCCTTAGATCGTATGGATATATCACTTTGATCCGTTATGCCGGAACAGCATAGGTGGGGGCACCGGGACGCTTCACCTTATAGATTCGTTACTCATATAGCAGTGGGAGTATTGGACAGACGCATGCGAGCTGATCGTACGTATGGTCAGCGAAGGGCCGCTTTTTCTAGGTTGGATGCGGTCCCCACACTGCGTCAGGGGTCAGCGCAACGTTTACGGAATTTCGAGCTGGATTTCCAAGCGCGAATGGATGGAAAAATATCGCTCCGGCCCCGTTGTTGTTCAAGAAGGGCAGAGCCAGACGCAGCCCGAGCGACTGCCCGTAGTACCCGTTCCTCCGAGTTGAGTGGCAAGAGATTTACCGGGTCCATCTCGCGCCAGACAGCGCCGATCGGACGTATTCTACCGAGCGCGAAAGCCACGGACTACCCAGGTCACTACGGTGCGACCTGGCGGTTCACCCCCACACGCGTGTGGAAGCCTAACCATGCTCTCTCCCGCTCTGGTCGGGTATTCTTCCGACATAGACAAATGCATGGCCGCGCAGCTGGCGATCCGAGCTCGGCCAGGCTGAGAAGCAAGGCTAAGAAAACACTAAGGACTAGGGACTCTCTACCGTCATGTTCGCGCTTAAAACTCGCTGGAGCGCACAGCCGCCACCCCCGAGCGCCTATCGAATGCGACAACCGCCTCGACTTCGACCAGCACCTCGGGACGGAAAAGCGCCTGCACGAACACTAGCGTCGACGCGGGCGCCCATTCTCGGTAATCGTCGCGGACTGCCGGAAGGTTTTGCTGACCAACGACGTACATCCTTAAGGAGCACACGCTCGACCATTGCGCGTTGAGCACACGGAGCGTGAGGCTGAGGTTATCGAACGCGACGCGAGCTTGGCCGCGGGCGGTACCTAGCTCAAAGCGCCCGTGGGACAGGATGTCAAGCGTCTCCACGCGCTCTGCGGTTCGGATCGGATGATTGAACGGGAGCATGACCGTCTACATGCTCCGGATCTTGATCCGGCTCGTCTGGTAAGCCACTACCGCATGCAGGAGTTCCGGAGCGCTAACGGTGGCGACTTGTTCCACCGCGTGGTGCTCGGAGATCCCCCAACAATCGAAGTCCATCTCCTCTGCGAAAATCGCCTCGCGAACCATCTCTCGAGGCGATGGCTTACCGAGGCCCCGTCGGAGTGTCGCCCTCTTGTAATAGCACAGAACGGACTTATATCGTCCGCCCATAATTACCAAGGATATGGATGGTTTGTGGCCTGCTAGTTTCTTACGGCGATAGAATTAATTGTTGGTACTTTTTGACAATTTATAGAAAATCTTCATAAATAACAAACAGTTAAAGTACTTATTCGAAGGACGGTGCACAATAAGCAACCCGGTCTATTGGGGCTCCCAACATGGCCTTTGAGATAGTAACTTTTTCCCGTCACTGCTTGGGGCGTTTCCTCAATCGAGTACGAAATCGGCGTAATCGTTCGCCGCTACTTCATCGCACTTTGCCCGAAACGTAGGCACCCCACCTACATAGTTGAGAAACACCCGCTTCTTTCCCGGAATATTGGATCCCATGAACCAGGAGTTCGTTTTTGTCAGCAGGGTTTCATCTGCCGTTTCGAGCACATGCTCCGTCCATGCTTCCTCAGCTTCTTGTGTTGCTTCTATCCGGCTATATCCGTGCGAGCGCATATAAGCGATGCAATCCGTTATCCATTCAACGTTTTGTTCGAGACAGCGCGGTATATTACAAAAGCTCGAGGAATTGTGCGGACCTCCCGTTATAAACATATTGGGGAAGCCAACGGTGCTCATTCCAAGAAACGTACTCGGTCCATCCTCCCACTTATCCTTCAACATCTGGCCCTTTTCACCGCGAATGCGAATGCGATTGAGTGCCCCGGTGACAGCATCGAAGCCTGTCGCAAAAATTACCACATCGAACGAGTACTCTGTCGTCCTAGTCGCTATCCCGTCTTCAGTAAAACGTTTTATAGGGGATGCATTTAAGTCTACCAGGTGAACATTTGGTCGATTGTAAGCCTCATAATAGCCACTTTCCATGGGTTGCCGCTTCGTACCGAAACCGTGATCAATGGGTACCAAAAGCTCGGCAACCGCAGGGTCGTCCACGCGCGCACGAATTTTTTCACGTACAAATTCCGCCGCGGAGTCGTTGGCTTGTTTATCCGTTAAGATGTCACTGAAGCCACCAAGCCAAAAAGCAAAGCCTTTTTCATTCCATAGCCGCTCGTACAATGACAACCGCTCTTCCTTGCTTACTTCAAACGTCCCTCTTTCATCCGCGCCATGCAGAAAGGCGCCGAATGTGGTGCTGCATCGTTCAAAGATTGTTTTGTAATTGGCCTTTATCTCTTGCTGCTCGCTAGACGTGATCGGACCATTATGCAGCGGTTTGCAGTAGTTCGGAGTGCGCTGGAAAACCGTAAGATCGCCAACGTCCTTTGCTAGCTCGGTGATCAACTGCACTGCAGTGGCACCGGTTCCAATCACTCCAACGCGTTTCTCGCTGAAATCCACCGGATGTCGTGGCCAGTTAGAGGTGTGCCACGTCTCGCCTCGAAAGGACTTCGTACCATCGAAATCTGGGATGTACGGCGCCGAAAGGCAACCCGTGGCTTGCAGCAAGAAAGGCGCGTACGCTGATCCCCCGCCTTCGGAATCTACAAACCAGCGCCGGTCTACAGGATCGTATGTCGCTCCGGTAACCCTCGAATTAAACTGTATGTCTCTCCTGAGATCAAATTTGTCCGCCACGAAGTTGAGATATCGCAGAGTTTCCGGCTGCGAAGCAAAATGCTCACTCCAATCCCATTCGGCAAGGACCTCGTCGGAGAATGAGTAGCCGTACGAGTAACTTTCTGAATCAAAACGTGCTCCTGGGTACCGATTCCAGTACCAGGTTCCCCCTACGCCGCTGCCGGATTCAAACACGCGCACACTCATCCCCATTTTGCGCAACCGATACACAAAATACAGGCCTGATATACC
>CAZXFE010000131.1:1512-11125 GCA_964639795.1 uncultured Enterobacteriaceae bacterium | reverse complement strand
AAAACTGCTCTGGCTGCGGAACATCGGCCTTGCTGGTATATGGGCTCAGAAACCGGCCCCGCCAGAGAAATTCGGGACTAAAATACGACGGTCAGTTATCAGCCAGCCAGTCTACTTTCTTGTGATAGTCATGAAATCCTGCCGTGATCAAGTCAATGCCCGCACGCCAGAAGATAAAGATTAGTGGAGTGTAGCCCAACCGGCCATCTTCCGGATATTGGTTTCGCATAAGCCGTTCGCCGACCATAATGAGGTTTCCGCACTGATCATACTGTTCAGTGCGGAGCGGGCAGGACATCTCGCGGTCGATCCAATACAAAATCTTGCTGCAAAAATAATTCGGCAGCCGGTCTGAACGTGGCTTGGCCTCGACCACATAGCAGGCAACTCCACCATCAGTATTATATGATGGATGGCTGTCACCCATCGGCTTCATCCCCGTTGTGTCGTGCTCCTACGTTGAGCCCTCAGTGCGTGTAATAACCGCAGTCGGTCGGGTATTAGGGAAACGGACTGTCTCAGCTAACCATCTATATCTAGCAAAACGCCAGGTAAACTCCCACGGGTCGCGACCTTGGAGATCGTCAAACGTTTGTGCGCCATTGGGTATACGATCTGCACGTTGTGGCTGCGGATGGCGCCGGACTCACCTCAAGGTCGGCCGATAGCTATAGCGTTCGCGTTTTTTACTAAAGTCTTGTTCAGTACGGTATTCCAGCCACAGCTGTTGTTGGCCGGCGCTTTCAGGCGGATTGGTAAACTGCGTAAACGCCCGCATAGACTCTTTGCCAGCTGGAAAACGAAAGAGTTCATTCCCATCCTTGGGCCGATACAGAACAGCAGTATTGTTTTTCCAGGTATAAGCGATATAGCCACAGGCAGTCATGCTCAGCCCAGTACTGGGCCAAATATGGGAAAAGCGTGGCCGCAGGGTATCGAGTCCAAAGGCAAGATAGCCAATCTCTTCCGCAGTGTATGGCGGTGCAAAGGGATATGTTTCAGCCGGCAGATAAGGAATCGCCGTATTCCGAGGAGTCTCTGTCCTCAGATCAATGGCTTCTCGTTCGCTCTCTGAGAGTTCGCCGATTGTTTGCCATGTTTTGGTAGCGTGGCTTTCATCCTCAGCCATCACATGCGACGACCAGATCAGAATATAGAGAAGCAACAAAAAGCGAGCGAGGTTCCACAGGAGAGAAAAAGGGAGGACTAACCAGCCGCCCCTTTCGGATCGTATTTTCACCACAAGTAAAGAGAAGCTATTACGCTTTCCCAATCCGGGCCATTTTAATCGCGTACTCACGAACCCGCTGCCAGTCGTAGTCACGATAGAGCTGCATCTTTTCGGCTTCCATGGAGCCTTCAGCGTGCAAGGCAAGCACAGCATTATAGCCACCAAAGTCAGAAGTCGTAATGTCCTGAATCAGATTAATAACCTGGAGCCGCTCCTTGCCCGAGGTGCCCTTCTTGCCCTTCATATATTTCTCAATCAGCGGCCCGGTTTCCTCGCTGCGGAGATCTTCAACTGCAGGTGCGGTCACCAGAATACCACCGGCCAGGTCTTGGACGTGGGAAAAGGCTTGATGAAAACCGGCGGCAAAATGGTGCTTGGCAATATTTACCGTGGATGGGTTGGGAATGACCATACCGAAGTCAGTGGAGCGGGCTTTCATGCACGCCATGTGGGTCAATGCACGAGTGGTCTCGGCATAGCTAGCCAGCCAGAACAGCTTCTCCTTTACGTGGGCGGCTTTTTCAATGCCGTTGTATTCGGCCATGAGTCGAGCCGCACCAGCCAACAGATCCAGAAACGGCAGCTTATACGAAATAGCAGTCAGGCGGTGATACTCAACGAATGATAAGGCCGTCAGACCGGCAAACTGCCATTCACCCTTCAAGAAAATACGTTCATTCGGAACAAACACATCGTCAAAAACAGTCAGCGTTTCAGTCATTTTGACGGCCGAGCTGACGGGATGATCAAAACTATTGCGTTGGGTATATGACCCGTAACCACTCATTAAGAGCTTGAGACCTTTGGTGTCGAGCGGAATAGCAAATGAGACCGCGTAGTCTTTGTCCTCTTCGCCCATGGCACGAGTCGGCAGGACAATCATCTCATTGGCGTGTGTGGTGTTCGAGGTGTGGATCTTGGCTCCACGCACGACAATGCCGTCGGGTCGTTCTTCGAGAATCCGTAGATAGAGATCCGGATCTTCTTGTTCCGAAGGGCGCAGCGCCCGATCACCTTTGGCATCGGTTTGGGCCAAAGCAAAGCTGACGTCTTCTCTACAGCAATAGGCGTAAAAGGCTTTGACCCGTTGGTAATAAGACGTGCCACACGCCTCATCTACTTTTTTAGAAGTCCGCAGTAGGCCAAACAGGGCATCGCTGCCCACCACTTTAGCCAGAACGACCAGCGTCCCGCCTTCCCGACAGGCTGTTTCAATCAACTCACTCCGTTTGAGCAGTTGTTCGGCATTCTGAGGCGGTAAGAAATAGCGGCTCATTTCCGCGCCCGTGTCAGGATTTTGTACTACAGCGAGATCCCGAAATTCCGGGTCGTGCATAAGACGATAGTCGGTGGCTTCGTGATCAATGGCAGTCTGGATGAGTGGATGCTGGGTGACATCAGTAAGGCGCTGACCACGAAAATACACCTGTCGATCGTCTTTCAGGCTTTCTTTGTATTGCTCAACAGTCCGTAGCGGCATACGATTATCCTCGCTTTCAAGATTTACTCTCTTGTCATAATCGCCATGCACCCAAAGCTCAAGGACGCCATTCGGCTTTTTAATCGCCGAGAATACTTTGATTGTCATCAGGTACTCGAAGAAGCCTGGCGCGAGGTCGCCGAAGAAGACAAATTATTTTATGAAGCGCTGGTTCGGCTCGCGACGGGCTTACACTTGAGGTTCAATCGGGGCGGCACCCACGGCGCAACCAATCTTCTCACCCAAGCACTCATGCGACTGGAAGATTACCGGCCATCCCATCATGGCATCGATGTCGCCCAACTATACAACGATGTCGATACGCATGTGGAAGATCTTAAGGCAGACGAAAAATCCACGGTGGGATTCTTCGAGCGCTGGAAAGTACCCCGGATTCATTTTGCCGACTGATCTTATCGCTTCAGCTGTTCCATCGAGTACGTCCCAGCTGTGGGCTCTAACTCAACCTCGAACGACTCCATAACCCGCGCCACCATGCCGTAAAAACCAGCGGCAAGCGCCAGCTCAACCATTTGACGTGGCCCTAAATGTTTCTCTAATGCAGAAAAAGTCTCAGCAGATACTTTAACATTTTGGGTGATTTCATCGGTAAAGCGGATCACGCCCTTTTCCACATCGTTAAACGCATCAGCACCGGCCCCCTGAGGAATGGCCTCGACCTGAGCGTCAGTAACACCAGTCTCTTTGGCTAGTGGTACGTGTTGGGTCCACTCGTAGTTCGCGCCGGTCAGGTGCGCCACCCGCAGAATAGCTAGCTCACGTAGATGATTGTCCAGCTCTTGTTTAGTCAAAATAGACTGGCCAAAAGATAATAGCGGTATGGCATTTGTTGGGGCGTTCAGGAACATCTTCATAATATTGAGCGGCGGAAGATTTTCCGCTGCAGTACGGACTTTTTCCGGTAAATCTTCAACATCGGGGTAAGGGATACGAGCCATGCGTCCTCCTTCTATATGAGCGTCAAACAGGCACCGACCCTAACGTGTAGGAAAGGCGGAAGTCAATGCGTACGCCCCTTTCCTGGGTTTTCGATCTTATCCTTCATTAGTTGTTACCCAGCCCTTCTTTTTCCGAGTTGACCATGTTTTTATCACTATAGTCGGCTCAGAGTCTAAAAAAGACGAGGAGGAGTTCGTATGGATAAAATGTCTCCGCGAGTCAGTTCAAAATTCACTGTCTGGTCATACTCGACGAAGTCCCAAAGTCTGGCTTACCTCTGATTGTGACCGAACGTGGGAAACCCGTCGCCAAACTCATCCCGATAGATACTCCCGGACCACCTAACCTGCTTCCCAGTGTCCATTACGAACGGGAAACCGATCTTCTTGCCCCGATTGATGAGTCTTGGGAGGGCGACCAGTGATTATCCTCGATACTCATACTTAGATTTGGTTAGTCAGTGAACCATCAAAGCTATCATAAAAGGCCCACGCTGCTATTAATTATGCACCAACAGTTGGAGTCTGCCCAATCAGTTGTTGGGAGATCGCAACGAAGGTTACCCAAGGAAAGCTTATACTCGACCGAGAGATCCAGGTATGGGTTCAGCAAGCCCTTGCCCGACCGCATGTCGCTCTAACAGCGATATCGGCAGAAATCGCCATTACCGCCAGCCAACTGAGGCAACAGGGGCTTCATGGAGATCCGGCTGGTCGGCTCATTACTGCAACCGCCACGGAGCATGGAGCCGAATTGGTGACAAAGGACAAAAACTTGCGTGCCTTCTCACTGGCCCGAACTGTCTGGTAGGGCGCATTTGTGTCTGTAGACAGGATTCTCCACTGTTTCACCACCGTTCCAATCTCTGTTACACTCCAACCTCCGGTAAGGAATTGAAGCAGCGATGAGTATCCAGACCCCAAAAACCCACCAAATTCCAATAACCCACATTGAGAAATCAAAACCAAAACCTCGCGACCAAGAACTCGGCTTTGGCCAAGTTTTCACTGACCATATGTTCCTCATGGACGGTGTGGCAGACACGGGCTGGTCCAATCCACGCATCGTGCCGTATGGGCCGCTCTCACTGGAGCCGGCAACGGTTGGCCTGCACTATGCACAGACGGTCTTTGAGGGTCTTAAAGCTTATCGCTCGCCTAAAGACAAAATTCGCATCTTCCGGCCCGATCAGAATATTGCACGCTTCAACCGGTCAGCCGCTCGGCTGTGCGTGCCACCAATTGACGAAGAACTCTTTCTTTTCGCGCTCAAACAACTCGTCGCCTTAGACCAGGAGTGGGTACCCCGAGCGCCAGGAACCTCGCTCTATGTCCGGCCGGTTGCCTTTGCCGGCGACCCTGACCTGCGCGTACGGCCCTCATATACGTACCAATTCTTCATCATCCTCTCGCCCGTTGGCGCCTATTACGCGCAGGGATTTAACCCACTCCGTATTCGGGTTGAGGACCACTATATCCGCTCCGTGCGGGGGGGAACTGGAGCGGCGAAGACAGCAGGCAACTATGCCGGCAGTCTGCTCGCCGGCGAAGACGCGCACCAAGAAGGTTTTGCCCAAGTCCTGTGGCTGGATGGTGTGGAGCAAAAATACATCGAGGAGGTCGGCTCAATGAATATCGCTTTTGTCATTGACGATGAGCTGGTGACTCCACCAATTACCGGCACCATCCTCGAAGGAGTCACACGCGCCTCAATGCTCCAGCTTGCCAAAGACTTTGGAATGAAGGTAGCTGAACGGCCGATTACGATTACTGAAGTGTTGACCGCCGCGCGCAGTGGACAACTCCGCGAGGTATTTGGCTCAGGAACGGCGGCGGTCATTTCACCAGTGGGCGAGCTGTCTTATCAAGGCGAAAATATGGTTATCAATGACGGCAAAGTCGGCCCGCTGGCGCAACGTCTTTTTGATGAATTATCAGACATCCAGCGAGGTATTAAACCGGATAAACACGGCTGGATGGCGGAAGTCGATTCGTAGCTGGAAAAGGTCATCCCAGAATCCCAGCCGATAACTCAACAGACCGGTATCTATCCAATTTCGCGCATTTTGCCCATTTTGTAAAACTTATAAAACCTGCGGACTCCGTGGAAGTTGTCAGGACTTGAATGCCGTATAGGGGAAAGATACAACTCTCAGGCAAGAAAAAACCATCAAAAGAATAAGGGAGAAAGACTTATGGATGCAGATGCCAAAAAAACTGCTTTACGCATGATTCCGTATGGCTTATATGTGCTGACCGCAGAGAAAGACGGTGAGATTGCCGCTGCGACAGTCAATTGGGTGACCCAAACTTCCTTCGACCCGCCACTGGTCGCCATTGGGGTCAAGGCTGATTCTGGGGCACACGAGATTGTGAAAAACGCGGGCTCTTTCGCCCTCAACATCCTGGGCAAGGGACAGCAGGGCCCCGCCTTTACCTTTTTTAAACCTGTTGAAAAAGATGGCAATAAGATTAACGGCGAAGCCTACACAGCGGGCAGCACAGGCGCCCCCGTGCTGGAGAGCGTTCCCGCCTATATCGAGTGCTCGTTAGAGCAAACGGTCGAGAATGGCGATCACTCCGTTTTCATTGGGAAAGTCGTGAATGCCGTTGTCCAGAAACAACCCGAAGGACGTGCGGATGCAGCAACGTTACTCATGGGCGACCTAGGAGAAAAGGTCTTCTACGGCGGCTAGAAGGCCTTCTAGCACGGCTAATATCATCCCATCTCTAGCATATGGCCTCTGTGTCTTACCTATTGTTCGACACAGGGGCTTTTTTGTATTTCAACCTACTTATGATCCCATCATTGCCGATAGCCAGCCGCCAACCTTGCGGCTCGCAGAAGAATTTGTTTAATTCGCTCATATTCTAAATACAGGAGGACAGCATGGCCGATTTTGTCAAAGTGGCCTCGACCAACGATATCCCGGCAGGCGAAGGCCGATGTTTTGAGGTGAAGGACCAACAAGTGGCAATTTTTAATGTCGATGGCACCTTCTACGCATTGGAGAACGTCTGCCCGCACCAAGGCGGCCCATTAGGTGAAGGCGAATTGGACGGAAAAACGGTCACCTGTCCGTGGCATGCCTGGGATTTTGATGTGACAACGGGCGAAAACAGTGAAGACCCAGACGAAAAGCAAGAAACCTTTGAAGTCAAGATTGACGGAGATGATGTCCTGGTGGCGGTGTAAGCCGCACTTCATCGCACATCCACACATCATGGCACCGCATGGCGCTTTTTGAACGCATGTTGGCAGAGGACCACGAACAGGTGGTCTTCTGCACGGATCGCACTGCCGGCCTGACGGCCATTATTGCCATCCACGACACGACTCTGGGTCCGTCATTGGGCGGCATCCGTATGCGCACCTATGCTAGTGAAGAGGACGCAGTCACAGACGCGCTCCGCCTTGCTCGGGCTATGACGTATAAAGCATCCTTGGCCGGCTTGGAGTACGGCGGCGGGAAAGCCGTGGTGGTTGCCAATAAGACAGCCACCAGTAGAGAGATTCTGTTCCGAGCGCTTGGCCGCGCAATAGAATCTCTGGCTGGCCGCTATATTCCTACCGAAGACATGGGTACGACCATAGCCGACATTGAATATGTGCTTGCAGAGAGCCGTTTCGGCGTGGGGCGGGCGGAAGTGTTCGGTGGTGGGGACGATCCGTCACCCATGACAGCGTGGGGAATTTTTTGCGGCCTTCGAGCGTGTCTTGAAGAAACAGACGGCACAACCGAATTTCAAGGACTGACCGTAGCACTGCCAGGTCTGGGGAAAGTCGGCTATGCCCTAGCCAAATATCTGCATGAAACCGGAGCGCGGCTGATTGTCGCGGATGTGGATGCAAAGCGGGCGGAAAAAGCCGAAGCCGAGCTGAACGCGCAGATCGTTGACCCACGCCAGATTCTCACCCAACAGTGCGACATTCTCGCCCCATGCGCGGCTGGCGGGATTTTCACTCAAGACACAATTCCCCAGCTTAAGTGTCGCATTATTGGTGGCGGGGCGAATAACCAGTTATTGACCGACGCTGACGGAGATGCGATTCAGAGGCGCGGGATTTTGTACGCTCCCGACTTTGCCATCAATGCGGGCGGGCTGATCAATGTGGCAGACGAATTGGGGCCAGGCGGCTATCGTCGCGAGAGAGCAAAAGCCAAGACCGAGCAAATCTATTCGACTCTCAAAACTATTTTCGCGAAAGCCAAGCAGCGAGACATTCCCCCCCATCGCTTGGCTGTCACTCTTGCCCAAGAGCGCATCCAGGCCGTACGGCAGTTGCGCTGCCTCAATGCGGCTTTGTGATGTAGTTGCCCTCCGACCTTCCCTCCCAAACCGCTCTTTGCTAGCCTGCATATTATGAAAAGTACACTGTCCGCATGGCTAGAAAGCCAGGGTACGCCCCTGACTGATGATCGCGGTATTGAATTGCCTGGCGCCTTTACGAATGCCCAAGACGAGTACACCGCTGGGTGCGAAAAGGCGGGGCTGATCGATCTGTCCTTTCGCACCCAGGTGAAACTCACAGGCGAAGACCGCGCGGACTTTCTCCAGGGCATGTTGTCGAACGACATCAAAGCCTTGCAGCCCGGTGATGGCTGCCCGGCGACCCTACTTACAGAACAGGGTCGTATTGTCGCCGACTTGCGCGTGTATGCACTTGAATCAGCCATTCTTCTCGACATGGACGCTCGCATCAAAGACAAGACGATCCGGGCGCTGAATCGCTTTCTTATCGCCGACGACGTGGAGATCGAAGACCTGAGTGCAAAGCAGGTAACAGTAGCTGTGCAGGGCCCTTCCTCAGCGGAAGTTCTGTCAGCAGCTGGGCTCTCCCCTTTGCCGGAAAAAGATTTACAACATCAGGAGGTCACTCTGGCCGAGGCCTCCATTCGAATTATTAGCTCCAACCAGACAGGCAAGGGGGGATATGAGCTCCATATTCCAAACGATCAAGCAGCCCACGTCTGGCACGCTCTCTCTCAAATCGACGGAATACGTCCGGCCGGCCAGAGGGCGCTGAATATGCTGCGGGTTGAGGCAGGCATTCCGTGGTATGGGGTGGATATGGACGAAGACCGGATTGTGCTGGAAGTCGGTCTGGACCAAGCCATTAGTTTCGATAAAGGCTGCTATCTGGGACAAGAAGTCGTAGAGCGGGTGTCGGCTCGTGGCCACATGAATCGTAAGTTGAGTGGATTGCTATTACAAGATACTGGACAGGACGGTGCCTTTCCCACGGCATTGCCTGCCAACGGAGATACGCTATTCCATGATGCAAAAGAAGTCGGCTGGATTACGAGTGTCGTAACATCGCCGAGGATAGGCCAGCCCATTGCTTTGGGCTATGTCCGTCATGAATATTTGGAGCCGGGCACTCAGCTCCGGATTGACAGACCCGGGACAGGCATGATAGCGGAGGTGACCAAGTTGCCGTTTCTACAATAGATATTGCTCATATAAGCAGATGCAACAGGAGGGATAGATGGCACAACTTGGCAAACGATACATGTGTGAGGACTGCGGGACTGAAGTGCTGTGCAACAAGCCCGGTGACGGCGCGTTGAGCTGCTGCGACAAAGAAATGCCGCTTAAGGAAGCCAAGCCGCTTCCGTCGTCTGACTAATTCGTCGTCGCAAAAGAATCTGTTCAGATAGAGGAGTAGGGGCGAACAGCCGGTCGCCCCTACTTGTTTCTATTGACATCATTTCCCCGCACTGCAGATCTTCTCCTCTACGGTGGATGCCTCTTCACCCTCGATCCAGCCCGGCCTCGCGCGGAAGCGGTTGCTATTTCTGGCGGGACGATTCTTGCTGTTGGTACTGAGCAAGAGCTCCGACCTTTTGTCTCTCAAAAAACGCAGACATTGTGCTGCACGGGAAATACAATTTTGCCCGGCTTTATCGACCCGCACCTGCATCTCTTTGCCTGGGCGAG
>CAZXFE010000131.1:0-1412 GCA_964639795.1 uncultured Enterobacteriaceae bacterium | reverse complement strand
ATACAATTTTGCCCGGCTTTATCGACCCGCACCTGCATCTCTTTGCCTGGGCGAGCCGCTACTGTGGGGCCAATCTGAGTACGGCCCAGTCTATCCCCGCAATCCAAAATACGCTCAAAGCGCGGTTGGCGAACCTTAGACATATCAGCTCACAAGGGTGGCTGCGTGGATATGGTTACGATGAGTTTTTTCTGACAGAGAAACGGCATCCGAATCGCCGTGACTTGGACGTAGTCACAACTGACCATCCTATTATCTTACGCCATAGGACCGGGCACGCTGCAGTATTGAATAGCCTGGCGCTCCAGCAGCTCGGGATCGATAGAAATTTTGCGCCGCCTGACGGCGGAAACATCGAACGTGGTTCGAATGGAGAAGCAACAGGCGTGGTATATGAGCTAGGGTCTTTCCTTCGAACGGTTATCCCTCCGCTGTCCTCACAGGAATTTAAATCTGGGGTGAGAACAGTCAGCAACGAACTCCTCAGGCAAGGCATCTGCTCTTTTCATGACGCGAGTGCAAGCAACACGCTGAATGACTTGGAGCGCTTCTCTCAATTGCGCGCCAACGGGACGCTACACCCCCACACTACAGCAATGGTGGGAATTGATGCTTTCTCTCAAGTCCTTGATGCGAAATGCGAACCCTTCAGCAAACATGGTCAGGTCCGTCTCGGCAGTATTAAAATCATGCTGCATGAAAGCGGGGGCGACTTGTATCCACACCCTGATGATCTGGCTGAAATGGTCTGGCGGGTCCATCAACACGGCTTTCAGGTTGCGATACATGCAGTCGAGGAAGCGCCCCTCTGCGCGGCGCTTGAAGCGATTCAACAAGCATTACTCCGCCTCCCTCGCCGCGATCACCGCCACCGAATTGAACACTGCAGCCTGTGCCCACCACCCTTTCTCGACACCTTGGCACAGACCGAGAGCGTTGTCGTCATGCAACCGGGCTTTATCCATTTCTATGGAGACAAGTATGCTGCGGAGATTGATCCGGATTTGCACGGCTGGCTATACCGGGCAAAGAGCTTTCAGGATCGAGATATTCCGGTGGTGGGCAGCTCAGACTGTCCGATTGCTCCGCAAGCACCATTAGCCGCAATGCAAGCCGCAATGACCCGCCAATCTCAAACCGGTATTTTCCTCAATCCTTCCGAACGACTATCTCTTTCTAAAGCGATAGCCCTTTTCACAAGTGCTGGGGCATGGGTAGGGTTTGAAGAACATCAAGCTGGCCGGCTTGCCCCGGACATGCGCGCCGATCTGGTTGTTCTGGATAGCGATTTGACAACGCTTCCAGCTGAATCCATAAGCAGTGCGACCGTCCAAACGACAATCATTGACGGGCAGGTCGTGTATTCGGCATAAAGAAGGCCTATGACCTCCCCCGCTGTCTTATACGAAAAA
>CAZXFE010000130.1:0-11191 GCA_964639795.1 uncultured Enterobacteriaceae bacterium | reverse complement strand
GGGAATTGGCCGAAATCGTTGCCAAACAACCGCCGCTTACCGTGCGCTACGCCCGCGTGGCTCTCACCCAGCAGATCAAGAAGCTGATGTTGGATAATCTGGGCTACGGTTTGGCACTTGAAGGCTTAGGCGCGCTGGAATACTGGCCGGGCGGGAAGAAGAAAAAATAACGGCGGTCATGTACCTCTACCAAGAAACGCATCGCTACTTCGCTCAAGTCGCGGATGATATAAAAGACGTCGCCGAGAAGGAACTTAGAGCACTCGGAGCCCAAGAAACGAGTCCCGCCTATCGGGGGGTCTATTTTAATGCATCGCCTAAAGTGCTGTACACGATTAATTTCCATGCGCGACTGATTAACCGGGTGCTGGCTCCCTTGACCTGGTTTGACTGTCACTCGGATCGATATTTGTACAAGAAGTCGTCTGAAATTCCCTGGGAGGATTTTCTTGACCCCTCGCAGACGTTTGCCGTTTTTGCGACCGTCGCCAACAGTGCCATTCGACATTCGAAGTTCGCGGCGCTTCGCCTGAAGGATGCTATTGTCGATTACTTCCGATCGGGCACTGGGGTGCGTCCGTCCATAGATACGCGTAATCCAGATGTGTGGATCAACCTCCGTATCTACAATAACGAAGCAACAGTTAGCTTGGATACGTCCGGTGGCTCCCTGCATCGGCGTGGCTATCGCAAGCAAACTATTCAGGCGCCCATGGTGGAGACCTTAGCTGCCGCCATCATCCAATACTCTGAATGGGACGGCCGCGTTCCTTTGTACGATCCGTTGTGTGGCTCAGGCACGTTGCTGTGTGAAGCTTATTTGCACGCCTCTCATACCCCCGCGGCCCTATTGCGCGAAAAGTTTGGTTTTGAACGACTGCCGGACTTTGATGCGTCGCTATGGAAGCAGGTGAGGCGAGAAGGGCGGGAGAAGATTCGCGCGCTCTCTCCAGGACTCATCTCTGGTAGTGATATTGATGGTGCAGCCATTCAGGCAACAACTCAAAATTGTGCAGTGCTTGATGCGGGTAATTCTATCAGCATTCAGAAACGCGATGCCTTTCAGATTGAGAAGATAGAAGGGGCCGTCATTGTGTGCAATCCACCGTATGGGATCAGAATGGGTCACAAGATTGATCTTGGAGACTTCTATAAACGACTCGGCGATTTCCTCAAGCAACGCTGCCAAGGTTCTACCGCCTTCATCTATTGCGGCGAGCGCCAATACATCAAGAACGTTGGCCTCAAAACAACCTGGAAAAAACCGCTCGTGAATGGTGGTCTAGATGGGCGTTTGGCGAAGTACGAGCTGTATTGAATGACCGTGTTTGTATACATGGACGATTTGAATCCGAGCGTGGTAGGGTGCGGCTTGGCAGTGAAAAGGGATGCGAGGTTCTAACCGACTGGTCCACACAAAAAGGGAGGGTGCTCAGATGCTTTCGCTCAGTGATTACGCAGCGCAGGACGGACTTGGCCTTGCCGGGCTTGTGGCGGACAAAGAGGTCACACCACAAGAACTCGTTGACACCGCAGTCCGGGCAATCGAGAAAGTGAATCCGCGGCTGAACGCCGTACTCCAGGTGCTCTCTGACCAAGCAAAAGCTGAGGTTCAGGACGGCTTGCCGCAAGGCCCGTTTACGGGTGTCCCGTTTCTTATCAAAGAACTTGTCTTGCATGCCAAAAACACACGCCTCGACATGGGTTCTCGGCTTGCACAGGGATACGTGGCATCGGAGGACTCTCATTTGATGGCGCGTTTTCGACGGGCCGGACTCGTACTAGTCGGAACAACGCAAACGCCCGAGCTGGGTTATAATCCTACGACTGAGACCACGCTGTTTGGGCCGGTTCATAATCCATGGAAAGCAGGCCACAGCGCGGGCGGTTCGAGTGGTGGATCTAGCGCAGCTGTTGCCTCGGGCATTGTCCCCATGGCCCATGCAAATGACGGTGGGGGGTCCATTCGTATTCCGGCTTCATGCAACGGCCTGGTCGGGTTGAAACCGTCCCGTGACCGGGTGCCAACGGGCCCGGACTATTCAGATCCGTTGTGTGGACTGGCCTGTGAACTCGTGGTGTCTCGGAGTGTGCGTGACTCTGCTGCAATTTTGGATTTGGTCGCTGGTGCTGATGTTGGCGCGCTGAGTCTGCCTGTTCCACCTGCTCGCCCGTATCGTGATGAAGTCGGAGCTGTACCAGGGAAGCTGCGCATCGCGTGGACGACGACTCCGGCCTCGGGTGAAAAGGTTGATCCTGAATGTGAAAAAGCCGTGCATGAAACCGTGCGCTTACTCGAAGAGCTGGGCCATGCAGTGGAAGAAGGCCGTCCCGAATATGACTGGGACGAGTTTCTTGAGAACGTGCATGTGATTTGGACGGCCTATAATGCCATGGCAATTGAGGATCTGGGCAAAAAAATGGGGCGTACGCCTGGCCCGGACAATCTTGAAGCCGTGACCTTGGCCTGCTGCGAGGACGGCAAGCGGTACACCGCCGTTGATTTGTTGAAGTCTTTGGACCACGGCGGACGGTTGTCACGGCTAGTTGGGCACTTTTTCGAACACATCGACGTCTTTGTCTCTCCGACCATAGCCAAGCTGCCTGTGCCGCATGGGGAGGTGAACCAGAACCGCACCGGTATGACAGCTATGGAGTGGACGCGTCAGGTCTTTTCCTATGTGCCGTTTACGCCGCTGTTCAACACAACCGGCCAGCCGGCAATTTCCTTACCGCTGCACTGGAGCACCGATGGTCTACCTGTCGGAGTCCAATTCGCGGGCCATCTGGGTGACGAAGCTACGTTGCTGCGGCTGGCCGCCCAGCTCGAAGAGGCCAAACCCTGGTCGGACAAGCGCCCAAGCGTGCATGTTGCCGCAGAAGATATGAAGTAAAGATAGTGTGCAGGGGCGCAGTAGCGATGGGGCTGATCCTAAGTGATCGCCCTTTTTCAATAATCGGCCAGGAGTTCATCTCATGAGTGATACACACGACAATCCGCAATTGACTCTATGGGGTGCGGGCACAACTCGGACCATTCGTCCGCATTGGGTGCTGCACGAACTGGGACTTACGTATAAAAAACATCTGATCGGGTCGCGCACTGGCGAAACTGAGACGCCGGAGTACCGGGCGCTGAATCCGCGCGGCAAGATTCCCGTACTCCAAGATGGGGACTTTGTTCTGGCGGAGAGCGCGGCGATTATCAATTATTTGGTAGAGCACTATGGAGTGGAAACCCACCTTGTACCGCCGCCAGGGTCGCGCCAGCGCGGGCTGTACGATCAATGGTGCTATTTCATTATGACGGAGCTCGATGCACATACTCTCTATGTCATCCGGCGCCACCGTGACTTGGCGAATCTGTATGGCGAGGCCCCGAACGCAATCAAAGCTGCTGAACAGGGCTTCGCACGACAGGTCGAGGTGGTGGCCCAAGCCTTACGGGAGGGAGGGCCATATCTGCTCGGCGACACCTTTACCTGTGCTGACGTGTTGCTGACCTCGTGTCTCACCTGGGCAGATTACTGCAACATCCCAGTGGCCGATGTCCTCAGGAATTATACAAAACGTCTCACCTCACGCGCAGCCTACCGACAAGCCGCGGTTATCAATGGGGGGCCTATTGGGGTGCCGCAGTCTGTCGACTGAGAGAGGCAATCAGAGGGGTTGCTTGTATCAATGTATCAACCATCAGGAGGAATCACCGTGATCAACGGTGATATGTCTCAGCGTGGCGTGGTGGATACACAGACTATGGAATGGCAAGTCAGCCCGAGTGGAACGGTATCGCGCCAACGCGTGCACCTAGCTGGTGGTGCTGAATCAGGCCAGGTTACTTCAGTCGTGCGCTACCCGCCCAACGCGACGTTTCGTGTTCACGATCATACTGACGGAGAGGAGATCTTCGTACTCCAGGGAACGTTTTCTGATGAGCACGGGGACTGGCCGGCGGTTACCTATCTGCGTAATCCCGAAGGCTTCCGGCATGCGCCGTTTTCCAAGGAAGGGTGTGTTCGGTTTGTAAAGCTGCGGCAGTATGCTGGCTCAGAACGGTCGCACGTGGTGCTTCATATGGATGACATGGACTGGCAAGTCAGTGCGCACGCCGAGGTACGGACGAAGATTCTGTACTCAGACCCGGCCTTTCCTGATCAAACCCAGCTGGAGCAATGGGACACAGGGACGGCCCCCGGCACCTGGGCGTATTCCGGTGGTGCTGAAATATTTGTCCTCAAGGGTGGTTTTGAGGATGAATATGGAGTCTACGCGGCACGCATGGCTGCGGATTCCGGCTGGACGCAAACATACGCCAACGTCAGCCCAGGGGTGTGAGCTGTACGTGAAAACCGGTGGCCTACCCGGCCTACGTTCGGCTCCAGCTACCGAGACTTGATCGGGAAAATCGGATAGTGCAAGATCATCCATAATGTATCAACAATAAGGAGGTACGACGATGATCAAAGGTATTCACCATACGGCTATTTCAACCGGGGATATGGAACGTTCCCTGCGGTTTTATAAAGATTTGCTCGGCTTTGAGGAAGTCTTTGCCTTGAATTGGGAGGTTGGCTCAAAGTCGCTTGATACACTGGTTGGTCTGAAAGATTCATCCTCTCGAGTAGTGATGCTGAAGGCAGGCAATGCATGCATTGAGCTTTTTCAGTATACCAGCCCAGAACCTAAGCCGGGAGATCCGAATCGACCGGTGTGCGACCACGGGATTACGCATCTGTGCGTACAAGTGAGTGACATTGACGGGGAGTATGAACGTCTGAAAGCTGCAGGCATGGTTTTCCATTGCCCGCCCATGAAGGCGAGCAAGAACCTCCGCGCGACCTACGGGCGTGATCCAGACGGAAATGTCGTAGAGCTGTTGGAAGTGTTAGATCCAAACGACGCGGTTTCCGTTGTTGCATAGCAACACAAGTGGGGCGGTAGAAAAACAAATCTAAAACTCAGTAAGCTAGGGAATAGAAACAAGTTCTCCCACAACGTCCGAATGCGCCTTCTCACGCGTGTCGTGAAAATTAACGGGACTTTTTCCTGAAAATTTCTTTTCCATCGCTTCCATTGCCCCCCGTCCCGAGGTGTAGAAAGCTGTGTAAAAACATGCGTGTGGAGAAGGATATGGCCCGGTGGCGTGTACCGGTCTTCAAAACCGAAACTCGCTATTTCGGCAAGCCGCCGTTATTGTTGCTAAATATCTAATTAGACAGGGGAAACATGGCGTATCTCTCTTCATAGTCTTCCCCAGTCCTCTCCGTTCCCCCCGGATCCCCGTGAAAGTCCCGCGAATTTTCACAACAGGCTGCAGCCTGGAGATCGCGTGGGCTTGCCGTACTTCTTTGTAAGACTCGCTTTTAGTGACTCGTATCTCGAGATATAGAGCGGCTCGGCTAGCGGGTAGTGGCCTTGGGTTCGGTAGAGCACCGCCAGGTTGTTCAGGCTCGTACCCACATCGGGATGGTCCGGCCTCAACAATGATTCAGTCTCTGGCGATCTTGAGTTTCTACAATGACTATTGTATATCACCTCAGCGCTCTACAATGAACCGACAGCCTAATGATACTTCGCTCACCAGGAAAGATGATGCGAAGACGGAGAGCCGATGACTGAACCCCGGACGATATGTATTGCCGGCGCCAGCGGTCTTGTTGGGGCGAATCTCACCAAAGCCGCCTTGGAACGGGGTTACCGGGTACGTGGCACACTCCGTAACAGTTCTGATACCGAGAGAACCAAGCACCTGTACGCCATGGCTGGCGCACCAGAACGGCTGGAACTGTTGAGTGCGGAGATGTCACACCCCGGTGCTTTCGACCAAGCGTTGTCCCACGCGGATGCGGTGTTCATTGCATGTCTCATTCCCACCTATTTTGGACCGGGCGGAACACCTGCTCGCGAAATGGATGACGCACAAGGCGAAAAAGAAATCGTTATGCCCACGGTCGACGGCTGTCTGAATATCCTGCGGTCAGCTCATGCGGCGGGCATTAAAGACATCGTTATCTGTAGTAGCACCAGCAGCACCAACCCGAAAAATCCAGTCGCCAAGAAAAACGAAATCGAGCATTGGTCGGACCCCGCGCATCAGTACGCGCAAAAGAAGTACACGTCCGCCGCAAAGACCGTGATGGAACCGGCCGCCATAGAATTTGCTGCACAGCACGGCATGCGTTTATCCATTTTCCTGCCGACCCTCATGTTGGGTCCTGCCGTCCTTCCTGAGCATGCGGAGCAGGGATTCCAAGGGATACTGCGAAACATGCTGCAGGGTGGTGCGGCTCGTCACGACAAGATTCCCAACGACTCTTCCTCCATGATTCATGTCCAAGACTTGGCGTTGTTGTTCTTAGCTGCCTATGAAAACCTGGAAGCAAGTGGCCGTTACTTTGGCGTCTACGATAGTTGGCACTGGAAGGATATCTATGCCGAGCTCGAAACGCTCATGCCCGAAGCTCGCATGCCAGCACCCTTAAGCGAGCCGCCGCAGCGGCCGACGGGATTCGATTTCGCCCGACGCGACAGCTTAGGGGTCCCCCTCCGGGATATCCCCACCATCCTCAAGGAAACCGTGGAAAGCTTGATAAGTGGTGTTATCAAATGAGTGGATGGCAGGCGACGTTTACACAGGGCTGCATAGAGGATTATGAATATTGCGTCGAGTCGGATCTGGATTGGCGTGCCCCTCGTGCGGTAAGCTGAGACTTCGAAAGGCACTGTGTTTGCGGTCACCCGGGCACTGGCCGGGACGGGGATCAACGTCAACGCGGTGACCTCTGGTGAGACAATCAGGGAAGCGGCCCCGAGGCTTTCAAGTAAGACTCGTTGCGTACTGGAGACTGACATATGGCGAATATTACCTGTAAGTGCACAGCCGTGCACATTGAGTTGTTCACACAGACCGTTTTGTTCAGACACGAGTGCTGCTGCCACGACTGTACTGCTGCCTTGTGGTACGTACACAAGCGCGGGGGCCTGCCCCTCCGGTCTATCAGTGTTTGGATAGCAGTTGGTCCCCGAATGCGTTCACCATCGTGATGGGCGAGGAAAAACTTGGCGCCTTCCTGAATTTTGAAAACGCTGACTCTACCCGTTTTTCTTGCACGGATTGCTGGAGCGTGATGTTCGCGGATCATACCTTCTACGACAAGAAAGTCCTGGTCACACAGATCATGAATTACCAGGAGTTCGAGGGCCTAACCAACGTCGAGCTTATGCCTCCGGAAGCGCGACATTTCGTAAAGGATCTCAGCCCGGACCAGCTTGCCGCACTCCCACGGTGGCGCGAAGATCCGCAACCAGACACTAGTACGGCAAACCCCACCGCTACCAAGTACACCCAGTCGTAACGGAGCCCTCTAGATATTTGGTTTTTCGCTCACACGATTCGTCGAAACACAACGCCTGGCGGCTCATTGGAAACCGCAAGGCAAGGACAGCCGTAGAAAAGGAGAAGCGATGCGTAGACTACGGATACAGAGTGCGTTGGTAGGAATGTTGTGCTTTCTTGCCGCTCCGGTAGCGTCTGAAGAGACCAAGGTCAACGAACTTGTGGTGCAGGGTTTGCCGGGACTCGCTGGCAAGGAGGGGATGATGCTTACGGTAGAGTATGCGCCGGGCGCCTCAACCCCTAGGCATAGACATAATGCGCACACCTTTGTCTACGTCCTAGAAGGGGCCATCGTTATGCAGGTTGAGGGAGGGCAGGCGGTAACGCTAGGTCAAGGTCAAACGTTTTACGAAACTCCCGATGACATCCATACGGTATCGAAGAATGCAAGTGATGCGCAGCCGGCAAAGTTTCTTGTCTTCTTCGTAAAAGAGAAAGGCGCCCCGCCCCTTATTCCAGTCCCATAATCGGACTTCAGGCGGGAGGGGCCATTTAAGGGAATCTCCTCCGGTTCGGCGAAACATCTTAAGTCGTCGCATTCGGCTCGGACACCCTCTACCCTATCCGTCTCGTGATTCAGGGACGCAGAAAGGCTTCAACGTTGGGTCCGAGGATTTTGTTGACTGAGGCCTCAGGCAGCCGGGCCAAGGTCTCGCGAGTACGACGGACCGGGTCGGTAAGCCCCCCAACGTGAGGAAAATCGGACCCAGTAAAGAATTTGTGATCGCCTAGCAATTCCACCATGAAAGGCAGTGTGCATGATGTGCCGACCCTCTTTGACTTGGTTGATCGTTTAAAGCAGGAGTATGAAAAACTACGAGGCGCTTAAGCATTCTTGTCAACTAGGGCAAAAAATATTCGAACCAAGTTACAAGCGGTAAAAGCGAAGTGAGGGCTGGCGTGACGGCGATTTGAAGTGTTGCAACGTCCCTCTGTCCTCCGCTTCCAACGATCTGACGCATTGAAACTTCCGTAGACATGCACCATTCCATCAGGATATTATTCCCTTCCCCAACGGGCTATAACAGTGGGGCTCCGGCATTAAGGAGGACTCACGCGCATGAGTTATATTGACGTCGTCGAGAAAATAGATGTACCAAAACCGCTGAAGCATTATACCGAGCCCCATTTTGAGGAGGTGCTTGGTCTTCAGATCGCTTATCGCCGCGAGGGAGCGGGCGAAGCTACCATTCTATTCCATGGTGCCGGCTTCACGCGCATGTGGCTACCATTCTATGCCATGCTCGCACAGAAACTCGATTTCATTGCCCCCGAGTGTCCCGGCTTCGGTGAGACACCGATGCCGAAGTGGGTGCGCAGTTTCGATGATGTCACTATTCTCTATGACCAATTATTCGAACAGCTCGAGCTCGATCGCATTCACCTGATCGGATTTTCGATGGGCGGTTGGGCAGCGTCTGAGTTTGCTTCGTACTATCCCCGACGCCTCAAATCCCTGTCACTGATTACGCCTGTCGGCCTGCGGTTGGAAGACGAGCCGGGGATCGATATTTTTCAGCTGGCCCCGCCTGAACTTATGGATCGTCTGTTCAAAGACAAAGACGTGATGATGCAATGGGTGCCAGACGGGGATAATTTTGACGAAGGCATCCATATGTATTCGGAATTCTCGGCCGCAGCCCGTCTGATGTGGGCGCCGCGTTATAACCTTGCGCTCGAGCGCAGGTTGCAACGCCTAACTTGTCCGACACAGGTCATTGGTGCCGAGGAAGATCGCCTCGTGCCGAACGCGATGTCGGACAAATTTGCAGCAGTACTACCCAACTGTACATTAACCCGTCTTGATGGCACCGGGCACGAACCGTTGTTGGAACGTCCACGGGAACTCGCCGACACCCTGATTGCCTTTATAGAGGAGGCCTCGAAATGAACAAATTGCGCTTTTACATTTTTAATTTGATGCCTTATCCGCATATCCCCCCGGCTTCTGAAATTCAATCGACGTGGGTGTCTTTGTCGAACAAGTATTACGATCCGCACCGTGGCCAGGCGCTATACAAAGAATATATTGATCAGCTCGCCGCAGCCGAACAATTCGGTTTCGACGGCGTCGCCGTCAATGAACATCACGCCAACTTCTATGGCACCATGCCGTCGCCGAATATCATCGCAGCGATGCTGGTGCAGCGAACCAAGGAGATTCCGATCGCAATCGTCGGGAATGCCATTCCCTTGCACGGTAACCCGCTGCGTGTGGCTGAAGAAATTGCCATGCTCGACGTCATCTCAGGCGGGCGGATTATTTCCGGTTTCGTACGCGGCATCGGCTGTGAGTATTTCAATAATGGCGTCGCACCGGCCGATTCGGTTGAACGTTTCAAAGAAGCGCACGATCTGATCATCAAGGCCTGGACCGACGATGGTCCGTTTACGTGGCAGGGGGACCATTTCTATATTCCGAACGTTAATCCGATACCCCGCCCCCTCCAGAAACCGCATCCGCCAATCTGGATCCCGGGTCAGGGCTCACTCGAAACCCTGCAGTTCATTGCCAAGCACAAGTACACCTACATGATGGTATTCTCGCCGTTATGGTTTACCAAGATGGCTTTCGATGGCCTGCGCGAAGAGTGTAATCGACTCGGTTACGACGCACCCAAGAGCATGTTCAACGCCTGTGTACCGACCTACGTCGCCGAGACCGACGAGCAGGCGCATCGCGAGGCCAAGGCGCATTTATCATGGGTTTTCAATACGGGGCTCAAAATTCCCGACCAATTCTTTTTTCCGCCGGGCTATATGTCGACCAAGTCGTTCCGCAACTTCATTGGCCTGCTGCAGGAGGGTAAGGTCAAACCACAAACGGACTTGACCTATGACGAGCTGATCGCTGATCGCTACATTATTGTCGGTTCACCCGAGACAGTGAAAAACGGATTAGGGCACTACTGCGACGAAGTTGGCGCCGGCGGCATAATAGGAGGGGGGGCCCCATTCGGGCCGATGCCGAATTGGATGGCTATGAAAAATATGCAGATCTTTGCCGAGGAAGTCGTGCCTGAATTTCGAGAAGCCGATGGCTTGCCGGATTACCAGCGTGAGAAACCGAACTCGCAGCGTTCACACGCTGAGCTTGCAGCGGTTAAAGGTCGGCCAGAAGAAACTGCCCGCTCACTCGTGACCGGGGGGGGTGACACATTGATCGAACATCGTATGGCTCACGTCCCGGAGGTGATCGATCCGACGATGGAGCAAACTCCGGCCGAACGGCCGACTTCAGCCAGCTAGTGCAGCGGCCCTCCTGAGGCGGCGCTTTTTTCGCCTTTTTGTCTACCTTGGAATGAAGCAGCACAAAAAAGGGCGGGTTTGAAGCCCGCCCCTACAGACCGCTATATTTTATCCTGATCTATCTGCTTGCCGCTTGCATTTCTGCTCGAAGCGTCTTTGTTGCAACTATATCAATTGTTTTCGCTGTGGTATCAATGACTACGCCGTAGACGTTTCGTGCCTTCTGCTCAGAGATATACTCGTCTAACACATCGTCGAGGACTTCTTGCTCTGTGCGATCCAGGGGATTCCCCCAGCCGCCACCGCCAGTCGTCTCAAACCAGAAGGTATCGCCATAGGCGAGTTTATGGCCACGCAGGAGAGGGTTGAGCCACTGCTTGTCTTCGGTGATGCCGCCGACAACTTTTCTCGTCCCATCGGGGGAAAGATGCCATAGTCGCTGCGGAGCACTGCGCAGCCCGCCATTAACACCAGGCGTGCCTTCACGAGTCCGGGCGGTCTCCACGCTCAGCGTGCCGTCGCACAAAAAACGAACCTTGAAATGAG
>CAZXFE010000129.1:294-11232 GCA_964639795.1 uncultured Enterobacteriaceae bacterium | reverse complement strand
TGCCTACTCTTCTCTTGTGGGGGGGCCAAGATCCATTCACCCCTATGGATGTCGCACGGGAGCTGGATGTAGCGATTTCAACCGCAGATTTACAAATCGTTACACGAAGTGGGCACTATATTCTTGAAGACCGTCCGGAAGATGTCCGGCAAAAACTCAAAGACTGGATCGACCAACGCTAAAGTTGGCCAACACACAAGTGGACTCAAGATCCAATTGACAAGATAGACCTTAGCAGTCTAATTTGGACGGGAATTGAAAGCTCTAGTGTCAGTAGAGAAGGAGTCATATATGAGCTACGAAGAAATCGAATTCAGTCGCCATTGTGATGCCGTCCAAATTCCACAAGGCATCAAGATCACGATTCCCAAAGGCACGGCTGGTGTGATCACTCAATCCCTAGGCGACACCTATACCCTCCAACTGCCCACTTTGGGTGGCTTATATCGAGTCTCCGATAGTGATGCAGATGCGATTGGAAAAGAAAGTAAAGGGCCTGCCCCGGAACCAGCGCCTGGTGCGAACGGCGAAGTCTCTGAGGATCAAGTCTGGGCTCAGCTCAAAAATGTGTACGACCCAGAAATTCCGGTCAACATTGTCGATCTTGGCTTAGTGTACGACCTCGCCGTAAACGATCTGGCGGAAGGCGGAAGCAACGTAGATGTAAAAATGACGCTGACGGCACAGGGTTGTGGCATGGGACCTGCCATTGCCATGGATGCCCAAACGCGGATTGAAGGGATCCCTGGGGTAGAAGAAGCCAGCGTTGAAGTGGTCTGGGACCCACCCTGGACCCCGGCCATGATTTCTCCTGAAGGCAAAGAGAAGCTTGGACTTGATTAATCTGTAGGAACAAGATTCATTCTACCGGCTCCTTCGATTGGGGCCGGAAGTCTTCTCCGCCTATGAGCTTGCGATATGCCTCCGGCGGTGGGCTGTCCTTAAGTGCGATTTGAAAGAAACTCCCGCTCCCATTTGCACGTAAGACGTTGACGACGATTTCTTCCCGCGGATTATACATTCGCAGCATAGTCAGCGCATCTTCTTTCTGTGGAGTTTGCGACAGTCCAGAAATGCGCCCCTCAGGCAGATAGCCAAGTTGGGCTTCTTTTTCCTCCTCCGTATCGTCGTCATTCCAGCTCCTTACATCCATGAGAACGATACCCCGACCATAGCGCAACAAACCACTCCAGCTTAAGGCGCCAAGCTTTTGGCGATTCTCCCAAATGAAACGCTCATACGGATCTTTTCGGTCTTCAGCATCTACATCGAGCGCGCCTACTCCCCCTTCAGCCGAATCGTCCGGTTTATTCTGTTCACTCATTGTGGGTTCGTTTTCTCTTTTCTTTCAGGCAACTCATTCTTCAATAATAGCGGCCAACGATGTTCGCCAGCCGGACATGGCAAAGCGTTGCTCTAGTCCATACTGTTTAATTTCATCAAGGCCTGGCATGCGGGTCACCTTCCAGCCTTCACACCGGGTCGACCCACACTGACACGGCTCCGTCATGGCATCCAGCAGCCTGGCCGGCATATCCAGCCCTTTGACTAAGCGGGCAACAAAATCTTCTTTGAGAATATAGGCCATATTTCGAATTCCTCAGAGACCCTTTTTGCCCTCTGACATAACGATGACGAGGCCAGCGATGACCACACCAATCACCGCACCAACGAGTATGGGGCTGTTTGAGAAGATCTCGTATAACGCACTCACAAGACTCTCCTGCTAGCCTTTCTTTCGCTGCAATTCTGACCGCACTAACCATGCGCCATCGGCCAACGCTTTCATCTTGCCTCGGGCAGCTTGACGTGTGCGCGGGATCATACCGCAATCCGTACACGGGTAGAGGTGCTCCGGCGCAACGTATTGCAGCGCCGTCCGAATACGGTCGGCCACGACCTCTTGTGTTTCCACTTTTTCGGAGCCCACGTCGATCACGCCGACCATCAAGTCTTTACCCTGGGCTGCAGACAAGACCGCGGGATCAACTCCAGAGGCTGCGCATTCGACCGAGATCATATCAATCGTGCTAGTGCGTAGGAGTGGCAATGTTCGACCGTAATGACCCCAGTCAGTGTTCCTGCTTTTCCACTCGAGTACGGCAGGGATCCCGTATCCATAACAAATATGGACCGCAGTTTTCGCTTGCACCCCTTGTACGCACCGTTCGAGAGCCTGGATGCCCCACTCCTCCACATCGTCAAGATAAATATTGAAGCAAGGCTCATCGAACTGCACGATGTCACAGCCGTTGTCCGCCAGCTCACACGCTTCTTCATTGAGAATCTGCGCCAGTTCGTTAGCCAGCTTCCTACGATCGCCATAATATTCGTCAGCAACCGTGTCAGCCGTCGTCATCGGGCCAGGCAGAGTGACTTTGATGGCCTTGGTCGTGTGTTGCTTCATAAAGCGGAGGGCGTCTACTAAAATGGAACGCGGACGACGCAGTGGCTCAACCACCCGAGCGGCTTTTACTTTTATACCGTAGCGATTGCCACGTGTTTCAATTTCGACCAAACGGCTGAAATCCAAGCCAGTCAGCCCTTCGACAAATCCCCAAATATAATGTCGTCGGCGTTGCTCCCCGTCGGTCACGATATTGAGGCCTGCAGACTCTTGGTCATACAACGCCAATAGGACGGCGTCGTCTTGGCCCTCGCAGAGTTTTTCATCCTCAAGCTTCCACGACACATACATCTGGTTAGGCGGAACGAGCCAGGTCGGTCGGGGAAGACTTCCGACAATCATGGTTTGGAGCATATATCTTTCCTACAGCTCCTGCTCTCGATACCAACCAAGGGCTTTCATAACTGGTGCATCAGAAAAAGAAAACAGAATGGCGTCTTTGGACGCAGAACCGTTTTCATGTGCGTGGGCTGCCCAGTTTGGAACGGCAAACACGTCCCCTGGCTTCCAGTCAAAGATTTTGTCGTTGATCGCAGTCTGGCCATGACCTTCGACGGCTAAATACACGCTGCCGGTACTGTGCCGGTGAGCCCGGGTTCTTTGGCGTGGCCGCAGACGCTGCAGAAAGCTGGCCATGGTTGTCAGCGAAGGGCCGCCAGTGACAGGATTCACGTATTCCAACATAGTGCCGTCGAACGGGCTTTCCGCATCTGGCCCAAGGTCCATCAACGCGGGACGAGCTTCACTCCAGGCGTATTTGAGCAGCGGCGACTCTCCACTTTCTTGGCGTTGCGCATTCTGTTGAAAACATGGCAGCAGCCCTCCGCGTTTATAGCCAACTGTCGAGTTATCCGTCGGCTTGGTCAACTCTTGCGTTTCAGCTGCGGACGGTTCGAAAAACGTTCCAGCCATCATGCCGGCCAGGGGTAAGTCCAGACCGTCAAGCCATACTACGGGTTCGTTGCCTTCACTGCCGTGTTCATGCCAGGTCCAATTTGGCGTGAGTAAAAAATCGCCCGGCAGCATGGGCAGTTTTTCTCCATCAACAACCGTGTAGGCACCCTGCCCTTCCATAATAAAACGCAAAGCATTCGGCGTATGCCGATGACTGCGAGCCACCTCACCAGGAAGAATAAGCTGAATACCTGCGTATAAAGTTTGTGTTGTGGCAACTCGGCCTTCAAGTCCTGGGTTAAGCAACATGAGCACGCGCCGTTCAGCTTCGGCAGCGGTGACCAGTTCGCCCGAGCGTAAAAGCTGGGGACGAATATCTTGCCAACGCCACAAATGCGGTTCGACTGGAGTTTCCGGCGTTGGGGTGAGTTGCTTTCCCAACACTTTCCACAACGGCCCAACGGCGAATTGAGTCAGGCCCGCCAGAAATGTTTCGACTTCGTTAGAGTTATTTACAGTCTGGGTCATCGTCTTTCCCCCGCTCGTGCTCAATCTGGGGCTGCGATTTCTTCGCACAGCATAACTTGGAAATTGAGACCCGCGTATTGCTCGTCAGTCCCATGAACCGACCAGCGCTTAGTCCACCACTGGGCAAATTCCTGTAGCTTTTGATTCCCCCAGACCTTCTCCCACGCGTCGAGATCATCGAGCTCAAGCAAATCGTAGTGGGTAAACGCGACCGTACCGAGCTTTTCACCGAGCACTTTCCAATTGGCGTAGCGCTTCACGCCAGGCACCTGATTGAAAAATGGATTATCCACCCCACGGAGCCATTGTTCGTATTCCTGGTGGTCAACATGATCGCCAAGGTTATAGGTCAGGAGGAGCATTGCTCGTCGTTTGGCCATAACGAAACCCTCTTAGGCGGGACCATAACCTACCCAGGAGTCGAGCGTCAATGTATGAACGTATGAGTGAAGGCGTAGCCGCTCCGAGCCAGGCACAGAGGCCTGGCCTACTAAGAAAATTCGTCTTCTCTCTAAAAACGAATCCTTACGCCGCAGCCGTAGGTAACAGAGCGCTGACACTGCTCTTGCGCAAACGCTCAAAAATAAGCTGCGTCCCCCGAGACCGATTCATGGTGTAGAAGTGTATACCAGGTGCACCACCGGCCAGCAACTCCTCGCACTGACGCCAAGCCCAATCGACCCCAATTTCTAAAACCGCATCAGGATCATCCGCAACAGGTGCTAAGCGTTCATTCAGTTCAGGTGGGATGGCGGCACCACACATACCGGTGAAACGGACAATTTGCCGATAGTTGGTGATCGGCATGATGCCGGGAACAATACGTTGCTGAATGCCAGCGCGTTTGGCCCGATCGACAAAATCAAAATAGTCCTGACTGTTAAAAAAAAGCTGGGTCGTGACAAAATCGGCTCCACAGTTGACCTTGGCCTGAAGATGCTCCAGGTCCCGCTGTCTATCCGGACATTCGGGGTGGATCTCGGGGTAGCCCGCGACACCAATACAAAAGCCTCCAACAGTACGGGCCAGTTCTACTAATTCGGCTGCGTACGAAAATCCGTCTGGGACGGGAATGAACTCAGTTTGGCCCTGGGGCGGATCGCCACGCAGACACATCAAGTTCTCCACCCCCCGGTCCTGGAGTTCGTGCAGGACCTCCTGCAGCTCTGCTTGTGTATGTCCGACACAGGTGAGGTGGGCCATGCCAACGAGTTCAAGTTCCGCCTGGAACCGGCACACTAGGTCGATCGTGTTTTTGCGTGTCGAGCCACCCGCCCCGTAGGTTACTGAACAGAAGCTGGCTCCAAGTTGTTTGAGATCATTCGCCCGGTCAAAAAGCTTTTCGACATCTTCGGGATTTTTTGGCGGGAAAAACTCAAACGAGAAGGTCTGTGCTTGGGTCTGGAAAAGATCGGAGATTTTCATATTGTATCAGGGGTATCCTCACTGTCTTGTGCAAAATTATGTACAAGACAGTGAGGCAGGTAACTCCCTCTCTATATCTCAACCTACCAACCAGCCTCATGCCAGTCAAAGCCGTAGAAGGCTCGTTGGCTTTACATTCCGCCTTTCCCCAGTATACGATCTGCGCCGTGAGTACAGAAACAAGGAGGCAGTTATGTACGCGCTGAAAGATCAAGCTTGTGTTGTTGGCGTAGGAGAGACGGCTTACACGCGAGGCTCGGGTAAAACCGATCTCGCGCTCATGCTTGAAGCGTCAATGAACGCCATCACCGATGCAGGCCTGAGCCCGCATGATATCGACGGCATCATCCCCCCGCCGCTGGCCTCAACGTCTGAACATTTTGCCGCCAACCTTGGCATAGAAGACCTCCGCTACGCCGTCACCGTCCACATGGGCGGGGCGAGTCCAATCACCTCGCTCCAAAGCGCAACCATGGCCGTGGCCTGCGGCGTGGCAAAGAACGTCTTAGTTCCGCTCGGCTGGAACGGCTATTCCACAATGCGCGTGCGCGACATGGGCAAAAAAAAGAAGGCCAATGGTGGCGGCGACGGCGCTCCAGGCGCACTGGCAAACACCATTGGAGAATATTATCTCCCTTACGGGGCAAACGTTCCGGTCCAATGGTACGCCTGGCTTGCCACGCGCCACAAAGAGCTGTACGGGACCCCGGAAGAAGCCATGGGCACTATTGCCGTCACCTCACGGAAACACGCCCAACTAAACGACAAAGCCTATATGCAGGGTCGTCCACTCTCCATGGAGGACTACCTCAATGCGCGCTGGGTCTCCAAGCCCTTCCGTTTATTTGACTGTTGCTTAGAAACCGACGGGGCTGCGGCTGTGATCGTTACTTCCCCTGAGCGCGCGCGCGATCTCAAGCATGACCCCGTGTATATTTCAGGGATTGCCGAAGGCCACCCCTACCCGGCAGACGACATTCCCGCCCGCTCCGACCCGTTCAAGATTGGGCTCAGCTTCGCCACCCCGAATGCGCTCCGCATGGCGGAAGTTGACCTCAAAGACCTCGACTTTGCTGAAATCTATGACTGCTTTACCTATGTCGTGCTGCTGCAGATGGAAGCCATTGGATTTTGCAAACGGGGTGAGGTTGGCGACTTTGCACGAGGGAATCGATTCGAACTCGACGGTGAACTGCCACTGAATACACATGGCGGCCTGCACTCAGAAGCGCATGTGTGGGGCATGAACCACATCGTGGAAGCAGCCCATCAGTTGCGTCATGAGGCAGGCAAACGTCAGGTCAAAGACGCCCAGCTCGGGCTGGTTACCGGTTGGGGCGATTTTGGAGACGGGAGCCTGGCGATTATGCGTCGTTAAAGAGGGAGCAGATACACACAAACTGCGGAGGAAGAAAGCATGCCCACGGAAACACAAGAATATAGCCGGCCGCTCCCGAAAATGCGCGGCTTTGCGGGCGAGTTTTATGATTATTGTAAAAAGCACGAACTCCGTTTTCAACGTTGTACGGGCTGTCAAAGCTGGAGGCATATCCCGCGCGACATGTGCGCCAAGTGTGGTTCATTTGACTGGGAATGGGCTCAGTCGTCCGGCAAAGGTAAACTGTTCTCTTGGACTACGGCTATGCAACCTATGTTGCCTCAGTTTGCCGATCTCGTACCCTATAGTCCCGTAGTTGTAGAACTTGAAGAAGGCGTACGGATGTTGAGCTGGCTCACCGATGTGGAAGAAGGTGATTTAAAGCTTGACCTCCCAGTTGAGGTCGTCTTTGACGATGTTACCCCAGAGGTTACCCTTCCAAAATTCAAACGCGCTGGTTAACCAACTATCTTAGGGGCGAAGCATTCTCCTTTGCTGTCGAGACGTGTCCTGTAGAGAGAAAATGCTTCGCCCCTACATTAACCGCAAGGAATGCCTATGAGCGATTTCCCAGGCTACACCCTCCCGCAAGAGCTCCAACTGCTCAAAGACCAAATTCACCGCTTCGTTCGAGAGGAAATCGTTCCAGCCGAGCAAGCCATTGACCCGGACGCTGCGGATTTACCCGATGACGTCTATCAACGCTTGGCTGCGAAGACGAAGGCCGCAGACTGGTGGTGTCTTGGCGCACCCAAAGAGTACGGCGGCGGCGGGATGAATACATTTAGTATATCCATCGCGTTGGAAGAGATGGCACAGCATCGCATGGGTTTGTATAACCCCGGCTGCGGGACGTTTGGGCGTTACCCGCCGAATCCTATTTACGCGGGTACCCCAGAGCAGATTCAAAAATATGCCGTGCCAACATTGCAGAATGGAACGTATACGTTCTTCGCCATCACCGAACCCAGCGGCGGCTCGGACCCGGCAGGAGCGATTCAAACCCGGGCGGTACGAGATGGGGATTCGTGGATCATTAACGGCTCAAAAATTTTCATCTCCCACGCTCATGAAGCTGAGTGGGGTGTCGTCTTTGTTCGCACTGATCCAGAGAAAGGACGAAAAGGTATAAGCTGTTTTATTATTGACAAGGACATGCCGGGATTTACCGCCCGCCCATTCCAGACCATCCGAACCGTGGCACTGCCGAATGAAGTCTCGTTTGAAGATTGCCGCGTGCCAACGGAAAATTTGATAGGAGAAGAAGGCCAGGGCCTCTATCTGTGCTTCGACCTATTGACTAAAGCCCGCTTTCCCTATTCTGCTGCAAACCTCGGCGTGGCAGTGGCCGCCCATCGGATGGCGATTGAGCATTCCAAGCAACGTGAGACATTCGGTGAGCTACTCAGCCAACGCCAGGCCATTCAATGGATGCTCGCCGATGCTGAAGTAGAAATGCGTGCCACCCGCTGGCTCATCTGGGACGGGGCATGGAAGGCCGACCGAGGCGAAGACGCCCGGGTCGAAGCCTCAATCGCCAAACTGTACTCAAGCGAAATGCTTAGTCGAGTGATCGATAATGCGGTACAGATCCATGGCGGATATGGTGTCTCAAAAGAGTTCCCGCTTGAACGCTGGTACCGCGAGGCGCGCGTGCGCCGTATTGGTGAGGGGCCGTCCGAAGTCCATCGGATGGTTATAGCGCGGGCACTGTTGCGATAAAGGAGGGAACGACAATCGGAACTCGAATGCGCCTCTCCGCTGTCTCCTTGAGATTCTATACGCGCGGGCTCTCAGCAGTCCATGTCTCTCTCATGCTGCTAGTCCTGCTGGTTGTCGTCTGGTCCTTTCCTCCCGTCGTGCCTGCAGCTACAACACACAAGCCTTCATTGTACCGCCTTCTCAAACGGTATAAACTCCAAGCAAAAGACGTCAGCTACATTTTATTTCAGCTCGCCACCGGTCGCGTTGTCTCAGCCCATGATCCGGATACCCTTCGTATCCCGGCGTCAACAACAAAAATCATCACCGCACTTGCCGCCCTAGAAATTCTCGGGCCGGACTACCGCTTTGAGACGTCGCTGTTGGCAACCGGAGAGGTCCACCGGACAACCTTGAACGGAGACCTGTTTATTGTTGGTGGTGGTGATCCAACGTTATCTACCAACGACCTAGCGGGCTTTGTCGCTGCACTCAGAGCCGCCGGGATCACACAGCTGAGCGGACGTTTCCTGTTTGACGAAAGCTTCACCGTGGCGACGGATCAGATCAATCCTAAACAGCCGGTCGCCGCCGTGTACAATCCAGGAGTCAGTGCCCTGTCGCTCAACTACAACCGTGTTCAGTTACGTTGGAAAGGCAAGCCAGGAACCAAGAATTTTCGGACACGGCTACGGTCTCCCGCCGATGGCGTGTTCCTACCTGTATCGGGGATCAGCACCGGCTTGCTGCCCAAAGAGCATGCCACGAAGAACTCCTTCCTACTGGATGGAAGCCAGATGGATCGCTGGCTCCTATCGCGCCAGCTACCGGCTTGGGGATTTAAGGAGTTGCCGGTAAAACGCGCACCAGGACGTCTAGCAGCCGCCCTGTTTCGGACCTATTGTCGCCGCCGTGGCATTCAGCTACCGATTCCCCAAGCGGCCGAAGCACCGCCTAATGCGCGCTTGCTGTATACCCATAACAGCCAACCGCTGCCAAAAATTCTCGCCGGCGTTCTCCGCCATAGTAATAATTTATCGGCGGAATTAATTGGCCAAGTCACGACCCGATCGTTACAAAACCGGCCGTTATCGCTTACCGATTCGGGCGCCCTGCTCACGGATTGGTATCGTCGTCGCCTGCCGGAGACGGATTGGACCCGCTTTGTGAGCATGAACCACTCGGGCTTGAGCAGCACCTCACGCCACTCACCGCGCCAGCTTGCCGCAGCCATACGCCACGGTGCAACGCTACCGTTCGGACAAGACAACATTGGCACCTTCCTCGACCTCTTACCGCATCCGGCTTGGCGCAATGATAAGACTCGACTCAGAACAAAAATCAAAGCAAAGTCGGGAACTATGAGCTATGCCGATGGCCTTGTCGGGATACTCACGACACGCGCAGGACAACGGTTAGGATTTTGCATCCTGATCACAAATTTTGCCAAACGCTCAGCGTTTGATGTGGCGCTGGATGTTGGGAGTACCCAAACACCGGCAGGAGTGCGGGTGTGGACCGAGCGAGCCAAGAAATTTGAGCGCGCACTGACCACCCTGTGGATACGAAGCCGTTAACAATTTGGCCCGCTGACGGGTTGACAATCTCGGAACAAGAACCAATCTTTGTGTCTAAAGGTAGAATTAAACACTATGGCAACAACACGAACATCTCAGAAAAAAAAGATTTATAAAGTCATTTTCGTCAATGAAGGCAAAGTTTACGAAATCTACGCCAAAAGCATCGGGCAGGGCGGAATGTTCGGCTTTGTCGAAGTCGAAGGTCTTTTATTTGGCGAAAAATCGAGCCTGGTGATTGATCCCTCAGAAGAGAGCCTGCAGCGCGAATTCTCGGATGTTGAACGGACCTATATTCCGCTCCACTCGGTCGTACGTATCGATGAAGTGGAAAAGAGCGGCTCCAGTAAAATACACCAAGTCTCGAATACTGACGGAAAAGTCACCCAGCTCCGCACCCCCATTTACACGCCGACGAAAATAGACCCCTAACCTTTTCCCTATTCCACGTGCGCTGCGGCATCCAGACCGGAGTTCGTCGTCGCCAGGGCCGGTCACAATTGCAGCGGAATAAGGAAGAGGGCAAACAGGTTAAACACGAGCATAAAACCGGCAAAAAGAAAGCAGTAGCCCATGATGTCGCCAAACCGTAGGCCGGCCACGGTAAGAATGGGAATGGCCCAAAACGGCTGAAGTAGATTGGTTGTCATATCACCGTACGCGTAGCTGAGCGTAACAGTAGGAATAGACAGCCCCAATTCCTGGCCCGCAGGAATGAGATAAGACGCCTCAACAATCCACTTTGAGCCGCCCGACGGCACGAAGTAATTCAGTACGCCGGAATATAGATACACAATAGAAGGGAATGCGCGCGGCGTACTCGCGCTGACAAAAAACTCCGCTAAAACCGCACCGAGTGCGGTGTACGACATCAGGCCAAAAATACCCGCATACAAGGGATACTGGATCACAATGCCCCAGGTATTCTTAATCCCCTGTTCGCACGCATACAGAAATGATTTTGGATGCCAGTGCAGCAGCAGGCCAAGGGCGAGAAACAGCAGATTATAATTATCAATTGTCCAGGT
>CAZXFE010000129.1:0-284 GCA_964639795.1 uncultured Enterobacteriaceae bacterium | reverse complement strand
TCTGTCCAAAACCTTTTTCTCGCACCTGCAGAACGAAGTACAGCAGCATGGAACCACTTGCCATGATGGACCAACCCGGCCACCACTCCATTTTCTCCGCAGGCCGCATGATTTCGGGTTTCACTACGGGGCCATGCATAGATTCCAACCGGTGGGCTTGCTCGGGCGACGCCGTAACTGCGTCTGAATCTGGTGGCACGAGGACAGCGGCGATAAGAATTCCGCTGATCCCAGCCAGGAGGGCGTACCACAGATTAAACGAGGCAAACATGGTCTCGGTGGTC
>CAZXFE010000128.1:0-11258 GCA_964639795.1 uncultured Enterobacteriaceae bacterium | reverse complement strand
CCCTTATGGTCCAGCACATGCAGCTTGTCGGGATCGAAATAGATGCCCGCATCGACATCGTGTATAAAGGCATCGTCCGCCCAGGTATCCCACAGGCCGGTGACCACATCGTAAAACTCACGCGCGAGACGATAGCGTGCGTCATGCTCCATGTGTTGCTCCCGTCCAAAGTTCAACGCCTCGTCCGGGTTCGCCGAGGTCACAACATTCCAACCCGCCCGGCCCCCACTGATATGGTCGAGCGAAGCGAATTTTCGTGCGACGTGATAGGGCTCGTTGTATGTGGTAGAGGCGGTGGCGATCAGCCCCAGATGTTCGGTCACCGTGGCCAGCGCGGGTAGGAGCGTCAACGGGTCGAAGGACGAGACAGTAGCGCTGCGTTTGAGCGCCGCCATCGGCATATTGAGCACGGCCAAGTGATCGGCCATGAAAAAGGCATCAAACCGTCCGCGTTCCAGCGTTTGGACGAACCGCTTGTAATGGGCGAAATTGAAGTTCGCATCCGGGAACGCGCCCGGATAGCGCCAGGCGGCGGTATGAATGCTGACCGGGCGCATGAACGCGCCAAGTCGTAGTTGTCGTGAATGAGCCATACATCCTCCGTCTCGTCAGTATTGAGAACCAGGGTAACAAATCGCCGGCTCATGGCCATCCCAGTCCTGTCAAATTGTTAGGCCAAGTTGTTACAAAAGCTTCATAGCTGACGGTCTCGCCAGCTATGAAGCGCGTGGTCTCTATTGTGTCTTTTGTATATATACACCGTGGGAGGGTGCGGTTGGCGAGCCCCGCTAAGAACACTCATGCATGGTCTTCCAGGGTCAATTTTGTCGTCTCCCGTCCCGGACAATTATTGGCAGGGGTTATATAATCGGCCTTTGTTTGATCTTAGCAATATGGGCAATGAGGGTAATCAGACTCTACGTGGCATCTTTTCGCCCCGCTATGACCAAGAAGTCATCGATCGTTATTTGCATACGCTGTTTTGGTCAAAGCCCAGGACTATGCAGACAAATACACTGCTAGCGCGGATTTTAGTTAGCCCCTGTTAGATGCTTTTGAAAAAATAGGCCTAGCGGAGAAACAACGCTCGGGACTCCAGATCTTAGACACAGGTGCCGGCGCAGGTAATTCCATCTTCCCTCTCCTTGCGCTTTGTCTTGATTCTGAGATTATTGCGAGTGATCTGAGTATTGATCGCTTGGCACTGCTCAAGAACGCAATGACGGAAGTGGAGAACGCGGAATCGTGTGGGTTGTTGCAACTCAACGCGCAAGAGCTCGGTTTTATACCTGAGTCATTCAACTTCATAGTTGGAGCGGCCATCCTGCATCATCTTCTCTCTCCCGAGAAGCCAGTGCGAGATCCGCAGGGGAGAGACAAAATGCGGCCTATATTTAAGCAGCTTGATGACAAATGGCTGTTTACGGTCATTGCATTGAGAAAATCGCTGGCCGCTATGAGCTCTCTGACCAGATCTCCCCGTTGCACCCAGTCGAGCAGCCATTTACACGGCAAACCGAAGTGAATCTGCGCTTGGCTATCGGGAAGCAACCGGAGCGGGCGTGGAAGATAATTCAGACGTATGACCGCCATTTCTCAGAGGACTTAAAAGCGATTTTCTCATAAGAAGGTGGAATCATTCTCCGAAAGTAGCCGCGTGGGTACGCCCTGATGGAGAAAGTCTTTTCCTTGAGGCTCACACGTCGGCATGGTATGGCATCAGATTAGTACACAGGGAGGGAGACATGGCAGCGCCAGTCATTATTTCGAGCGATAGTCATATTGTTGAACCGCCAGATTTGTATCTCAATGGCATGCCATCAAAGCTGCTTGATCGTGCTCCGCAGATTCGGCGTTATAAAACCGAGGACGGAAAAGACAGCGACGCCTGGTTCATTGGTGATATGCAGATCGCGACCCTGGGGGCGGTTACCCAGGCGGGGAAACGCTTTGAGGATACCTCACAGCTCGATTTCGTGAGCACCTGGGAAGATGTGAGAAGAGGGGCGTATGATCCACACGCCATGATTACTGAGCTGGAGATGGACGGTATTTGGGGAGCCGTCCTTCAGCCGAGTCAGGGCCTGTTCTGGTACCATCTTGAAGACAGCGAACTATTGTCCGGTATTTGTTACGCCTATAACAACTGGATTGCGGATTTTTGCACGACCTACCCAGGTCGATTCCGGGGCATCGGCATGATTAATGTTGATGATCCCACAGAGGCGAGTGTCGAGCTGAAGCGATGCGCAAAGCTTGGACTAGCCGGCGTCTTCATCCCGGTCACCCCGCTTCCGGGACGGCCCTATCGCGATCCGATGTATAATCTTCTGTGGGCCGCAGCCCAAGAGACTGAGCTCCCATTGTTGCTCCATCTCGCAACACAGCGGGCGAATACGCCAGGCTGTGAGATTTCGATTAGCTTTTCGACATTTACGCCGGCGGGATTGCGTCCGACCCAAGATTACTGGGTCCGCTATGCATTAACCGATATGATCTTTGCTGGGGTGTGTGAGCGCTATCCAGATCTCAAGGTTGGGTCTGTCGAGCACGAGATATCCTGGGCTCCGCACTGGCTGCAGCAAATGGACTTCACCTATACCAACCGCCCGGTCTATGCGAACTACAAGTCCACAGAGGGTTTTCTGCCGAGCGACTATTGGCGCCGTAATATGTTTGCCGTCTTTCAAGAAGATGAGGTCGGCGTCCTGCTGCGACACAGGATCGGCATGGACACCATGTTATGGGGCAATGACTTTCCGCACTCGGAATCCACTTGGCCAAAATCCATGCAGTTCCTGGACACTATGTTTGCTGACGTGCCTGAGGAAGAGAGATTGCAGCTGACTCGGGATAATGCAGTTCAGCTCTTTCAATTTTCCCTTCCAGATGAATAATCTGGCTTGGATGGAAACCTAGATATCTCAAAGAGTACAAAGTTAAAGATTTATTAAGACGATTATATAAGGAAACAGAACACCCTTCATTCTCGCTCGACACGCCTGGCCTTTTTGCTGGGAGTGATGCTCTCACAATTCTAGTCATTTTCAACAGCCTCCCTCCACCGGCAGCGGCATATGGTACAAGTCGCACGGATACACTGGGCGATTGTGGGGATACGGTTTCGATCCGCGCGGTGTGCCAAGTGTTCAATAGCAGCGCCACTGCAAGCCTGATGTTTGAATCTAAAGTGATGAGGGATACTTCGGGTGATGATGTTCTTGCTGTCGAAACCTGCCGAGAGACGCTGGGACCACTGGCAGGCTGCGAGTTGCGCGGAGACCTCTCTTCTTCTGAAGCCATATCGTGTGCAATTCAGGTAAAAGATCCGGCACGATAGGCGATACGTCCCTTACCCTGGATTCCCGTTTCCACGAAAATGACAGCCCTTTTGTGTCATACCTGCGCAAGTAGGTATCCAAGCTGACAGGATAGGATGGAGTTTTGTGAGTGGTTCTTCCGGGCTTCACAACCGTAATGGCCATGACAGCAGGGGCCGCTCCGAGACGGGCCGAGGAAAACGTTCGCCACAGGTATAGTCTAAGGAACGAAGAATCACCGCCCGTGTTTCGCGCGGATCAATCACATCGTCGACATGAAAATGTCCGGCTGCGCCCCAGGGTGTGGTATCAAAGTCGGGACTTTCAGCCAGCAGACGTTCCCGTTCGGCATCCGGGTCAGCCGCTTGCGCGATTTGTTTGCCATGCACCACATTGACGCCCACGCGCGGGTCGATGAAAGAGATATCCGCGCCCGGCCAGGTATAAATAAAGTCGTTATTACAGGCTGGGCCCGCCATGCTGAAAAGCGCCATGCCGTAGGCTTTGCGAATCACGATCGTGACCTTCGGCACAGTTGCCAGCGCCAGGGCTTGGAACCAGCGTAAAATCTTGGTGATAATACCCGCTCGCTCAGCATCTTTACCGACCAGAAACCCGGGCACGTCTTGCAAAAAGATGAGCGGGATATTGAAGGCCTCACATAAACACGTGAAGTGGGTGGCTTTATCACAGCCAGCGGCATCAATGGAACCTGCGGAGAAATACGGGTTACTAGCAATAAAGCCAACCGAGCGCCCGCCGACTCGGCCTAACGCGGTAATAAGCGCGGGACCAAAGTCCGGTCGCAGCTCGAAGAAATTACCATCATCGGTCAACCGCGGAATCAGCCGGCGCATATCGTAACCACGATTGCGACGTTTGGGGACCAGGCCGGGGAGTTCCTCATCAAAGACATCGTATTTTTCATCCCAGGCAGTACATACCGGAACAGATTCTGCGTTCTGGGGCATAAACGATAACCAATGCCGCATACACGCAAAGGCGTCCATTTCATCTTGAGCAACCGCATCGATTTGTCCGGTCTGTATCGCATGTAGGGCAACCCCGCCTAGCTCTTCAAAATCGACCTTTTCTCCGGTTGCCATCTCAATCACCCGAGGTGAAGATACGGCCAGACACGAGCCCTGCGTTTGCACCACGAAATCAGACACCGCCGCATACCACGACGAGCCACCAAACGACTCACCCAGGATAGCAGTCAGCCTGGGCACGGTCCGGTTCCGTTGCACCAAATCGAGCGGCGGGGCAATGCGCGGAAAACCACTGGACGTCATAATATCCGGCAGACGCCCGCCGCCGCATTCGCCCAGAAAAATCAAGGGAAAGCCGTGTTTGTAACACAGCTCTTCGATCCGATGGACCTTCTTTCCTCCAACATACGCGGAGCTGGCATGGAAGACGGTGACATCATCAGCCCCGACGCCGACCTTGCGTCCTTGAATTTTTCCGAGGCCAACAATTTTGCCATCTCCCGGAGTCCGCGCGGCCACTTCACTGCGTTCCGAGTGCGCCAAAGCTCCAAGCTCCATGAAGCTGCCAGGATCAAGCAAGGCCAAAATCCGTTCACGAGCTGTCAACCGCCCGCGTTGGTGTTGGGCCTCGATCTTATCGGGCCCGCCCATATTGGTGATAACATGCTCTTTACGCTGTAGCAGGTCTTGGATATCAGGATCTGTTGTTTGGTCCGGTGTCTGCTCTGTTGACTGGTCTTGGCCCTGAGTCGTGTGTGTCGATGCGGTCCGTTCCGATATGAGTCCCATAGTTCAGCCTTTTTCCTTCTCACGCAGGTAGTGCCAAGTTATGCAGACCTTGTCAATCTGCAGCCGGTCTCTCTTCGCCCGTTCCGCAACAACTTGACAGCATCTGGCCAGTGCGAAAGCGTGGCCGGGCGAGCGAGCTCTACACCCTTACGGATGCCCATGAAACCGCACGGAAGGCGAGACACCAGTGATGCGAAGGATGCGTGAAAGTCTGCGCATGCGGGAGATTCAGTCCCCGATCATTCCCGTGGTCGCCGAGTTGATCCGTACCAACCCTGGCACGGTTTCCCTGGGCCAGGGCGTGGCGTACTACGGCCCGCCGCCCGAAGCACTGGAAGCCGTCCGACAGTTTCAGACCGACCCGGACAATCATAAATACAAACTCGTCCAGGGCATCGATCCGCTGTTGGCGGTGATTAGCGACAAACTGGGTGAGGAAAACGGCATCACGCTGACTGAGACGCAGCGCATCGTGGTGACGGCCGGGGGCAATATGGCGTTCATGAATGCCATGCTGGCGATTACCGATCCAGGCGATCAGATCATTTTGCAGCTCCCCTATTACTTCAATCATGAGATGGCAATCGGCATGGTTAATTGCCAGACGGTGTGCGTGCCGACCGACGAGCAGTACCAACTACAGCTCGATGCAATCGCGAATGCAATCACGGATCGCACCCGCGCCATTGTCACAGTTTCACCCAACAACCCAGCCGGTGTGGTGTATGCGGAATCGGACCTGCGCGCGGTGAACGCGCTGTGTCGTGAGGCCGGCATCTACCACATCAGCGACGAGGCGTATGAGTATTTCACCTACGACGGGGCGACGCATTTCTCACCGGGATCAATCGAGGCCAGCGGCGAGTACACTATCTCGCTGTACTCGTTGTCCAAAGCGTACGGATTCGCGAGCTGGCGCATCGGCTGGATGGTCGCACCCCATCACCTGTATACGGCGATCAAAAAAGCCCAGGATACAATTCTGATCTGCCCGCCGGTCATATCGCAATATGCGGCGCTGGGCGCGATGCAAGCCGGTGTGTCTTATTGTCGCGAGAAACTCAAAGCTATGACCGCAACGCGACAGGTCGTGCACGGCGCGCTGAACAATTTGAGTGATCTGGTCGCCCTACCCCGTTCTGACGGTGCGTTCTACTTCCTGGTGCGGGTACGGACAGACATGGATCCCATGACGTTGACCCAGCGGCTGATCCAAGAGCATCAGGTCGCCGTGATTCCCAGCACGGCGTTCGGTCTAACCGATGGCTGCTACTTGCGCGTGGCGTACGGGGCGCTGAGCGAAGAGGCCGCGGCCGAGGCGGTCGGGCGTCTTTCACGCGGACTAAGACAAATTCTGACTTAATAGGAGATCTTTCTACGACTGCGGCCCCCACTTACGCGCTTAGCGAGGAATAATGGGCAGCAGGATATGTGAGGGCCGTTCGGGATTGTGAAAAATCTGTTGTAAGGCCGGTCTCAAATCTGCCTCCCTATCCTCTCCAATCGGCTTGCCACTATTGGCATTCGGCTGAATGAATGGAAACGAACTGCTCGTGACATCCACCCGAAGCCGATGCCCTGACCGAAAGACATTGCTCGTCGCCGCCATGTCGATCGTATACGCATACACTTGCCCCGGCTCAATCAGGCTGGGACTATCGTAGCCGTCCCGATAGCGCGCGCGCACCGTCCCATCAGCGAGAATGCGCGACTCCCCATCGGGATACACATCACACAGCCGCACCATAAAGTCTGTGTCCGGCGCACTGCTCGAGGCATACAGCGTCAGCGTCAGCGGCCCTGTCACTTCCATCGGTTGGGTAAACGCTGCCGAGGTATACACCAGCACGTCTGACCGAGCTTCAAGCGGACGTTGATCTTGATAGCCCACGTTGGCACCGATCATCAGGCCTGGCAACCCAACTGCCCCGCCTATCGTAGGGGCGGGATACCGGGGGTCATACACATACGCATCAGCGGGCTCGGGTTGGGCTGGCACTTCCGGCGAAATCTGTCCGCTCTCTCCCGCCGCGCCCCCCGGACTATGCAGAAACCACTCTTGGTACTGCGTCCGGGCCAACGGCCATTCATGCTCGTCGCGCCAGACGTTCTCGCCCATGACAAAGAGTCGAATCAACGCATCGGTGTCGACGCCGTTCTGTTCCCCCTTTAGATGATGATCAAAATAGCGCAGTTGAAGCCCATCAAAATTGATTCCCACCTTTGAGGCCCGAAGCCCAAAATCAAAACCGGCGCCCGCCGACCCGAGCACATGGTCCCATGGACCGATAAGCAGCCGCTGCCCTGCCCGGGCATCCGCACTTCCACCTTCTTGCTGCATGCGCGTAAAGTTCTCCAACGTGCCATCCAGAAAATAGTCGTACCAGCCACTGACATTCCACGCCGGGACCCGAACCTGAGCGTACTGGTCTCGAATCGTGACGGCTGTCGGGCCAGGCACCTCGCGACGCATCCAATTAAAATAGTAGGGCGCAACGTCCTTGTCTCGAAAGAGAGGTAAGTCGGCCATGGGCAAGTGGCGCACCTGCGCCTCTAGATCATCTGTGGCAGCCAGCATCCGCACCACATCCGAGCGGTCGGCTTCGCCAACGGCAATCATCCGGCGTAGGGTTTCGGGCACAACAAACAACGCCGCCCACCAAATCAGATAGCCGGCTTTGAACGCCCCACCCTGGTACGCCAGCTGATCCATGCCTGCCTGGGAACCAATCGTAATCGGGATGATCGCTTTGAGATGGGGGGGTTGGGCAATCGCCGCCCACCACTGCACAGCGCCGGGATACGAGAGTCCGGACATGCCAACCGCGCCCGTACACCAGGATTGGGCGGCCACCCACTCGACGCTATCGTAGCCATCCTCTACTTCGTGCCGGAAGGGATAGAACTCTCCCCCGGAAGCAAAGCGTCCGCGGGTGTCCTGATGGATGACCGCATATCCGGCTTCGGCGGCGCGCACGGCCTCAAGACTAAACGCTTGGATAAGCGTGCCCTCTTTCCCATACGGGGTCCGGACCAGGATAGCCGGCACCGGCTCCGCAGTCTCTGGCCGATATACGTTGCTACGCAGCACAACGCCATCGCGCATGGGCATGGCAACATTCTTGTCTATGAGTAAACGTCCGGCCATCACGTGATACTCCCTTTCTTCCCCATTGGACCAGCGTCAGGCAGGCCAAGCAAGAACCATCCGTAATCTTCGAACGACGAGTCACTCACCATCAAATGCGACGCGGCCACATACAGGTCTCGCAGACAGCGCTGGAGAATACTATTGAGCCACACGGCCGATCTCTCTCCCTTGCTAAAGGCCGTAGAGTTCACATCGAGGGCACTCTCACCTCACTCACTGTTTGCCGCGCTCGCTCAAACACTTCCGTCATTAGGCCGCGTGCGGCTCGCAAGCGCAAATCGCCTTCCGCCACCGTGCGTTAAAGCACACTCCTGTCGACAAGTGAGATTTGCTTCCCATATCCACGCCGCGTCGACTTCGCAAGCTCGATAATCTCGTCCTACGCCCTGCGCGAAACCCGCATGTCCGTTGATTACCAGCCCCGGCATGCCCAGTTTATATACTGGACCGCCACTATTGGATTCCCACGTCATTGTTCCAAAGGTGAAGACCTCGAGCACAAACAAGTCGGAAACTGAGAAGTTACGGCTGCCGGTGCCGTAGAGCCCGGCAACGCGCCGGTGATCGTAAATCTCGACTTGCTTAGCAACGGAGACCACCATATGCTGTTGTGGCCCATTGGCCCCATCTGACTCCACACGGATCAGCACCCCGCCCCATTCGCCGTGCCGAATACCACTGGCCCACGAACAGTGGCCTGTGACGCGGTATCCACCATCGACGCGGAAGGCCATTCTCGGCGTCAGCGCGCCAGCATGCGAGGTGGCCGGTCACCACTAAACATCTGCGCAATTGCGTCATCAGCCAAAAGGCCGCGACGACAGACAACGTGCCATTCCGGATTAAGTAGCACCAGCCCGCCCTGGGGTCGATATAGGTGAGGGCTTCAATTACCTCCAACTGGGGCACGGGATCAGCCTCGGCGCCGGCCAATTCTCTCGGACATTTGATGGCAAGCGGGCCGGCGTCCGTGAGCGCAGTCACAGAGGCTTCGGGCAGGGTGCGCAGCGTCTCCGACTTGTCGGCATCGCCAGTAAGGGTCTCCCGGATGTCAGCGACGGCTTGCGACAGCGCTTGCCGTTTTTCAGCTCTGTCCTCAAGGAATTGCCGTATCATCGCCGCCCTCCTTCCAGTGCATACCCCGCGTATGAAAACCGGTCTCTCAGTTTGGGCTACCGATCCGTGTGCGGTCCTGCCTACCATATTCGGTGGATCTGAATCGAGAGGTCTCATCACCCGCTTTTCATAGATGAGTCCGAAAGCGTCTAATGCGCGGACGGTATCAACGCCCCTGGCGGGCTCCAACGCCGATACCCACGCTGCCGTGGGGGTTGCGCTTCTTTGTCTTGTCACTGTTGAGCGGCGCCGCCTGGTAGTTTGCCCGCCAGCCTGCATCAGTTGCGGCCCAAGGAGATGCGCCTATGCAGCCACCGGAACAAACTTAGCTCAGGTCGGTCCTAGTTGGCCAGGTTATCGCTACGGTCTGTCTCATACTTTACGCGGCCTTGGTCGGCCCGCTTGTCTCCCACGACGGGGTCGGCGGCTTTATATCTTTGCTACTGATTGGCGCTATCATCAAAGGCTACCGCCGGGCACGCTAGGGTCCGCGTCATTCGTCCAGACTGATCCCGTAGGTCGGGCTAGCGCAGCGTAAGCCAACACCATACTCATCAGGTCGGGGGCATGACCAGACTGTCTCTCCCCATCCACAGATACCTGATCAGCAGGAGGGCCAAGAAGGGTGTGACCAGTAGGTTGATAATCGTCCAGGAGGTATTGAAGATGATGAAACCCGCGCTCGATGCAGCCATGACCTGCAAGCTAAATACGCCAAAATCATTAAACGCCTGGACTTTAAAACTCTCTGCCGGACGATAACTTTGGGCCAATAATGTCGTCCCACCAATGAACAGGAAATTCCAGCCAACGCCGAGCAAGACTAAGGCCGTCCAATAGTGCAGAAAACTGCGGTCCCAGAAGCCAATGAGGGTACACACGATCAAGAGGCTGATGCCGACCATTAATATGCGGGACACGCCAAAGCGTTGGATCAGGCTGCCAGTAAAAAAGGAAGGCACAAACATACCCAAAACATGGCCCTGAATCACGCGGGCTGTGTCATCCAACGAGAAGTGATCCACCACGTGCATACTGAGTGGCGTGGCCGTCATGAGCAAAGTCATCGTACCGTAGGCAACCGTCGCACTCAGGAAAGCGGTGATAAACACCGGCTGGCAAATGATCATCCAAAGAGAGCGATCTGACTGTTGTTGGTTCGCCGTCGATGCCGTAACTGGTGCAGGCGTATACAGCAGTAAAAGTGCTGCCACCAGAACATACAGACCACCGGCCACGAGGAAAGAACCGGCGTACTCCTGAAAGCCAAACCAGTCTCTGCACAGTGTGGCAATTTCCGGTCCGAGCAGCCCGGCGACGATGCCTCCCAGGAGCACCCGCGACACCGCCTTGCCCGCCTGGTCAGGAGCGACGCTTTCGATCGCCCCAAACCGATATTGCTGGACAAAGGCCATATTGACACCCAAAAGCAGCATAGACGCACAAAACAGGAAGAAATTTTCAGTGTGGATGAAGTAGGCCGTCGTAAAGGCACCCACCCCAGCGACACACGCGGCAAGGCTGAATCCGGCCCTGCGCCCAATCCGTTGCATGAGCAGCGCAGCGGGAATGGCCGAGACGGCTCCACCGACAATGAGTAAGGCGTTGGGCAAAGTCGCCCAACGCGGATCGGGGGCTAGCCGCACCCCCACAATGCCCGCAACCAACAGTGTCATTGTGACACCTGACAGTCCTAGCGCTTGAGCCAGCGTGAGGACCAACACATTTCGATTCATCATCTCGAGAGAATAGCGGAAGAGGCCATCCCAGGGTACTATCCGGCACAATCATACATTCCATTGAAGAGCGCAGGTCTTCTATACGGTTGTCTGTCGATGGATAAAGTCGTTTTATTGATTGCGTTGAGTGTTTTGGCGATACCGTCAGCAC